>CAMDEX010000087.1 GCA_945897075.1 Litorilinea aerophila
CCTTTGACTGCCAGGCAAGTTCAGCGTAATGCTCTCGCCTTTTTGCTCGATTTGGAACCACTGGCTTCGGACACCAAACCTGCGGGAAAAGGCCTCGGTCGGCCTTCTGGCTTTCATCCCAAGCCCCGCACCCGCCATCGGGTTGTCAAGAAGACCAAAAAGACCAAAAAAACTGCCAAATCTGGTTAGTTTTGGCTCTTTCTCTGACTTTTAGCTTGCTCTCTTGCAAAACTTTCCGTCTTTGCTTGTTTCAGCCTGCCCTCGAACTGCTTTTTCTCTCCAAAGCAGGCTCTAAACTCAAGTTCCATACGCGAATCTCCGTTTGCTTGATGTATTGCTGGGCACCCATTGAAGAATTGGGCATAGACAACCTACTCTGGTGTGGCTGAAGTGTACCATACAGCTTCAAGGCCAGTCCAGAACTTCGCGCTGCACTTGGGTACGTTTCAGTTTCAGGGCTAATCAGCCCCCCAAAACACAGTTGCCTACCCCGCGCATTTGGGGTACGATACCCTTCCGGGAAGCGGCCACAAAATCAAGGGCGTAAGAAAGTTGTTGTGGTCGCTTCCCGGAAGGTAGCTCATCAACTTATTGGATCGCCCATCCTTACCCCCAAACAGGAGAACCCCCAATGACCAAAATCACCGCCATCCAGACCATCCGCACGCGAGCTGCGGGCCGCTGGGTCTTTGTCAAAGTGCTGACCGACCAGCCCGGTCTCTACGGCATCGGCTCGGCCAGCGACCATTACCACTCCGGCACAGTCATCACCGCCATCGAGACGATTGCGCCCCTGCTCATCGGGCGGGAAGCCGGCGCGATTGAGGACAACTGGCAGAGCGTCTATACCAGTGGTTACTGGCGCAACGGCTCCATCCTCAACACCGCGCTGGCCGGGATTGATATGGCGCTGTGGGATATCAAAGGCAAAGAGGCGGGCATGCCCGTCTATGAGCTACTCGGCGGGCGCACACGGGACGCAGTGCTGGCCTACGCCCACGCCGGTGGCAACGATCTGGCCGAGCTGGAAGACGACGTGCGCCGCTATATGGCGGAGGGCTACCTGGTGATCCGCTGCCAGTTGGGGAACTACGGCGGCGGCGGCTTTCTGCCCGGCAGCGAGGCGGGCATGCCCAAAAATGCCCCAGCCCGGGAGCGGGTCTTTGACGACGAAGCCTATCTGAAAAATATCCCGGAGATGTTCGCGCACCTGCGCGACAAAGTAGGCTTTGCCCCCAAACTGACCCACGACGTACACGAACATCTGCGCCCGCACAACGCGGTGGCCCTGGCCAAACTCCTCGAACCCTACCGCCTCTTCTTCCTGGAAGACCTGCTCTCCCCGGAGCAGATTCACTGGTACCGCCAGGTGCGCCAGCAGTGCGTCACCCCGCAGGCGATGGGCGAGCTTTTCGTCAATCCCCACGAGTGGATGCCCCTGATCACCGAGCGGCTGATTGATTACGTGCGGGTGCGCGTTTCCAAAGGTGGGGGCATTACCCAGTGCCGCAAAATCGCAACACTATGCGAATGGTTCGGCGTGCAGACGGCCTGGCAGGAGGGCGGCGACAACGACCCGGTCAACCAGATGGCCGCGGTACACCTGGATTTGAGCAGTACCAGCTTTGGCGTGCAGGAGGAAAACCACTTCCTCCCGGAAGAATACGATCTCTTCCCCGGCTACGCCCGACTGGAAGGGGGCTATCTCTACGCCAATGATCAGCCGGGTCTGGGCATTGACGTGGACGAGAAGAAGGCCCGCGCTCTCCTGCAGCCGGAACTGGCGGCCCGTCCCTATTATATGGCCGAAGATCGCCGGGTGGATGGGAGCATCGTGCGCCCGTAGGGCAGAATGATAGCGAATAGGAGGATGACGCGAATAGCCCGGCGGTAGTCACCCAAGCGCTGCTTGCATAGACACGCAAACAGCCGGAGATACGACATCTATTCGCGTCATCCGCTCATTCGCTGTCATTCACAGCATAGGATTGTGGAGGAGTGAGATGAGCAATCCCAAAAAAGATCAGATCGGTTTGGCCTGGTACACAGCGGAAGAGTGGCAAGCGTTGCGCCGGGTGAGCGCAGACAGGGGCGATATGGACGCCTCCCACGCCGAATGGCTGGCGGGGGCGGAAGAATATCTGCGCGCTCTGCGTAAGAACGGCCTCAATGTCGTGCCAGTTCCTGTCCAGGTCTCGGAATTGGTGGCCTGGTGCAAGAAGAACAAACGACGCATTGACAGCAAAGCCCGCTCCGAGTTTGTCAGTTTCAAACTACAGAGTGGTGAAATGGACACAGCGGACGAAGCCCTGGATATGCGCATCACACGCGTACCCCGTCGTCGCCACCCTCTCCCCCTCTTGAATACATTGGAAAAGATGTACGAACAGAGTCAGGATCGCGCGACGCCCCCGCCTTACCCCTACGACGAGGAACACAGCCTCATTCGCCTGCCGGCCAAAGTGGTGCAAGAAGTGCAGCAGCTAGTCCGTTCGGGTGATGTACCCGCGGCTGTGCAGCGGGTGGAGAAACTGACCGGCTGTGGGCTGGGCGTGGCCAAGGCGTATGTGGACGGTTTCCGGGACGATCTGTAACTACGCGGCCACAATTTTTTGGCTTGCACTGCGCTGAAAAGTCCCCGGCACTTTACGAACTTGCATGGCTGCAACTTTATCTGCCGACTCGCGCGGAGAGAAAGTGCCGGGGACTTTTCACGCCGGCCCCCCGTAGACAAATTCGCCGCCCACAACTGTTGCGGTCACGTCTGTTTCCAAAATCGCCATCGGGTTGACGCTGAAGATGTCCTGGGAGAGGAAGGTCAGATCGGCCAGCTTGCCAGGGGTGATGCTGCCCTGCTCCTTCTCCATCCCGCCGGCGTAGGCCGCGCCGACAGTGTAGGCCCAGACCGCCTCCGCGACGGTCAGCTTTTCCTCTGGAATCCAGCCCGCGCCACCCGGTGTGCCATCGGCCCGGCAGCGGGTCACCGCGGCGTGGATGCCCTGTATCACATCGGGCGTCTCGACCGGCGCGTCGGAGCCAAAGGCCAGCGGCGCGCCCGTCTGCTGCAAACTGCGCCAGGCATAGGCGTAGCGGCTGCGGCTGCCCCAGTGCTTGTCGGAGAGGAGCATATCCTGGGTGGCGTGGATGGGCTGCATGGAGGGGATGACGCCCAACTCCACAAAGCGGGGGATGTCGTCCGGGTGCAAGACCTGGGCGTGTTCGATGCGGTGGCGCAGATGCAGCCCTTTGCCGGCTTGGCGGCTGGCCTCCAATGCGTCCAGCACCATCCGGTTGGCCGCGTCGCCGATGGCGTGGGTGACGACGGCCAGCCCGGCGCTGGTCGCCCGCTCTACAATGTCGGCCATCGTCGCCGCATCGGTGACCGCAATGCCCAAATTTCTCGGTTCATTTTCATAGGCGTCCAGCATCCAAGCGGTGCGCGGGCCGAGCGCGCCGTCGCTGAAGACCTTCACCCCGCCGATACGCAGCCACTCGTCGCCCAGACCGGTTTGCAGGCCGAGGCGGATGGCGTCGTCCAGTTCGCTGACGGGGATTTGGGAAACGATGCGCAGGCGCAGTTCGCCGTCGGCGCGTAACTTTTGAAAGGCGCGCAGCGCGGGCGCGGCCTCCATTGTGTGGACACCCACAATTCCCATTTTGTGGACGACGGTCTGGGCGGCGCGCACAGCCTCGACGGCTTCGGCGTCGGTCGGCTCGGCCAGGAGAAGGAAGAGGGCGTGCATGGCTGTCTCCAGCACAATGCCCGTGGGCTGGCCCGCCGTGTCGCGCACGATCTCGCCGCCCTCCGGGTTGGGCGTGGCCGCGCTGATTCCCGCCATTTGCAGGGCCAGGCTGTTGGCCCAGCCGGCGTGGCCGCACTTGCGGCGCAGGAAAATCGGATGTTCGCAACTGATGGCGTCCAGATCGGCCGCGCTGGGGAACGCACCGTCGCCCCAGAGAGACTGATCCCAGCCGCGCCCGGTGAGCCAACGGCCGGCGGGCGTCTCCTCTGCCCGACGTAGCACCCGTTCCAACGCACTATCCAAAGTCGGGGTGTTGGTCAAATCAATCTCACGCAAGCTGAGACCGTAGGAGAGGAAATGGATGTGGGCGTCAATAAAGCCGGGCACGACTGTCTCGCCGCCCAGATTGATGACCGGCGTCTGCGCGGAAAAAAGTTCCAGCATCTCGTCGTCATCGCCCACAGCCACGAAGCGATCCCCACGGATCGCCACAGCGGAGGCACGCGGGCGGGCCGGGTCCATTGTATGAAAGTTGCCGTTGATGAGTAGCAATTCTGTGTCCACGGTTTGTCTCCGGTTGGGGTTGTGGTAGAGTGGCAGGTTGAAAGTGGCAGGTGGCAGGTGGCGGGTGGCGGGTGGCAGGTGGCAGGTGGCAGGTGGCAGGTGGCAAGTGGCACTCTCAATTCGCCTCTCTTGCCTATCGCCCCCTCAGACACGGCGTCATACGATCCTCGCCTCGCAACTTTCCCATCCCATTTATAGCATACATTCCACTCAACGCCGAAGGTTGTTTTTGATGTTTTGTCTGTCTCGCTGGGCTGCTCTGAGATGAATCGTTCCCGCCATTTGATCCGCTCGTCCCTGCTCGTCCTGGCTCTCTATGCGCTGGAAAAGATCACCGGTCTGGGCAAGCTCTTTCTGATGACCCGTTTGTTCGGCACAGGACTGGAAGCCGACGCCTTTACCGCGGCCAACCAGTTGCCGGAGCTTTTTCTCCATACGCTGACCGGTGGGGCCATTGCCGCCGCCCTTATTCCGGTTTATTTGGCCTATCTGTCCAGCCAGAGAAGGCAACAGGCCGAGGCGCTGGGCAACACAGTTTTCACCCTCACGGCGCTGGTGGTGGGGAGTGTTTGCGCCCTGGCCGCGCTGGCCGCGCCCTGGATCAGCCGCGTTCTGCTCGTTCCGGAATTCAGCCCGGCCCAACAGATGCTCACCGCCGAACTGATGCGGATTGTGCTGTTGTCGTCGGTGATTGTGGGGGTGAGCAGCGTTTTCAGCAGTCTGCTCCAGGCCCACCAGCACTTTCTGGCCCCGGCTCTGGCGCTGAGTCTGATCGATCTGGGGCAGATTTTTGGGCTATACGTGCTGGCCCCCCGCTGGGGTATTCACGGCGTGGCCTGGGGCAGTGTCATCGGCGCGCTGCTGCTGGCGGCCACCCAATTGCCCGCGCTGCGGCACAAAGGCATTCGTCTGCGCCCGGCCCTGGCCCTGAAGCTGGCAGGTAGCCGGGAGATGGCCCATCTGATCTGGCCGCGTATGGTCACGTTGGGGGTGGTGCAGGCGGTGGATCTGCTCTTTCTGCGCCTGGCTTCGCCCCTGCCTGCGGGCAGCATCACCGCCTTTTTCTATGCGATGCTGGTGATGGTGGCGATGCCCAAATCCCTGTTTACGGGAGCCATCACCGCTGTCATCTTCCCCACCCTGGCCGAGGAGTACAACGCGGGCCGGCCACGCGCGATGCAGTCGGCGATGTACGCCGGTCTGCGTGCGGCCTGGCTGCTGGTGATCCCGGCGGCGGTGGGGCTGTTGGCCCTGGGCGAAGAGGCCGTGGCCTTCCTCTTTCAGCGGGGCGCGTTCGACGCCCGTTCCACTACACTTGTCACCGGGCTGATGGCGATCTTTGCCATGCGTCTGGTCACAGATTCCAGCCAGGATATTCTCTCCTTGGCCTTCTACGCCCGCCACAACACCCGGGTTGTGATGTGGGCCAATCTGGGCTGGGCTGGGTTGCACGTCATTCTCAGCGTTCTGCTCGTGAAACCCTTTGGGATCGGCGGGCTGGCCTGGGCCACAACGTTGGCATCGGCGGCGCTGGCGCTGGCGCTCTTTTGGCTCAACCGCCGGATGACGCCGGTGCGCGATGAGGAACGGGGGTTGCTTCTGGTCTTGGGGCGCACGCTGCTGGCCTGCGGCGGGATGGCCGCGCTGATCGCAGGTGTGGCGCGTCTGGGGCTGGAAACGTGGCCCTTTCTGGCCGTGAGCATCGGCGGGGGCACTCTGGTCTATGCCGGGCTGAATACGCTGCTGGGCGGGCGGGAACTGAGCGTCGTCTGGCGACATTTGACGCGCAAATAGCCGTCGCCGCAGACACCGATGAGGTAGCGTCAGTTCTTGCCGCCAATCGGCTTAAATTGCGAATGCTTAGGCGGAAACGGTTCCGGAACTGTGTCGGGCGTAACTCACCGGGTTGCATAGTGGGAAGTGTTAGGTTACAATTGACTGATGATTAAGAGCTTTGCGCACAAGGGGCTGGAACAATTTTTCCTCACCGGTAACAAAGCAGGGATTCAGCCGCAACATGCGAACCGAATCCGTCTGATTTTGGCCCAGTTGCAGCAAGCGCGATCTATCGACGACATGCGTATCCCGACGCTACGCCTCCATGAACTCAAGGGAGATCGCAAGGGCATTTGGTCAGTTACCGTACAAGCCAACTGGCGCATCACCTTTCGTTTTGTGGCTGGTGAGGCAGAAGTTGTGGAGTACGAGGACTATCATTGAGGAATGAGAGATGATGAAGATGCACAATCCTCCCCATCCCGGAGAAATCGTCAAGGGTCTGTGGCTCGATCCGATGAGCGTCAGCATCACGCAGGCTGCGCAGGCGATGGGTGTGAGTCGCAAGACCCTATCTAAGATCGTGAATGGCAGAGGACGCGTGACGCCTGAGATCGCGCTGCGGCTGTCTATCGCGCTGGGAAGCAGTGCGGAAAGCTGGTTAGGGCATCAAGATGCTTACGATCTCTGGGAGTTGGAACAACACAAAGACGATCTCCAAGTCGTGCCGCTCTTTCCGGCCGTGTTAGTCACCCCGATCCCTGCCTGACAACCAGTTCCAAAAGCATCTGAAACTCTCCAATCGTCGCACAAAAAAAAGAGGGCGTGCGATTTCCACCGCACGCCCTCTCTTTTGTCTGGTGCCCCCGGTCCGACTTGAACGGACACGTCCTAAAGGACACAGGCCCTCAACCTGCCGTGTATGCCAATTCCACCACGGGGGCAGACAAAGGCAGTATAGCCCATGTCTGCGAAAAAATCAAAGATCGCAACCGACTTTTCGCACGGGAAAAGATATTGGGTATTGGATATTTCGTCGGGAAGATCAGTCCGCGTCACTCCCCAATCCCAATCCCCAATCCCAATCCCCAATCCCAATCCCCAATCCCCAATCCCCAATCCCCACTCCCCAATCCCCAATCCCCAATCACTTCTACCGCGCTTCGATGCTGTACTCGTACTGGGCCTCTTCGGTGGTGACAGGCGTGGCCCCGCTGATGATCACAACCGCGCTGGTGGCGCGCGAGAGACCGTTGATTTGGATGGCGGTCTCTCCATCGGCGTTGACGGCAGCGCGTTCCACGCCCACCAATTCGCCGTTGCGCAGGGCGAGAATCTGAATGATCCAGCGCTGGGGCAGTTGGTTGTCGGTCAGCAGCCAGCCCTGGCTTTCCCAACCGTCCGCGCCATTCTCAAAATCTGTGCGATAGCCGATGGCCGGGATGCTGATGTCATCCACAAAGACGCCGGGATAGCTCACCGCGTCGTCAGTGACGTATTCGAAACGGATGGCGACTTTCTTGCCCACATAGGCG
This sequence comes from Litorilinea aerophila, assembly GCA_945897075.1. GTDB lineage: Bacteria > Chloroflexota > Anaerolineae > Caldilineales > Caldilineaceae > JACQGT01. The sequence continues at coordinate 7,619 of CAMDEX010000087.1, forward strand.
CTCAGATCGTAACTCTCCTCGATCCATTCGGGGACGCTGCCGCCAGTCGCGGAACTTTCACCCGTGTAGGCGTCGCCAAAGCTGTTGCCGCTGGGGTCTTCGCTGGTTGTGCGTTGACCGGGCAGAATCTGCCACTTCTTGCCATCCAGACTGACCAGCACGTAGAGATAGTCGTAGTCGTTTTCGATGTCGTACCAGAGATTGGCCTGCATCGCCAGCTTTGTGCCCGCGGCCACAGCCGAAAAGTCGAACGAACGAGTCAAATGGCTGTCCGAATCGTCGGCCCGGTTGCTCCACCACATCTGTTGGCCGCTGTGGGGTGTGGCATTGGCCAGCTTTGTTGTCGTGTCGCCACGGAAGCGGAAGGTCACATCGCCGCTGCCCTGCAACTCCAGATAGTCCGCGCCGAAATTGCGCACAGTCGTCGAACGGCTCTCCACTGGATAGCGGCGGAAGGTCTTCTCGGCAGAGGGGGACGGGGCCTGCAACTGTTTGTAGCCGTATACCCCGTCCCCGCCCAACGCTTCTGAATCGTTGACGTAGTTTGCCACAACCCAATCGGCAAAGATAGCCTGAAAGCTGGCGGTCTGGTCTGTTTCGGCCAGGGACTCGGATACGCCAGTGATGCCGTTGGCTGGGTGGGCCACCACCGCTTTGGTCACATCTTCGCCAAAACGCTGCAAAAGGTAAGCCATAAAAAGATAGGCGCTGCCGTAATGTTCGCCGTTGCCCGCTGGGTTGTCGCTCCAGGTGTTGAGTTGGGTGTCGGGCACGCTGGCAAAAACCGAGGCAAAATCCGTGTCCGGCGGGTAGCCCGCCACTTCCTGGGCCAGCTCGCTCAGCCCTTCGTTCACCCACGTCTCTTCGTTGCGGTCATTGTTCCAATGAATCATGTGCTGGAATTCGTGGGCCAGCACAGTTTCGTAATACGAGTAATCATCGCTGCTGTTGAGCCATTCCAGGCTGATGTAGAACATCTCCTTTTGATTGGAGAATTCGTTGGCCAGATTGCTGAACTCGTCTGCGCTGCTGTAGTAGCCGGCGATGGAGCTGCCGAGATTGTTGGCGTGGAGGATGTGCAGGCGGGGGTCCTCATCCACGCCGGGATTCCACTCGCTGCCAAAGAATTCTCGCTCAACCGGATAGCTCTTCTGGCTGAAGACATCCACCGACTTGGTAATGCTCTCGTTATCGAAATCTTCGCCCGACTCTACCCAGACATAGGCTACATCTGTTTTGTAGATGAGGGTCGCTTTCACTTTGAACTGCTCGTTGTCGTCCACATTCGACGCCCAGAACTCCAGTTCATCCCCCACCGCATATTCTTTTGTCTTGATAGTTTGGGGAATTTTATCCACATCCGGGCGCAAACGCAGGGCCAGATCGCGCAAATCCCGCGTGGGGATAACTACTGCCGCCAGTTGTTTTTCGGTCTCGGATTGGGCAGCCAGGGGCAGAGGAACGGGCGTCTGCTCTTTGGGTTCGGCTGTTGCTTTGTCTGCCGCGGCTGGCGTCTGTCGAGGGCGGGGGGCGGTCGGCGTCCCGGCTTTGGGCGTGGGGGGAGCCGCAGGGTCTTCTACCCGAATCTCAACCCTCCCCGCGCTCGAATTGTCCCCAAAGATGAAGTAGCCGATGGCCGCGGTGGCGCTGAATGTCCCCACACAGAGAAAGACCACCAGCGCCAGAATCCCCACCAGCAGCAGATTTCGTTTGCGTTCGTTGCTATCCATACATTCTCCAGGTTGCGGGTTGCGGGTTGCAGGTTGCAGGTTGCGGGTTGCGAGTTGCGGGTTGCAGGTTGCGGGTTGCGAGTTGCGAGTTGCGGTCTGTCGTCTGCGGTCCGCTGTCCGCTGTCACTATTGCGGCAGCGCATCCAACGGCGCGCGCCAGAGTGTCACCTGGCAGGCCGCGCTGTCGGAGACAGCCAGCAGCACCTCGCCGTTCATAATCAGCGCGCCCACACCCACCGGCTTGGCAAAGAGATCGCTGCGCAACTGGCCCAGCGCGCGCCCCTCTTGGCTGTAATAGGTGATCAGCCTGCGCTCCGGGTCGCTCAGGAAAAAGGCGCTGGTAGGCAGCCCAGCCAGATGGGGCGCATCAAAGGTATTGGCCGGGGCTACAGCGGGCCAGGATTCGCCCGTGTCCAGCCGCCAGAGCGCGCCGTCCTGGGCGGTGACCGCGTAGATAGCGCCGGTGGGCAGAACCATCACATCCACCGGCTGCCCCTGGCCCAACAGAGAATCCGGGCCGCCGATCTGCAATTCCACGCTGCCATCTGTGCCGGACAATTTTACCACACGCGCACCGCCCGTATCGGCCACATAAAAATTGCCGTTGAGGTCCATCCCCATCCCGCGTGGCCGATAAAAGGCCGTTGCACTCGGCTGGGCAATGGCAATTCCATCGGGTTCTTCCAATTCGTAAATCGTTTGCGCGACCGCATCCAGCACAAAAACGCTGCCCAACAGGTTCACATCGAGATCGAAGGGTTCCTCAAAGTTCTCATCTGTGTAGAAGTCCACCAGCGCGCCGTCGCTCATCTCGCGCAAAATCACCCGCCGGTTGCCCTGATCCGCGACATAGAGCAGCCCGTTATTGAGATTGAGGGCCACGCCTCGGGGCTGCTGAAACTGTTCGATGTCCGCGCCGCAACTGCCCACCTGCCAGGCCAGCGCAAAAGGCAGATCGGGCAGAGCGCTGGGTGGGCCATCGCCCACCGGGGATTGCAGATCGGGTGAGACTGGCGCACCGTTGCTCGCATCGTTCTGCGCCAGCGTCGGTTGCGACTCCGGCTCTGGCAACGGCGGCAGCGCTAACTCTGCCGTAGACGCGTCCGCCGCCAGGGCAGCCAGAAATTCGGGCGCGATGCCGCCCAGCGCCGCGCCGCCGGGTGGCTGCCACGCCAATTGGATAGCGCCCGACGAGCCAGGGCGATAGCGCAGAATCAGATCGTGCCAGCCCTGGCTGAGCAGGAGGGAGACGGTGCTGGGCTCTCCATCGGCGGCGTTGAGCAGCAGAATCCCGTCAATCTCCAACTGGTATGGCCCGCCCGCGTTGAGCGAGAAGCTGTAAGTGCCCTCCACCGGTGCGGCCACTTTGCCCTGCCAGACTACCGCATCAGCCGACGCCAGCAGCCGACTCCCAGCCAGCCACGGCTCCGCGCGCCACGCCAGCCGCGGCGCGCCCGCCAGATCGTCGAAACTTTGCCCGTTTTCTTTGCCTTCGGCGCGGCCATAATAGGTTGCCAGCAGGCCACTGCCCAGGGCCAGCGCGCCGTTGTAGAGCGCGGCACGGGGGATCGCTTCCCACTGGCCGCCGGGTCGCTGCCACTGAATGGAGAGCGTCCCGGCCCTCTCGCTGCTGCGCGCCAGGAGCGTCAGCGACTGGAAGCCCTGGGGCAGATCAGCAAAAATTTCCTCTCTGCCCGCCTCTGTCTCCAACAGCAGCGCGGGCGGTGTGGGACTGCCCAACTCTAGCTGCGCCGTCACGCCCGCATCGCGCTGGATGCGAAAACCGTAGCTGCCCCCTGCGGGAATGTAGAGAGCGCCGTGGCCCGTCATCGTAAAGGGCGGGTCGAGCGGCGCCTTCCCGCTCCATTCGAAAACGAGTGGCCCCTCCCGGCGCACATCCAGCGCCTCTTGCAGCGGCCCGATTTCGGTGCCCTCAAAATAGAGAGCGGACAAGCCCTGGGCGTTGGCCGCCGCGCTGCGCGAGACGGGATAGGCCACCGCCCACGTCTCGCCCTGCTTGTCCTGAATCGGCTCACCGGCCATGCCGGGGTAGAGCGCGGGCAGATAGCGGCGCAAGGCCCGATCTTCTGCGGGCAGAATATAGAGCAGATCGCCCATGCCCTCCTCGATGAAAGGGGGGCCGGTGAAGGGCAGGTGGGCCACCGGGTCCAGCGGAATGATGTGGGCGGCCAGGGATAGAACGCCGCGGGCCGCCAGTTGGGTGGCCGGGCTGTCCAGAACCACTTGGGGCACCAGCACCAGCGTCTCGTCGCTGCCGCCGTTGTCCACAGAATTTTCAAAATGGCTGTAGAGATACTCCCCAATCGCGGCGTAGCCGCTGCTCTGATCCCCGCCCGTCTGCGCGGCCAACGCCTTAATGCGCACCACACCGCCGCTTGCCAACAGCGCCAGCAGCAAAAGCGTAGCCCCGGCCAGGATGCGTTGTGGCCGCACCACCGGCGACCAGACGCGGGCGAATTCGGTCACGAACTGATCGAGCGCCACCAGCGCAGCAACTCCCAGCAGGGCGAGCAGCGGGGAGAGAAAATGCAAAGCGGTCGGCTCAAGCGTAGCAAAAACCGGCAGCCCAACCAACAAAAAGCCCGCACTCCAGACCCAGCCCGGACCCGAACGGATGTGGCGCAGGAGATAGGCTGCGCCCAGCAGAGCCAAGAGCGCGGGCAATAAGCTCCCCTCTACGAGTAGCCGCGCCGCCAGATCTGCGGCCTGGGGGAAAAAGCGGGCGAGTGGTTCGTTCGCAAAGACGCCCATTGCCAACCCCATTGCCAGACGGGGCAGAGCAGCAACGAGCAGCGACAGATAATAATAGAGCCAGCGGGAGCGCTTGCCTGGCGGCGTCACCACAAACCAGAGCAGCAAAAGCAGTGTCAACGGCGCGGGCGCGGCCAGCAGCATCAAGCCTGCCAGCGCACCGGTCGCGGCCCAGCGGCCTGCGCTCCCCGTGTCACCGGCGTCGGGGCGCAGGGCCAACAGCGCCAAAACCAGCGTCAACAGCAGCAGGGCGGGGGCGGGGTGGCGGCTGAGGGCAATCAGCACTGGGCTAAAGACGACGACGAGGCTTCCCAACAGGGCCGTGGCCGGACGCACAAAACGGACTGCGGCGGCATAAAAGAGCGGGATGGCCGCGCTGCCCAGCAGCAGACCGAGCAGGAGAGTGCTGTTCTGGCTTACCCCAAAGAGAGTAAAAAAGAGTGCCGTCAGAGCGGTATGGGCGGGGAAGGGGGTGAAAAAGAGCGATGCCAGACTACCCGTGCGCAGAAATTCCATGGCCGCCAGCGCGGTGTCACACTCCTGCCCCAGACAGCCGCCGGGCAACCCGGCAAAATTCCAAAAACGCAGCGCCAGACCGACGGCTGTCAATACAAAGAGACCAATCCAAATCGTGCGCTTATGCACGGGGAGTGGACTCTGTGTCGTTTGCGCCGTCTGCGCTCCCTGCGCGCTTTTGCGTTGCAAATAGCGGCGTGCGCTCTCCACCGACCAGACAGCATGCGTCTCACTGGGCGCGGCGCGTTGCGGCCAGTTCAACCCGGCCACGCCAAGCGTCAGCCCGCCCAGCCAGAGCAGTACGGGCAGGAGCACTCCACTACTGTTGGCGGTGAATGCCAATGACGCTGCCAGCCAAAGACCGCCCGCAAGCGCCGCAACCAGCCCCGCCCCGGCCAGCCAACGCAGCCGCGCCGAGGGGGAAGATCCTTCGCCCCCGCCTTCCCGCGCGGTAGGGTTGCGTGCGTTGAAGGCAAAGAGCAGTAACCCCAGCAACACGACCAGCAGCCCGTCGCGCAAAACGACACTGGGCGTGGCGCTGCCATTTACAAGAATGGCGCGTCCCCAGAGGACAAACGCTAGAGCGAGGAAGAGAAAGAGAAGACGACGCATAGGCGGCTGGAAGCGGTAGAATCTATTGGAAATTTCAGTGACTGTCAAGTTGCGAAGCGGCAGCCACCGGGAAGAAAGACGATTGGTACGCCGATAAAGTGTATCCGCTGCGGTTGAAACGCGCAAACCGACGGTTATGGGCTACGCGCGAAATCTGTAGGTGCGGTTTGCAACCGCACATCTACGGACAAAAGTGCGGTTACAAACCGCACCTACATTACTGCTTGCGCGGGGAAACCCGATGCTCCAGGCCGGGGGCGATGGTACGTTCGGTGGCGTGCCAGGTGATGGGCAGGGGCAGCGGCGCGTCTTCGTTGCGAAAGACCCGCCCCAAAATCCCCAGGCAGATGGAAATGTAGATCAGACTGCCCACCACCCAGATCAGACAGCCGCTCAGCGTCTGATCCAGCAGCGGGGTCAGCGCCACAGACGTAGACCCCCCGGCGTAAATGGGATAGGTGAGGCTTTCGCGAAAAGCCAGCGTCACGCCGGTTACCATATTGGGCACTTCGCCGCCGATCAGAACGTAAAGAAAGCCGATGCCGGGATGGATGGCCCTATGCAACCGGGGACCGCTTTGCACGACGTGCATCCAAAAGAGCAGATAGACAGAAAAAAGGAGCCAGAGGGAGAGAGAATAGAGGAGATCGCTCGTCACGCTCCACTGGACAAAGGCCGGGTCGGCCCAGACCAGAAACGAGCCGACAGTCACCAGCCAGATCGCGGTGGGCCGGGTGGCGGAGCGCACAGCGCGGCCCACCGCCCGATCGCGGCGCAGCAGCCCGGTCAGCCTGCGCCGCATCCCCGCCGGCAACCCCCAGCGGATCGTCTGTGCCGGCGCCCCCAACCAGAGCAGGGGCGCGGCCAGCAGCCCCAGCAAAATTTGCTGGATCGTGCGCGCCAGCAGCAGTTCCGCGCGCAGGGCAAAGAGGGGCGAAAAGAGTGCCACGACCAGCAGCAGCCAGCCCAGACCAAAGCTCACCAGCCGGGCCGTTGCGCTTTTTCTGCTTTGCAGCGGGCGCAGCCGTAGCCAACCGCGCCAGTAGAGCAAGCACAGCGCCAGCACAAGCAGTGCGGAGATGGGTCGCACAGACCAATTCGTAACATAAAATGCAAAAGGTGGCATAGCAGAAACTATAGCCTTTCCAGCGCAAAAGACAAAATGAGTCTACTGCAAAAAGGAAGAACCCAGCGCGGAGCGTCCCGTAGACTGGCGACTGGGGGCTGGGGACTGGGGGCTGGGGACTGGGGACTGGCGACTGGGGGCTGGCGACTGGCGACTGGCGACCGGTGACCTGCCACTTTCCACCTGCCACCTGCCACTTTCTACCTGCCACCTGCGACTTGCCCCCTGCCCCCTGCCACCCCCAACGCAGTTTGTTTTTCCTCCCGCTCTGGTAGATAATCTGCCTATGATCGAAGCCATTCTGCTCGGCGCTGCCCAAGACGCAGGACTCCCCCAGGCCGGTTGTGGCTGTGAGCGCTGTCGCCGCGCCCACACGGACCCCAGCCGTCGCCAATCCGTCGTCTGTCTCGGTCTAATTGACCGGGACAGCGGCCAGTCGTGGATGGTTGACGCCACCCCGGACTTCCGTGAGCAGTTGTTTCTGCTGCAACAGGCCGCGCCCGACTGTCGTCTGGCTGGGATTCTGCTCACCCACGCACATATGGGCCACTACACCGGGCTGATCCACCTGGGCCGCGAGGCGTGGAACACCCAACGGCTGCCCGTCTATGCCACGCCCCGCCTGTGCGCCTTTCTCCTGCGCAACCAGCCCTGGCAGCAGTTGGCAAAGTTCGGCAACATCACCCTGCGCCTTAGCCCGCCGGACAAACCGATTGCGCTTGCCCCCGGCCTGACCGCCACGCCCATCGCCGTGCCCCACCGCGACGAATGGAGCGATACGATGGCCTTTCGCATTGATGGCCGCGCACGTTCGCTTTTCTACTGCCCGGACATTGACGATTGGGATCGCTGGGATCGCTCGCTGGCGCAGATGCTGACGGAGGTGGATGTGGCCCTGCTCGACGGCGCATTCTTCAGCCTGGCGGAGCTTCCCGGACGCAACATCGCCGAGATTCCGCATCCCCTGGCCACCGACACCGCAGAGCGGGCCGCGGGCGCGGCCTGCGACGTGCGGCTGATCCACCTGAACCACACCAATCCCCTGTGGGATGACGGCGTGGAGCGGGCGTGGGTGGCCGCGCGGGGCGTGGGCGTAGGCGCAACCGGTGACCGCTGGCTGCTGGGGTAACCAGTCGGCAAAGGTCCCCAGTAGACTGTCGTAGCGGTTCATTGAACCAGGACAAAGCGTTGTGAATAGAAAGATCATTGCATTTGGCTGGTACGGGGGCAAATATAGCCATTTGGATTGGCTATTGCCTCTGCTGCCTTCCACAACCCATTATTGCGAGCCATTCGGGGGGTCGGGCGCTGTTCTGCTTAACCGTCCTCCTGCGCCGGTGGAGACCTTCAACGACATAGACGGTGAATTGGTTAACTTTTTTCGGGTTCTGCGCGACAACAAAGAAGCGTTATTGGAAGCAATTGGACTGACGCCCTTTTCCCGCGAAGAGTTACGCATCGCCGTAGCCGAGCCAGCAGAGAGGGTAAGCGACCTGGAACGCGCCCGCCGCTTTTTTGTGCGCGCCCGACAAGTGCGCACTGGTTTGGCCCAGACAGCCAGCGAGGGGCGTTGGGCGCACTGCAAATTGACCTCACGCGCGGGCATGGCCGGGGCAGTTTCGCGCTGGTTGGGGAGTGTGGAGGGGTTGGCCGAAATTGCCCAAAGACTGTTGCGGGTGCAGATCGAAAACGCCCCTGCCATTGAGGTCATCGAACGCTATGACAGCCCGGAAACACTCTTTTACTGCGATCCGACCTACGTCCACGCCTCCCGTTCGGATATTAATGCCTATGCCTACGAGATGAGTGACGGTGAACATCGGGAACTGGCACGCGTTCTACGCCGCGCCAAAGGAAAAGTCGCTCTCTCCGGCTATCAATGCGAGTTGATGGATGAATTGTACGGGGATTGGGATTCTGTCGAAGCGCCCAGCCGCGCCGCTCACTCCACCAATACCGGGGCCGACAACAAAAAGCAAAGCCGAACAGAAGTGCTCTGGGTCAATTAATGGCGCGGATGTCATCACCTAACCTGAACGTATGCCGGACCGGGGGTTAACTCTATTCTTATGTCATCTGACCTGACCTTCATTACGAATGAACCCGGCAAAAGCCTGCGTGAGCGCTTCGCTATTTTGTTGCGGGTTGACACCCACGACTTCGACTGTCTGGTGGGCTATTTTTACATTAGCGGCTTTTACAAACTTTACCCGTTCTTGGAAAAGGTCGAGAAGATCCGTATTCTCGTCGGTCTGCAGACCGACCGCACAGCCTACGAATTGATTCAGCAAGCCAACGAACAGGGCAAGTTGGATTTCAATTCTCATGCCGCGGCCAAAGAGCAGGTGGGCAAAGAGATTCTCGGCGAATTGGAGCGCTCCCCCGACACTGCCGATATTGAGACCGGCGTTCACAAATTCGTGGAATGGATTCGTTCAGGAAAACTTGAAATCAGAGCGCACCCGGCCAGCAATATCCACGCCAAAGTTTATATTATGACCTTTGCCGAGGGCGACCGGGACAAAGGGCGCGTGATTACCGGCTCGAGCAACTTCACCCAGGCCGGGCTTCAGGACAATCTGGAATTCAACGTCGAGCTCAAGAACCGTTCCGATTACGAGTTCGCCATCGGCAAGTTCAACGATCTGTGGGCCGTGGCGGTGGATGTTGCGCAGCCCTACGCAGATACCATCACCCACAGATCGCCCTACGCCCAATTCACCCCCTACGAACTCTACCTCAAATTTCTGTACGAGTATTTTCGCGGTGAACTCAACCGCCCGGCAGAACTGGAAGACATTGAGGTACCGCCAGGTTTCAAGAAACTGAAATATCAAGAAGAGGCAGTCCTCAACGCCTGCAGGGTGCTGGAGGAGTACGGCGGCGTATTTCTCTCGGATGTGGTGGGGCTGGGCAAAACGTATATGTCGGCGTTGCTGGCCCAACAACTCGACGGACGCCATTTGGTGATTGCCCCGCCGCAGTTGCTCGATCGCGACAAACGGGGCTCGTGGCCGAATGTCTTTAGCGACTTTCAGGTCCGGCAAACAGACTTTGAGTCCATCGGCAAACTTGAGCATCTCTTGGCGCGTGACACTTCCAAGTACACGAATGTCTTCATTGACGAGTCGCACCGTTTCCGCACGGAGACCACGCATAGCTACGAAGCCCTCGCTCAAATTTGCCGGGGCAAACGGGTGATACTCGTCTCGGCGACGCCCTTGAACAACACGCCCCGCGACATTCTCAGCCAAATCAAACTGTTCCAAAACGGCAAAGCCAGCACGATCCCGAATCTGCGCAACCTGGAAGCGTTCTTTGCCGGTCTTGACAAGAAACTCAAAGGTTTGGACCGACAAAATGACCGCGAGCATTACTTCCAGACAGTGCAGGGCAACGCCAAAGCAGCCCGCGAGCGAGTTCTGAAATATCTGATGATCCGCCGCACGCGCAGCGAGATTGAGAAATATTACGGCGAAGACATGCGACAACAGGGACTCAAGTTTCCCGAAGTTAAAGACCCCGAACCGCTCTTTTACAAATTTAGCCGGCAGGAAAACCAGATCTTTGACGAGACCACGCGTTTGTTAGGCTCTGAATTCAAATATGCGCGCTACAAAGCGCTCCTGTATTACGAAGGCGAGCGAACCGAGCAGGAGTTACAAGGCCAGCGCAACCTGGCGCGCTTCATGAAGATACTGATCATCAAACGCCTCGAAAGCAGTTTTCACGCCTTCCGCTTGACCCTCGCCCGCTTCATCCATTCCTACGCACGCGTCATTGACGAGTTCCAGAAAGGCAACGTTTACCTCAGCAGGAAGCACATCGCCAAAGTCTTCGAGGCGCTGGAGGCGGACGATCAAGAAGCCATCGAGCGCCTCATCGAAGAAGACAAAGCCGAACGACTGAGCGCCCAGGATTTCTCGGCGAATTTCCTCCCCGACTTGAAGAGCGATCTGCAAATCTTGCGTGACGTACAGGCGTTATGGGTTAAGGTTGAGCGCGACCCGAAATGGGAGGCTTTCCGCGAAGTGCTCACCACGCAAACCAAACTAAAAAAGGCGAAGCTGATTATCTTCACCGAGTCGCAAGAGACCGCTTTGTATCTGGCCGAACGGATTGCGAAGGAAGTTGAACCCAAAGTGATCGCCTTCAGCGGGCAGGCCAGCGAACAGGAGTTGAAGGATGTGATCGCCAACTTTGACGCTAATGCCTTTCGCCCACGCTATGATTACAGGATTCTGGTGACGACCGAAGTTCTCTCCGAAGGCGTCAATCTGCATCGCTCCAATATCGTCATCAATTACGACATTCCCTGGAACCCGACCCGCCTGATCCAGCGCGTTGGGCGCGTCAACCGCGTGGACACCAAGTTCGACGCCATCCACACCTACAATTTCTTCCCCACCGAGGAGAGCAACGACATTATCAAGCTCAAAGAGGCGGCGGAAGCCAAAATTCACGCCTTTATCGAAATGCTCGGCGCGGACGCCCGCTTGCTCACCGAAGGGGAAGAAGTCAAATCACACGACCTGTTCGCCAAATTGAACTCCCGCAAGACCATCACCGGCGAGGACGAAGACGGAGAGAGCGAATTGGAGTATCTTAGCGAAATTCGAGAAGTTCGGGACATGCAGCCAGAGCTTTTTGCCCGCATCAAGCGTTTGCCGAAGAAGGCTCGCTCCACCCGCCTGCTCTCTGCTGCGCCGGAGGCTGTGGCAAAACAGTTCCCGGCCTTGCTGACTTACTTCCGCCAGGGACGGCTCGACAAGTTCTACCTTGCCCAGCACGGCATAACCGATTCTGCCGAACTTGATTTTCTGACCGCTGTAAAAATCCTCAAACCCGGCGACCCATCCGAGAAGCGGCAGGCTATCGCGCCGGATTTCTATGCGCTGCTTGACCGCAACAAAGAATCTTTTGCCGCCGACACCAGCCCCGAAAATGACGACGCCATCCCCAGGCACACCGGCGGCGCCAACGACGCCTATATTTTGAAACGGCTCAAAGCCAGAGAGATTCGCCGCTATCACGGCTTCACCGACGACGACGAAGTGTATATCCAACAGGTGATTCAACTGCTGACCGACGGCGCGCTGCCCCGGCCCGTCACCAAAAAGGTGGCCGAGGCGTTGAAAAAGGAGATCGAACCGCTGAAGGCGCTGGGCATTCTGCGGCACGACATCGCCGCGCAGTTCTTCCAGCCGACCCGCGCCCAGCGCACTTCCCATACGCTCAACCCGGGCGAAGTGATTCTCTCATCCTATCTCGTGGAGGCCGCATGAACCGCGCCCAAGCCGACATCCTCGTTCAGCAGACGTTCACGCAGGCGTTTGACAAGAACCGCTTCGCCAATTTGTGCAGGGAACTTGTCAATCGTTTAGACGAGTCCAAAGCCGGGGCATGGAACAGCCAGTATGTGAAGGATGCGTTCAAGGCCCACGTCCAACGCTTCGAGCGCCTCGGCACGTATACCTCGCCCAAGAAAGAGACGCTGGATGTGTTGGTCGTCTATCTCACGACTGACGCCAAGCTGGAACGCGCCCGCACTGCCCTGCGCAATTTTGTGGCCGACCACCTCAAGACCCGCGACGAAAAAGACGCCGCGCTGGTGGCCTTTGTCTCACCGTCGGAAAAAGCCTGGCGCTTCTCCTACGTCAAAATGGAATACGCCACCGTCGAGAAGGACTCCAAGAAAGTTGGCGTGGAAACGCGCCTGACCCCGGCCCGGCGTTTCTCCTATATCGTCGGCGCGGGCGAAAGTTGCCACACGGCGCAGACGCGCTTTCTCGATTTGCTCCAAGAGACCGAGGCCGATCCCGCGCTGGCCGACATCGAAGAAGCGTTCAGCGTCGAGACCGTCACCAAAGAATTCTTCACCCAATATGTGAAGTTGTTTGAGGATATCCGCAAGGCGCTGGAAAAACTGGCCGAGCAGGACAGGACTATCCGCGATGAATTCACGGCGAAGGGCGTGAACACCGTAGACTTTGCCAAGAAACTGATGGGGCAGATCGTCTTTCTCTACTTTCTCCAGAAGAAGGGTTGGCTGGGCGTAGCGAAGGGACAGGATTGGGGCAGCGGCCCCCACGATTTCCTGCGCCGCCTGGCCAAAGGCGAGTACGGCCCCTACGCCAACTTCTTCAATGACATTCTTGAACCGTTGTTTTACGATGAACTGGCGACTGACCGCGGCCACGCGGCGTGGAGCCAGCGTTTCAACTGCCGCATCCCGTTCCTCAACGGCGGCCTGTTTGAGCCGCTGGGCGATTACGACTGGCGCAAGACTGACATCTTCCTGCCCAACGACCTGTTCACCAACTCCGCATACGTGGTGAAGGAGGAGATCACTGGCACCGGCGTGCTGGACGTGTTCGACCGTTACAACTTCACCGTCAACGAGGCCGAGCCGCTGGAAAAAGAGGTGGCGATTGACCCCGAAATGCTGGGCAAAGTCTTTGAAAACCTGATTGAGGACAACCGCCGCAAAGGGCTGGGCGCGTATTACACCCCGCGCGAGATTGTCCATTATATGTGCCAGGAAAGCCTGATCAACTATCTCGACACCGCCATCAACACTGCGCAGACAGCGTCGGTCTCGCTGCCCCGCGCCGACATCGAAACCTTCGTTCATCTCGGCGAGCAAATCTCCCATTACGAAGCGGTCGAAACCCACTATCCCATCGGAATGCCTAAGCCCATTGAGCAACACGCCCGCCAAATTGACGAGGCGCTGGCAGAGATTACGGTATGCGACCCGGCAGTTGGCTCCGGTGCGTTCCCGGTGGGGATGATGAGCGAGATTGTGCGCGCCCGTTCCGCGCTCACGCCCTACTTCAACGCTGTGGGTGAGCGCACGCCCTACCACTTCAAGCGCCATGCCATTCAAAACTGCATCTACGGCGTGGACATTGACGCCGGCGCGGTGGAGATTGCCAAACTGCGCCTGTGGCTCTCGCTGGTGGTGGATGAGGAGGACGTGAAGCAGATTAAGTCCTTGCCGAATTTGGATTACAAAATTGTGGCGGGCAATTCGCTTTACGGCTTTCCTTTTAGGTCTCAAGGACTCGCCGCCATTGAGGAAACCAAAAAGAAATATTTTGATGAATCCGACCATGAGCGCAAAGCTGCGCTCAAGATAGAGATTGATAAACAGATTCGGAAACGTTTGGAAGATTCGGTAAAGGGTCTTGGTTATCGCGTGCTGTTTGACTTCCAACTCTATTTTTCCGAAGTCTTTGACCGCAAAGGCGGATTTGATATCGTGATTGGCAATCCGCCTTATCTGAATGTTGAACTCGTATCACGTGCCGACAAGGATTACTACGTTCAAACGTATCGAACCTTTTATAAGCGCTTCGATGTTTTCGGTTTGTTTTTTGAACTGGGATTGACTCGCCTTGTCCAAAAAGGCACTGTTGCTCTTATTGTTCCGCAGCAGATATTCAACAATCTCTCATACAAGAAACTTCGTCACTTGATTCTCTCGAACCATTGGCTAGCAGCCTGTCGGAGAAAAGGGATGGAAGGGTTTTGGGCTACCGCAGGTCATGATAGAATAGAAGACCTACAAAGCCTGCCCCAAACACACACATAGGAAGAGCAACTCATGACCCGAAAGTTCATCGACGCAGATCACGAAGCCGC
>CAMDEX010000088.1 GCA_945897075.1 Litorilinea aerophila
GAAATTGGTTATGCTATAGGGTGTCACTCGTTTTCTATCAAACGAAAATGCCTGTAACAAGCGACCATCCCCCCCAATAGTTCACGCACAACGCACCACGCACCACGCACAACGATTACTTTCCAAACCGCGTATACTTCTCCGTCTCCGGCTTGCGCCCTGCCACCAGTTCGGTCAGAACGTAGTAGATGGCGTCGCGGTGGGGCGGGCAGCCCGGCACAAAGACGTCCACATGCACATATTCATGCACCGGGCGCGATTCGGGCAGGAGGGGCGGGATGATTTCGTTGGGGATGCGCTGGTTGAGGTGCGCATTCTCAAAATAGGCCCGGTGGTAGACTGCCTCTGTGCCGAAGGGGTTGCGCATGGCGGGCACGTTGGCCGTCACCGCGCAGTCGCCCAACGAGACGAGGATGCGGGTATGCGCGCGCACCTTCTGAATTTTCGCCAGATCGTCGGTGCTGCTCACCGCGCCCTCGATGAGGGTCACATCCACCATCTCTGGAAATACTTTCACATCCACCAGCGGGCTGTAGACCAGATTGACATGCTCGGCGATCTCCAGCAGCCGCTCGTCCATATCCAAAAAAGACATATGGCAACCGGAGCAGCCATCCAGCCAGACCGTCGCCAGGGAAACTTTGCCGTTTGTTGACTCACTCATTTGTTGCTCCAATCCCAAAGGACTTTGTGGACCACCGACCGCCGACCGCGGATGGTGGAGCATAAGGGGTGATCGCCGTCTGCCGTCTGCCGTCCGCGGTTCTTCCCTCATTCATCCCCGCCCCGCATGGACGTAAGGTAGGGCAGGAAGGCCCGCCGTTTGGTCATCTCCGCCACGGACTTGCCCTTTTCAAAGAGCGCGCCCGTGGGGCAGACGTGTACGCACTTGCCGCAACTGGTGCAGCTTTCCGAATCGCCCCACGCCTCGGCCAGGTCGGTGATCACCCGTGTCTTGACGCCCCGCCCCATCAGATCCCAGGTGTGCGCACCCTCGATCTCGTCGCAGACGCGCACGCAACGGGTGCAGAGGACGCAGCGGTTGTGGTCCAGCACAAAGCGTTCGTGGGAGGCGTCTATGCCCACCTTCGGGTAGAGATAGGGAATAGTAATGTGGGAGAGGCCCACGTCCACGGCCAGATTCTGCAAATCGCAGTGGCCGTTGGAGACGCAGACCGCGCAGACGTGGTTGCGCTCGGAGAAGAGCATCTCCACAATCATGCGCCGGTATTTGTCCAACCGCTCGGAGTGGGTGATCACTTCCATCCCTTCGCGCACAGTTGTGACACAGGCTGTGAGCAGTTTGTTCGACCCCTTCACCTCCACCACACAGAGACGGCAGGCACCGATGTCGGAGAGTCCCTCCATGTGGCAGAGGGTGGGAATCTCGATGCCGTTCTCCCGCGCTACCTCCAGGATTGTCTCGTCCTCGCGTGCGCCGATGTCCCGGCCATCCATTTTCAGTGTAACAATGCGAACTTGTCCACGGTTCATCGGGCCACCTCCTCTTTGCCGTAGGTCGGACTGGTAGTCCGACCCGCGCCAGTCGGACTAACAGTCCGACCTACGGGGTTTGAGTACGTCGGACTGTCAGTCCGACCTACAATTTTGCAGACACCGGCCGGACAGCGCTTCTCTTCGATGTGGGCCAGGTATTCGTCGCGGAAGTAGCGCAGGGTGCTGACGACTGGGTTGGGGGCTGTCTGGCCCAGACCGCACAGGCTGGTGTGCTTCACCATATCGCACAACTCTTCCAGCAGGGCCAGATCGTCCAGGGTGGCACGCCCGCTTGTGATTTTGTCGAGCAGCCGGTGCATCTGCACCGTCCCCACCCGGCAGGGCACACACTTGCCGCAGGATTCGGTCATGCAAAATTCCATAAAGTATTTGGCAACATCCACCATACAGGACGACTCGTCCATCACAATCATCCCGCCGGAGCCCATAATCGAGCCGAGCGCCGAGAGCGAGTCGTAGTCCACCGGGTTGTCCAGATAGGCTTCCGGGATGCAGCCGCCCGAGGGGCCACCAGTCTGCACGGCCTTGCAGCGCCCGCCGCCCGGCACGCCCCCGCCAATCTCGTAGACGATCTCGCGCAGGCTGGTGCCCATTGGCACTTCGATGATGCCCGTATTGGTGATGGCCCCGGCCAGGGCAAAGACTTTTGTGCCTTTGCTCTTGGCTGTCCCGGTGGCCGCATACCAAACCCCGCCCTTGCGGATGATGGGCGGAATGTTGGCGAAGCTCTCCACATTATTAATCAGTGTGGGTTTGCCCCACAGCCCATACTCGGCGGGGAAGGGTGGGCGTGGCCGCGGCTGTCCGCGCCCGCCCTCGATGGAGGCGATGAGAGCAGTCTCTTCGCCGCAGACAAAGGCCCCCGCACCCAGGCGGATGTCAATGTTAAAGCCAAATGTCGTCTCCGCCACGCTACGCCCCAACAGCCCCAGGCGGCGGGCCTGGCTGATGGCCTTCTTCAGATGCTCAATCGCCAGGGGGTATTCGGCGCGCACATAGACATATCCCTGGCTGGCCCCGACTGCATAGCCAGCCAGAATCATCCCTTCGATGACCCGGTGGGGGTCGCTTTCCAGCACGCTGCGGTCCATAAATGCGCCGGGGTCGCCCTCGTCGGCATTGCAGATCACATACTTTTCGGGGCCGGCTGCTTTGGCAACTGTCGCCCATTTTAGACCGGTGGGATAGCCGCCGCCGCCCCGCCCACGCAGACCGCTGGCCGTCACTTCGTCAATGACCTGGGCTGGCGTCATTGCCGTCAGGGCTTTGACCAGCGCGCTGTAGCCTTCGGCGGCGATATACTCTTCGATGCGTTCGGGATCGATGCGCCCACTGTTTTCCAGCACAATGCGGGTCTGCCGTTGGAAGAAGGGGGCGTTGGCGTCTACCTGGGGCAGATTGACCGCCTGACCATCCACCAGGGCAGCCAGGGTCGCCGCGCTTGCGCCGGTCACGGGGCCGTAGAGACTGTTCTCCGGCTCCACCTGCACCAGCGGACCCGCGCTGCAGAGGCCCAGGCAGCCCACCCCGCGCACTTGGCAGCCGTTGACGCCAGTGGCCGTCACCGCTGTCTGTAGACTTTCCAAGACCTGCTGGCTGCCAGAGGAGAGACAACCAGCCGCCATACAGACGTTGAAAGTATGGGTGCAACTCTGACGGCTCTCCGCTTCGTGGAGGGCAATCTCGGCTAATTTTTCACGCATGGGCCACACTCCCTGCGGGGATCGGGCTGGCTGCATTCTGCCAGGCCCGCAGCCGCTCGATGATGACTTCCCGCTCTACTTTGCCCGCCACCTTGCCGTCAAAGACCGCGGCGGGGGCCAGCCCACAGGAGCCGAGACAGCGCGCCGTGAGCAGGGAGAGTTTGCCGTCGGCGCTGGTCTCGCCGTCGCCGATGCGAAACTCCTTGCCCACCGCCTCCAGCAGACCCGGCGCGCCTTTGATGTAGCAGGCCGTACCTGTGCAGACGACGCAGGTGTGTTCGCCCGCGGGTTTTAGGCTGAAGAAGTGATAGAAGGTAGAGACGCCGTAGACGTGGCTCAACGGTGCGTGGAGCGAGCGGGCCACGTAGCGCAGGGACTCTTCGTCCAAGTAGCCGAAAGACTCCTGGACCGCGTGCAGCGTTTCAATCAAGGCGTCGCGGCGAAAGCCATTGCGCCGCATCGCCGCCTGAACAATGCGCCAGCGTTTGTCGTCCGAAGGGGGATCGACTGCTGACTGACGAGGATTGATAGCCATAGACACCCTTTCTGGTTATCTGTTGATTGGTTGATTAGGTGATTGGGTGATTAGCGCCTCAAAGTGCAACCTGCAACCTGCAACCTGCAACCCGCAACCTGCAACCCGCACTCCCTGTCAGTATGCCAGATTTTGTGACGCGGGGCGTCAGATGGGTGGGCAGTTGGCATACTGGGCAGATGGCGGGGCAGCAGAATGCGGAGAAACCAGTAGAATGTTCCGCTCGCCCAGGGGTCTCTGCTGCCTACTCTTACTGGATGGTAAGAGCAATGGCCAAGAGCAGAGAAAAGAGGAGGCTGAGCCGGGCAGTGCCGGCCAGCGCACGGTTGAGGGCAGGCCCGTCAGTTTTTGACGATATCTCGTGTAGTAGTTTGTAGGCAAGGGGAAAAGTCAACCAGGTCAGAAGCACGAGAAACGAAAATTCATAGAGTTGCCAGAGGAGGAGGGGCAGCAGATAGGCCAGGGCGATGAGAATCCGATACTCCCAACGCGTCCGTGTGCGGCCAAGCAGCACTGCCAGGGTGCGCTTGCCGGCGCGGGCGTCGGTCTCGATGTCACGCAGGTTGTTTACCACCAGAATGGCGGTGATCAGCAGACCCGGGGCGACTGCCGCCAGAACGACAGCCCAAGTCAGGTTGAGCGCCTGCACGTAATAGCTCCCACAGACAGCCACCAGCCCGAAGAAGATGAAAACGAAGAGATCGCCCAGGCCGTAGTAGCCGAAGGGAAATGGGCCGCCCGTATAGAGCAGGGCGGCCAGAATCGAAGCCACGCCCACGGCCAGAATCGGCCAGCCGCCCACTTGGATCAGGTAGAGTCCGTCCAGCGCAGACAGTCCGAAGACAACGAACATTCCCCAGCGCAGTTGGTGTGGGGTGATCAACCCACTGGCCGTCACACGCGGCGGGCCGAGCCGATCGGCTGTATCCGCGCCTTTGAAGAAGTCGAAGTAGTCGTTGGCGAAGTTGGAGCCAATTTGCAGGAGCAGCGCACCGAGGAGTGCCGCCAGCGCGGCGGGCAACGTCAGGGCGTTGTCGTGGAAGGCCAGCGCCGTCCCCACTAGGACTGGGGCCAAGGCGGCGGGCAGGGTTTTGGGCCGCGCCGCCATCATCCAGGCGCGAATGGGCGAAATGGGAGGTTGGGAAGCGTTCATACGCGCAGATACCTTCCGATGGCGGACGGGTAGTGTAGAGGTCAACGAAAGGGTAAAACGTGAGCCTACGGGTGTGCCAGTACAGTTTCGGCGGACAACTCGACTCTGGCGTAGATTTCCGACAGCGGGACAGTACATTCGATGGATGGGAGGGAGAGTATTTCATCCGGGCGGCTGTAGGAAGTCAGCAGCCATTGTTGACCCACCCGCGCAAAGTGATCCACCTGCATCCGCTCCTGGGCGATGAGAACGTACTCCTGGAGAGAATCCACATAGCGGTAGTGGGCAAATTTTGCGCCCCGGTCGAATGCTTCTGTCGTGGAAGAAAGCACCTCTGCAACAATCGTCGGGTTGAGCAACGTGTCCCTTTCTTCATCCTCAAAATGAGGATGCCCACAAACAACAATTCCATCCGGGTAGGTATAAAGACCGGCTGGTTTTATCCGCACCCGCATATTGCTTGTATAGGCTTCGCAGGGGCGGTGACGCACCTGAGTACGCAATTCAGCAAACAGATTCCCGGAAATCAGATTGTGTTCCCGGCTGCCACCTGTCATTGCGCTGATTTGCCCGTTTATAAACTCGCTTCTCGTCGTTGCCTTGCGTTCCAGTGCAAGATATTCATCAGGGGTATAAATACGTTTTGTGGCAAGTGTCATAACGTATTCCGATCCGTTTCCACAAACACTGAAATCGTCGGCCTCTGCCCGAAGAGACTGATTTCGATCTGTTCCTGGCAGGCCAACCGCTCGAAACACAGCAACGCCGGTCGGTTGGTCAGCAGCGCGATCCGCCCGCCGGGGGCCAGCGTCCGCTCCATCTCGGCGCAGAGTGCAGCGTAGAACGCCGTTTCATCCCCCTCGATGACGACCTGCCGATCCCAGGGCAGGTTGGAAGCGATGCAATTCACCGAAGCGTTCGGGATGGGCAGGCAGCGCGCGTCCCACCGCTCGACCGCGATGGCGACGCCGGCATTCTCGGCGTTGGAAAACGCTGCGGTCACTGCTTCAGCGTCGTTGTCGCCGCCCTGCGCCAGTACGCCGCGCCGCGCCGCCTCCACCAGAATTGTACCCGCGCCGCAGCAGGGATCCAAGAGTGTTGCGCCGGGTCGCAGAGCCAACAGTTCCAGCAGTGCGGCCGCGACGGTCGGCTTCAACGAACCGGGGCGCTGCTCCTGCTTGTAGCTGCGCCGGTGCAGCGGCGTCGCGGCCAGGCGCACGCCGATTAGCGCCTCTGTGTGTTCGAGAAAAATCCGCACGTTCAGCTCGGCTTCCCCGTCATCCGCACTGTAGCGCCAGCCGTGGCCCGCCTGAATCCCCGCAGCCAGGGCCGTTTTGATTTCGTCGCTGCTGTAGTTGCGCCGCCCGACAAAGTTGGCTGTCACCGAGAAGGTGGGTCGCTGGTCAATGGGGCGCAGTTGGGTGCAGATCGCCAGCGCGGGGCGCAACGGCAACTGTGCGGCCAGCGACTGCAATTGTTCCAGCGCGGCTCGTGTGTGGCCGATGTTTGACCAGCGGCTGACTTCCACAAACAGATCGTCCGCTGTGGACAATTCCAGCAGTGGGCGCAGATCACCCCGTGCCTGGGCGTGGACGCGGCGGTAGCCCATCTCCCCGACAGCCAGCCCGCAGCGCGCCATCTCGCTGGCACAGACACTCTCCAGCCCGCGCACGGTGAGGGCGAAGACGGCTGTCACCGGTTGCGCCCCGCCTGGATTTCCCGGCGGCGGCGCGCCACGTAATCGTCCAACTCGGCACGGATGGCGTCGTCCAGCGCGGGTGGCTCGTACTTCGCCAGCATCTCCTTCCAGCGGGCGTTGGCCCGGATCAGACTGTCGCGGCTGCCCTCGGCTTCCCACTTTTCATAGTTGTCCATGGAGAAAATTTTGTGCTGGTAGAAGGCGCTTTCGTAATGACGCATTGTGTGCTGGCTGCCCAGAAAGTGGCCGCCGGGCGCGACTTCGGCGTAGGCGTCCCAGGCGAACTGCTCCTCGTCCAGGTCAATGCCCCCGGCCATGCGCTGCATAATCCCACACACTTCCAGATCGAGGATGAACTTCTCGTAGCCAGCGATCAGCCCGCCTTCCAGCCAGCCAGCGGCATGCAGGACAAAATTCGTGCCAGCGTGGATCGTCGGCCACATTGTCCCCGCCGACTCGTAGCCGGCCTGGGCGTCGGCCACTGTGGAGGCGGTGAAGTTGCCGCCGGAGCGGTAGGGCAGCCCATAGCGGCGGGCCATCTGTGCCCCGCCGTAGATCGCCAGCGCATCTTCCGGTGTGCCGAAGCAGGGCGCACCGCTTTTCATGTCTATATTCGCCAAAAACGACCCGTAGACACAGGGCGTGCCGGGGTTGAGCATCTGCGCGTAGCAGATGCCAAAGAGCGCCTCGGCGTTTTGTTGGGCCAGCGTGGCGGCCAGTGTGCTGGGCGACATCGCGCCGGCGATGATAAAAGGGGTGATGATCAGCGCCTGCTTCGCCCTGGCGTAGACTTCCAACGCGCCAAACATGCGGTCGTCGTAGCGCATCGGGCTGGAGGCGTTGATCAGGGAAATCGTGGCCGGATTCTGGCGGATGGCCTCGGCCCCAAAGAGGATTTCGCTCATCGCCACTGTGTCGGCCGCGTTGTTCTTGTGGGTCACGCTGCCCATAAAGGCTTTGTCGCTGAAGGTGATGTGGGCCATCAGCATATCCAGATGGCGCTGGGCCAGGGGGATGTCGTTGGGTTCGACGACTGTGCCGCCGGAGCAGTGGATTTCCTCGGCCATATAGGCCAGCCGCACAAAGTTCTGGAAATCGTCCAGCGTGGCCTGCCTGCGCCCCCGGTCCAGATCGCTGGCAAAGGGCGGGCCGTAGACCGGGGCAAAGACCGTCTGCTTGCCGCCAATCGGCAGATTGTTGGTCGGGTTGCGCGCCAGCAGGGTAAAGGTGGCCGGGGCCATCCCAATAAAGTGGAGCAGCGTATCTTCCTCGATATAGACGTTTATGCCATCCACGCGTGCGCCATTGGCCCGGAAGGTCTCCAGTGCGGGTGGATAGTCCACAACTAACACGCCCCGCTCGCGCAGCAGACGCATGGAAGCGTCGTGGATTTTCTGTTCGCCCGCAGCGTCCAAAAGGTGAAGCGGTGGCAGCCGGTTCTCAATCGGGCGCATCTGCCCCCGCTGGCTGGCCCGTCCCCGCCGCTGCTGTCGCCGTTCTTCCAGCCGTCCTGTGCGCTCTGTCATAGGGTCTATCCTGTTGTGATTGAAAAACGATTGAAGGGTGAAGGATACCGTAGGTTGGGTGAATGCCACTTTGTTGGGTTCTTGCCGCAGACGTTCCGGGAACTTCCATCTTTCCCGGCGGCAAGAACCCAACCTACAAACTTGCAACCTGCAACCTGCCACCTGCCACCTGCCACCAGCAGCGTTGGTTATTTGTCGCAGCGGGGTTACAATAGATGATATTGGCCGTCGCGTCAAGTCTATCTCACACCTGACAGATGCGCAGACGGAGACCGCTTGCATGAGAAAATTTCTTGCTCTGCGCATCTGTCAGGTGTGACGAAAGTTATACGGAGAGATTTGCCAATGACCATTCACGTAGGCAACGCCCCCTGCTCGTGGGGGACTCTCGAATTCGGGAGCACCCAGGCAGATCGCACGGGCTATGCGTCAATGCTCGATGAACTGGCGGAGAGCGGCTACACCGGCAGCGAGTTGGGCGACTGGGGCTTTATGCCCAGCGCACCCGCTGGGCTGGCCGCGGCTTTCCGTAGCAGAGGGCTGACCCTCACCGGCGCCTTTGTCGGCGTGAAGCTGCGCGACGCAGACGCCCACGCACCGGGCGCAGAGACGGCCGTGCGTACAGCGCGCCTGTTGGCGCGGACAGCCGATCTGCTCGGCGCAGCCGTGCGCCCCTTTCTCGTCCTGGCCGATGACAACGGGACTGACCCTATCCGTACCCGCAACGCCGGGCGCATCGGGCCAGGGATGGGGCTGTCCGACGACGAATGGGCCATCTACGCCAGGGGCGCGCAGACGGTCGCCCGCGCCGTGGCCGACGAGACCGGTCTGCGCACGGTTTTTCACTTTCATTGCGCCGGATTCATCGAGACGCCGGAAGAGATCGACCGGTTGATGGCGTTGACCGACCCGGCGCTGTTGGGGCTGGTCTTCGACACCGGCCATTTTGCCTACGGCGCAGGCGGTTGCGCTGCCATTCTGCCCGCGTTGGAACGGCTGGCTGCGCGTATCGAATATGTCCACTGCAAGGATTTCGACCCGGCGGTGGGGGAGCGGGTGCGGATGGAAGGGATGGACTACTTCCAAGCCGTGGGTGCGGGCGTCTTTTGCGAATTGGGACAGGGCTGTGTGGACTTCCCGGCTGTATTGGCCTGGTTGCGAGAACGCGGCTACAATGAGTTCGTCACAGTCGAACAAGACGTATTGCCGGGGATGGGCGCGCCCAAAGAGAGCGCAGCGCGCAACCGGGCCTATCTGCGCTCGATTGGGCTGGGGTAGACGGCAGACGGCGGACGGCGGACGAGCGCACCTACACAATACACACTTTCGGGAATACTTATGCAAAAGCAGGCTTCTCTGTTAGATACCTCCTTCTCCTGGACACGCACCGGCGGCTGGGCGGGGGGAACTGTCACTGCGCTGGTGCTGCTGCCGGGTAGCGATGGCTTGCCGGCGATTCTGGCCGGGACAAAAGCAGGACTCTTCCGCTCGGCGGATGGCGGGCACAGGTGGCAGGCGGTTGTCGCTGGCCCCGCAGACCCGGCGATTGTTGCGCTGGCTCTGTCGCCGGAAAGAGAGGGCGGGCGGGAAATTTTCGTCACTACCGAAGGCGGACGGCTCTACCGCTCCGCTGACGGTGGCGATACCTGGCCGGAGGTGATCGGCTGGGCCGGCTTGGGCGTGGGCGTCGCCATCGCCATCTCTCCCGCCTACGCCGATGACGCCACTCTTTTCATCGCCACCGCCGATGGCCCGCTGCGCTCCCAGGATCGGGGCGCAAGCTGGGAAAGCTCCACCTTTGGCCTGTTGGACGTGGATACCCTCTGCCTCGCCATCGCGCCGGACTTCGCAAAAGACGAAACCCTCTGGGCAGGGACAGCCTTTGGCGGCTTCTTCCGCTCGCGCAACGCAGGGCGCTCCTGGCGCGCAGCGGGCGCGGGGCTGCCCGACGCCGCGGTACAGTGTCTGGCCCAGGCGAGGGATGGCACGCTCTATGCAGGCACTGAATCCGACGGCGTTTTTCGTTCGTTGGATGGGGGAAACTCCTGGCAGCGGGCGGGCGACGGGTTGACCGGGCAGAGCGTCAACAGTCTGGCTGCTTTGCCCGGCTTTCTGCTGGCAGGGAGCGGTACGGGTCTTTTCCGTTTAGAAGCAGGCGGTGAAGTCTGGCAGCCCTGCGCCGGGGGCGATTTTGTCGCCTTTGCCCTGGCCGCTGGGGAAAGTCTGGCCGTGGCGGGCGCGTGGCAGAGCGGTGCGCATATTTCAACCGACGGCGGGCGTTCCTGGCAAACGGCCAATGGCAGCGACGCTGCTCTGCTGACCGGCCACGCTCCACCCCTGGCCGTATGGACGCCCTGGGATGAGCTGTTTGTTGTGGATGGCGACGGCGCGGCCGCGTTCTCCACTGACCGGGGCGCGACGTGGCAGCCACTCGACTTCCTGTCGCCGGAAGATTCGTGCCATCTGGTCGCCGGCGCGGGCAGTGGTGACACTTTTACCCTTTTTGTCTGTGCGGACGATGCCATCTACCGGCGCAGCGGCCAGGACACCTGGCAGCAGATGGAGACGCCCGGCAGCAGTGTGGCCCATCTGGTGGCTTCGGCGGCGTTTGACACGGATGGCTCACTGCTTCTGGCCGACGCGGATGGCTATCTCTACCTGTCGCAAGATCGGGGCGCAAGCTGGCAGGAACTCAACCCGCCAGAGACCGCAGGCGATCTGCTGGCCGTGGCCCTCTCCCCCTATTTTGGCGCAGACCGTCGGCTCTATCTGGTCACGGCGGCTTTGGAAGGGCAGACTGTGCAGGCAGAGGTCTGGCAATCGGACGACGCCGGTCAAAATTGGAGTGATCTGGCCGGGTTTACGCTGGACACCCCAGCCCTATGCCTGCTGCCCCTGGCCGACGAATTGCGCCGCCCGCTGCTGCTGGCCGCGCAGAACCGGCTGATCAACCTTTACACCGACGCGGATACGGGCGAACTGGCCGTCGCACAGCGTTTTCTGGAAGCCGATGTGCGGATCGTCGCGCTGGCGATGACGGATAACGGTCTGCTCCTAGCGGCAACCAACCGGGGCGTGTGGCGGGTACATTTGGAAACGGGTGACGCCGAATGTGTCGGGCTGGCAGAGAAGAAAGTTGTGGCGCTGTTTCCCACAGAACGCGGCCTCTGTGCGGTGATGCTGGGCGGTGAGATCGGTTGGGGTTGAGGCGAACGCGCACACGAACTGATGGGCGGCTTCTAATTTCTCACTGGGTATATGTGATGTATAATGGAAGTCACTATCCCATCCTCGCTAAAGTCATCGTTTGTTATGCGTGAGCAGTGATTTGAGTTCACGGATAACTGACAACGGGTTGGATCAGTCAGGATACCCCTGGCTGTTGTTTTACATTTTGTTGGTTATTGATCGTCTTGCACAAAAAAGGAGAAATCGGAATGTACACCGAAAGACAGAGTATTGCCCGGCGCGCCAAGCCGGGATTCGTCTGGCTAACGCTGATTCTTGTATTTGGGCTGCTGCTGGGTGCGTGCGCCGCGCCAGCCGCCGCACCCGCACCCGCGGCTGAGCAGCCCGCCGCGGCAGCAGAAGCTACCGCGGCCCCGGCCGCCGAAGCGCCTGCGGCTGCACCCGCCGCGGAAGAATTGACCCGGGCCAACACACTCATCTTCGCCAAAGACGCCACGGACCTGATCTCCCTGGACCCGGCTGTGGCCTATGAGTTTAGCGGCATTGAGATGGTGGGTAATATCTACGAGACCCTTGTCAGCTTTGAGCCAGGGCAGCCGGGCGTCAAGCCCGTATTGGCCGAATCCTGGGAGATCGCGGAGAGCGCGGATGGTTCGACCATCACTTTTCACCTCAACCCAAAGGCCGCCTTTGCCAGCGGCAATCCGGTCACCGCGCAGGATGTAGTTTTCTCCTGGGCACGGGCCATTGATGTCAACAAGTCCCCCGTCTTCCTCTTCACTGACATCTCTGGTCTGACCAAAGAGAGCTTCAGCGCGGTGGATGCCAGCACCTTCCAGGTCAATCTACCGGCCACCGTCAGCCCGCAGGTCTTCCTCTCGGTCATCTCCTTTAGCTTGGCCGCAGTGCTAGAGCAGGCTGTTCTGGAAGCCAATATGGGTGACGATCTGGGGTCGGCCTGGCTGAACGACCACTCTGCTGGCAGTGGGCCGTATGTACTCAACGCCTGGGAACGCAGCGTCTCGGTAACACTCGACGCCAACCCCACCTATTGGGGCGGGGCACCGGCTATCAAACGGGTGATCATGCAGAACATTCCCGAATTGGCGAATCTGCAAGCCGCCATCGAGACGGGCGACGCTGATATTGTACAGGACCTGGGACCGGAGCAGGCCGTTTCGTTGGCAGGTAACCCAGACGTGACTCTGATTCAGGCCACCTCCACGCTGTTGGCCTATGTAGGCATGAATTCCACCAAAGCCCCGCTGGACAACCCGGATGTACGCGAGGCCATCCGCTACGCCATCAACTACGACGAAATCGCCACCCTGCTTAAGGGCAACGGCAAGATCGTGCAGGAGATTATCCCCGAAGGCTTCTTGGGCTTCACGGGCAACAATCCCTTCAGCCAGGATATTGACAAGGCCAAAGAACTGCTGGCTAAAGCTGGTGTGGCCGAAGGTACGGAGATCGACTTTCTGGTCGCTACCGGCACGGGCCCTGGCGGACTCGAATGGGGTGTGCTGGGGGCGAAAATCCAAGCCGACCTGGAACTGATTGGTTTGAAGACGAACATCCAACAGTTGACACAGGACGAACTCCTCAACATCTACCGCGCCCAGGGCGGCGAACTGGTGTTGATGAACTGGGGGCCTGATTTCCCGGACCCGGACGGCAACGCTACCCCCTTTGCCAGTTGGGAAGCCCATTCCCTGGCCTGGCGCAACGACTGGAACGACGCCAAGGCCATCGAATTGACCAAACAGGCCGCCCAGGCGGAGACGACCGAAGAGCGCATCGCTCTGTATGCCGAGTTGGTTGACTACGTGCAGCACAACGGGCCGTATGTGATGCTCTACCAGCCGCTGCGTACCTTCGGCGTGCGCAACAATGTGACCGGATTCCTCTATGATCCGGCCGATACGCCAGGTATTACCTTCGCCAATATTGGGAAGAAGTAACGTAACAGTATCAGTGATCGCTGGTTGAGTAGCCGTCAGAATCCTTCGGATTCTGCGTCTTCGAGGCGTATCGAAACCAAGCGAACGGGTCTAGCGACTGAACGACCCTACCCGCTTGGTTTCGACAGGCTCAACCTAAAGGTTTCGATACGGCTGGAAACAGCCCCAGCCTACCCTTCGACAAAGCTCAAGGACACCGCTCAACCAGCGCTGGACACCTCCTTTTGGCAACAGGCGTGAAACGTGAGATCGGATGACAGACCCTCACGTTTCACGCTTCACGTTTCAGTAGAAAACGCATTCGGGAACTCATCAGGTCACTTTATGCTCCGCTTTCTGCTCCGCCGTCTCATCGGTCTTTTGCTGGTGATGATCGGCGTGTCGGTAATTACTTTCGCTCTGGGTCAGCTAGTGCCGGTAGACCCAGCGGCATCGGCCCTGGGCCAGAACGCCCGCGAGGAGCAGATCGCGGCTTACCGGGCCGAGTTGGGGCTGGACCGCCCGGTGGTGGAACAATACCTGCGCTATGTAAGTCGGGTGTTGCAAGGCGATCTGGGCAAATCAATCCGCACCCGCCGCCCAGTAGCCGACGATCTGCGCGACTTTCTGCCCGCCACCATCGAACTCTCCCTGGCCGCGCTGCTGGTCTCTCTGCTCCTGGGCGTGCCACTGGGGATGCTGGCCTCGCTGCGCCGCAACGGGCTGGTGGATGCGGGGGCGCGCCTCTTTGCCCTGGCCGGCGGTTCTATGCCCATTTTCTATGTGGGTCTGCTCGTCCTCGGCCTTTTCTACCGCCAACTCCGCTGGTTGCCCGGACCGGGTCGCTTGGATGCCGTTCTCACTGCCCCCACACATTTTACGGGTATGTACACGCTGGATGCCTTGCTTTCAGGCAACTGGCCTATTTTTCAAAACAGTCTGGCCCATCTGATCCTGCCCGCGGCCACACTGGGCTATTTTTCCACGGCGGTATTGTTGCGTATGACCCGCTCGGCGATGCTGGAAGTCTTGCAGCAGGACTACGTGCGCACGGCCAAAGCCAAAGGGCTGGCTGGACAGGTGGTCATCTGGCGGCACGTACTCAAAAACGCGCTGCCACCGGTGCTAACCACAGTGGGCATTACCTTTGGCAGTCTGCTCAGCGGTGCGGTACTGACGGAGACAATTTTCAACTGGCCGGGTTTGGGCCGCTACGCCACCACATCGGTGACCAGCCTGGACTTCCCGGCGGTGATGGGGGTGACGCTGGTGGCGGCGATTGTCTACCCGACGGTCAATACACTGATAGACATTGGCTACCGGGTGGTTGACCCACGCGTGGGGGTGGAGTAGATGGCAATTCGCACCACTTCCAGCGCGCGCAGCAAATTCATCCGCCGTCTGCTCAAAGAGCCGACGACAATTTTTGGTCTGGCCCTGCTGATTGTCTTTACTTTTCTGGCCCTCTTTGCGCCCGTTCTCAGCCCGGTTGACCCGATCAAACAGAATATCCCAGCCAGCCTGACTGCGCCCGGCCCAGATTTTCTGCTGGGCACGGACAAGCTGGGACGCGATATTCTGAGCCGTATCCTATTTGGAGCGCGCATTTCGCTCTTTGTGGGGCTGGCAGTGGTAGCCGGCGCTGGACTCTTTGGTTCGCTGGTGGGGCTGGTGGCGGGCTATATCCGCGGCTGGGCCGACGAGGTGTTGATGCGGGTGACGGATATCTTTTTCGCCTTCCCCAGTCTGATCCTGGCGATGGCGATTGCCGGCGCGCTGGGGCCGAGTCTGCGCAACGCGCTGATTGCGGTGGCCGTTGTCAGTTGGCCGGTCTATGCCCGGTTAATCCGCGGACAGGTACTGATTCTACGCGAGCAGGAGTTTGTGCAGGCGGCACGGGCCATCGGCGTCTCCGACACGCGCATCGTCCTGCGCCATCTGCTGCCCAATACGCTGGCCCCGCTGCTGGTGCAGGCCAGCTTCGATATGGGCGCGGTGATTTTGAGTGTGGCGGGGTTGTCGTTCATCGGCTTTGGCGCACAGCCGCCCACGCCGGAGTGGGGCGTGATGATCAGCGAAGGGCGCAATTACATCACCACCCAGTGGTGGCTGACGGCTGTGCCCGCGGCCGCAATTCTGCTGCTGGTGGCGGCGTTCAATTTGATTGGGGACGGGCTGCGGGATCTGCTGGATCCGCGCTTGCGGCGGTAGAAACCAAGCCACGGATGAACACAGATAAACACGGATAGCAAGTGATAGAGAAGGCCTGGTTTCGGATATCCGAAACCGGGCCTTCTCTATTGGGAAGTTTGATGCGATCGATTAGAGAATCCCGCTTGCCTGAAGAATAAGCTGTGCTTCAGCAAGAAATTCAGAAAGTGATGTTTCTCTGCTACCCTCGTCAGAAAAGTCGTGCGATTCGGGAGCATCGTATGGATGACGATGCCATTTCCCCCCATCATAATCGCGGCCATATATGCGAGTGCGATTCAAGACCAGCGTATAGCTAATCAGCGACTTCTGCAAATTAGCGTATACCTGCACGAAGCACTCGTTGTCAATATGCAAACGCATTTTCACGGCGCGTTTCGTTTTATCGAGAAGATATATCCAGCAAATATACGCCCAAGCGGCTACAATTGCCCGGACATCTCTCTCAAAGTCGTCAGGCGTCAACAGGCGTCCCTCTTAACTGGGCAAGCTGCTGTTTTACAGTGTAAATTCCGTCTACGGCCAAATCCCAATCCTGGTGATCATTTTCTACTTCAAAGGAATATCCGCGTTTTTGCACCACACCCGCAGCCTCAAATTCAGCTAGGCTCATGTCATACTTTCTACGAAAGGTATAATCGGCTAGTTGGTAGCGCGCTAGACGGCGCAGCAACTCCTGCTCCGCCAGTCTTTCTACGTTCTGGTCCAAAGTTTGCCCAGGATTCAGCGCCTCTAAGACGCTACGTGTACGTTCAGAAATCACAACCGATTGCATCTACCTATCCTTTCTATCGCAGACATTGCCCAAGCCATACTGAACTATAAGCCGATTCTATCATAAAATCCGGCGATTGCGAGAGTGACATCAGCCCCGCAACTGCGGATCGAGCGCGTCGCGCAGACCGTCACCCAGCAACTAGCAGGTGATAAATCCTTGTCACCCCTTCTCCCTGTCACCCTGTCATCCCCCCTCCATCGTCAACACTGGCCCATCGGCTACCCGTTCGTACATCTCGGCAAAGAAGGGGCTGCCGTCGTCGTCCACCAGCGTCGTCTGCACGCCCCGCTCGTAGAGGGGCTGGTTGGCTGTGCGGAAATAGGGCCACATCTGCGAACCGCCGCTGAAGGAGTTGTCCTTGAAGTAGACGCTGACGCCGTTGGCCCGGCTGTATTTGATCAGCCGCCGGGGCAGGGAGAAGTCGGCCACATCCACCCGGTATTTCTCCAGCGCGGCCTCGTCCACTGTGACGCCCAGACCGGGCGCGTCGGGCGCTTGGGCATAGCCGCCGACCACCGGAATACGTTGCGTAAGCAGATTGTGTTCGTAGAGTTCGGTGCAGGTGATGGCGGGCCATTGGGCGTGGGTCAGCACCGCGCCCAAGTGGAGTGCCATCGTCATCGTCAGCCCCGTGCCCACCATCTGAATAAAGAAGGGCATATTGGCCGTGGCGGAAGAGATGCCGTTGTGGAAAAGGCTAGAGACGCCCCCGCCGATGACAAAACCATCGCAGTAGCCCGCACTGATGGCGGCGTTGGGCGGGATGGAGCCGTAGTGGTGGGCGATGGGTGTGCGCACCCGTTCGCGCAGCAGCCGGTTGCCCGCCACGTCGTGGGCCAGGATCGGCCCTTCCCAGATGGTGATTTTGGGGAATTCGTTCTCCAACTCTTGCAGAACGGGGATGGCGGTAGAGGCGTCGAGCAGAAAGTCGTTCCAGTCGCAGTCGATGTGGAACCAGGCGGGCGTGGCTGCGCTGATGCGGCGCACCGTCTCGTGTACGTCAAACCAGGGCCGGGTCTTGATTTTGATGGATGTGTAGCCGAGGCTGGCGGCCACAATCGCTTCCTGTTCGTAGGCTGCGGGCGACATATCGTGATTCCAGAAGGAGATGGGTGCCCAGTCGCGGCACTTCTGGCCCAGCAGCCGGTGGATGGGCACGCCAGCCAGCTTGCCCGCCAGGTCAAAAAGGGCCATCTGCAAGCCCGCGCCCAGGCTGTCGTCCCACATCAGCGCAAAGGGATTCTTGCCCAGCACCCGCTCGGTATCCTTCACCCGGCCCCAGGTGTAGTTCTGGATCGTTTCGCCGTAGCCCACCGTGCCGTCGTCCGCGGTGACACGGATGACTTCGGTCTCGGCCCAGGTGTGGATGTTGGCCCGTTCCAATTCGCGCCGCACCCGATCCACAATCGGTACGACGAGAAGAATGCGTTCGACATTTGTGATTTTGGCTGACATCGAGAGAACCTTTCGTGGGGGGAGAGGGACGCAGATTGTCGCAGAAACAACAGATTTGCGCAGATTTTGTCCGCATCAATCATCTGTTTCTGCGTCATCAGCCTCCAGTTTTTAAGTCAGCTTCACGCCCGCCATTGGGCAGGCAGGAGTGTGTCGCTGTATCCAAAATGTGTACTTAACCATTCGGCCTGCTGCACCCCGTCCCGGTAGGAGGAGTGGGCGGTTTCGTAGGCTGTGACCGGGCCGCCGATGGCTTCCAGCAGCGGGGCGAGGCGGGTAGGCGAAAGGAAATCCCGCTCATTGCCTGTGACCAGCAGCGTCGGACACCCAACAGCCGGGGCCAAGTGGATGGGGTCGAAATAGGCCAGTGTCTTCGCCATCTTCCCGGCCCGGTCGGGATAGGCGCGGGCGTAATCGTTCAGTTCTTCCAGCGGGTAGGCGCTGGTCTGGGGCGCAAGGCTGGCCGCGTTGTAGAACAGCCCCGGCGTGCAGTGCAGGGCTGACGCCTGGGCGCGCATCCCTGCGGTGATCAGAGCCAGATCGTTGCCAGTGAGGACAACCCGCTGCGGGTCTACCTCCGGGCGGCTGAGCAGGAAGTCCAGCCCGCGCAGACAGTCGGTCACAATGCCCCGGTAGATGTAGGTGGCCGGGTCGGCGATGCCGTCGGTGAGCAGGCCGGGATAGGCCGCGGCGTAGGGCTGGTCACTCAGCCGCTGTCCCCGGTGGCGCAGGGCCAGGACTACATAGCGCTGGCGCAGTTCGTAGGCGGGCACGTGGACAACACTGCCATAGCCGGGTAGCTGGTAGACGGCGGGAAAGGGGCCGTCGCCCACAGGCACGCTGAACCAGGCGAAGAGACGGTAAGGGCCGATGCTGGTGAAGCGGGCCGCGTAGACCGTTGAATATTCATTCGATTGCAGGGGCAGGTGGGTCAGCTCCGCCGCCACAGGCAGCCCCGCCAACTCGTCGTGTACCTGCGCCCAGTATGCGTCAAAATCTGCTGGCCGCTCCGAAGATTGACTCATCACACTTTCTCCCGCTCTTGTTTGGAATCAGGTATCTGCTCAGGGCCACTTGGCTTCCATACGCCCTGGGCAGACTCCGGGCTACTCAGCCGGCGCTGGCCTGAGCAGATACGGAATCAGATTGACGTGGGCGATCCGGCGAGACTTTGCCCCAATTGCTCCCGGAAAAAGGCGTCGATCACCGCGCCGTGGGCATAGCCGTTAGAGTCGTGGCCGTAGCCGTCATAGGCGTAGAGCTTCTTCTGGGCCGAGCCGATGCGCTCGAAGACGGCGTAGCCAGTCTCCGCCGGGCAGACGTCGTCCTGCAGGCCGATGTGGACGATAATCGGGCAGCGGATGCGTTCCACGAAATTGTGGATGTCGAAGTAACCTAATGTCTCCCGCACCTGGCCTTCCCGCTCCGGGTAAAGATGCAGATACTCGACGATCTCCTCGTAGGGGGTAGTGTGTGTCAGTACAGCGGCGTCCATCATTCCGGCCAGATAGGGCGCGCCGGCGGCGGCCGCTGCGATCTGCGGGCGCATGGCCGCGGCCAGCAGTGTGAGCGCACCGCCCTGGCTGCCGCCGGTAACGCCGATGCGCTGGCTATCTATTTCCGCCTGCCCATCGAGAAAGTCGATGACCCGCAGGGCATCCGTATAAAAGCCCCGGTAGCCGTAGGTGTTGCGGTCCAGAATATTGTGGACAAGCAGGCCGGGATAGCCGGGGTTGTACTGGGCATTGCTGCGCAGTTTGCCCCGGGGCGCGGCCCCAAAGGCGGCGTAGCCCTGCGCGGCCAGATTCTTGGGCAGGGTCGGCTCGCTGATGTAGCCGGGATAGACGACAATTGTGGGCAGGGGGCTGCTGCGCTGGCGGGGCAGACAGTACCAGCCCGCAATGCGCACGCCGTCCAAGCTGTCGTAGTGGACCTCAAAGACTTCCACGGCTGGCGTCGAACGCAAGGGAACCGGTGTGATGGTGGCGTTGAGTGGGATGGCCGCGGCCTGGGCTTCTATCGCCGCCCAGAAGTCGTCAAAGTCAGCCGGTTTCGTCACGGATGTGCCGTAGTCGGCGGGGTTGGGACGTGGCATAAAAGATTATCCTTCTGTGCTAGGGAAGAAATAAAACGCAGAAAACGCAGATTTCGCAGATTTCGCAGAGAAGATTGGGCCAGCGCTACTGCTATGCACTCAAACCGGGTGGAAGATAATGGGTCATGGCGAAACGTTTTTTTTGTAGAGAGGGTGTGCCGAAATTGAGCAGCAGACCGACAGAAAGTTTGGAGACGCGCAGATAGTTGAATAGCTGGGCTTCCTCAACGGTTGTGATATCTTTGATGGCTTTGATTTCAACGATCACCTCTCTAAAACAGATGAAGTCGGCCTGGAAGAATGACGTCAACACGCGATCTCGATAGCGTATATCTATGCGCGCTTTGCTATCAAAGGGGACGTTGCGCGCAGAAAGCTCGATTTCCAGCGCCTCGTGATAGACCGCTTCCAGAAAACCGGGACCGATCCGCCGATGCACCTCCATCGCCGCGCCAATAATCGCATAGGTTCTCGGATCATTCTCTTCTGCCATCTCATTACCTCAGATGCTAAGACAGATTACAAAGAAAAAGAAGTCGAACGCAGATTACGCAGATTTTACAGATGCCCATTCACTCTCTCGTTGTGAGAGGGTTGAGCGCGAATAGTAGTTGTGCTGCGAAGAAGCTGAACACTACAAGATTTCACAGAAATCTTTCAATCTTTTCAATCTGCGTAATCTGCGTAATCTGCGTTCAGATTCTTCGCAGTACCGCCAGCAGCCGATCCAAGACGACCGTCTCCTCGCCGTCTTCCAGCGTCATCGGGTTGAGAAAAATGCTTTCGTCCGGCCCCGCAGAAACGGTGATGGCGGGTGTGCCTGCCAGCAGAGCAGCCATCACTTCGTCTCGACTCATACCTGTCTTCGCCGCGTCGATGTGAACCTGGGCACGGGGCATTGGCTGGCCCGCTTCGTTGGGGAAGGAGCGATGCGCCGAGACGCCCGCCAGCCGGTTGAGTTCGCCGCACCAGCCGCCCACCACTTCTTCGCTTTGGGAGAGCCGTCCTTCGTGATCCCGGCTGAGATACCAGCGCACCGCGGCCAGCGCACCGCACAGCTCCTCTTTGCCCACTTTCATCGGGCGGCCAATGCTGTGGTGGGGCGGGCCGTTCAGCCGCATCGCCTCGACCAACTCGCGCTGGCCCAGCACCAGACCCGACGACTGCGGCCCGCGCAAATCTTTGCCGCCGCTGAAGATGGCCGCGGTCACGCCCAGTTTTGTAAAGTTCCACAGATTCTCCACCGGGGGCAGTTGGGCCGCAGCATCCACAATCACCGGCACGCCGCGCGGCTTGGCAATGGCGACGACCTGCTCCAACGGGATGTCGCCGTGACCGGTCATCGTGCCCTGAAACCAGATAATCGCGGCTGTCCGTTCATTGATGGCGGCTTCCAACTGCCAGGGCGCGGTGCTGCCCGCATAACCGATCTCTACCAGCTTCACCCCCACCTGGCGCACCGCGTGGTCATAGCCGTTGCGGTGGGATTTGTGGACGATCACTTCGTTCTTCAGTCCGGTCGTGTCGGGCAGTTGGTGGATGGCGGCCATACTTTTGCCGGTGACACAGGCGGCGATGGCAATCGTAATGCCCGCGGCCGCGCCGGAGCTGACGTAGCAGGCTTCGTTGTGGGTCAATTCGGCGATTTTGTCGCCGACTTTGCGCTGCAATTCTTCCAAGTCAATGAACACTTTGGACGCATCCACCATCGCCTGCACCACCTCCGGCGGCATCAGCGAGCCGCCCAGCCGGGTGAGGGTAGCGGAAGCGTTGATGAGAGGACGGATACCCAATTCTTCGTAGATCGTCATTGGTGGATTCCTGTGAGGATGAGGGGTGATTGGGAGATTAAGCGATTGAGAGATTAGGAGATTGGGGGATTATAGAGATTAGGTCCAATCTCTCAATCGCTTAATCTCCAACCGCTGCCCGCTTCTGTTCGATGCGGAAACAGTCGTACTGGTTGTCGCGCATGAAACGCTGGGCCAGGGCGATAGCTTCGGCTTCGGAGAGCAGGCCGTCGGCGATTTCGGCTTGCAGGGCGCGGGTGAACCAGCGCCGGGCCTGGGACGCATAGGCCAGGGACGCGCCCGGCCAGAGGGTATCGCCGCCAAAGACGAAGAGTTTGTTGCTGGGCGCGGCGTGGATGCACTGGCGCA
>CAMDEX010000089.1 GCA_945897075.1 Litorilinea aerophila
TTTGGTTCTCGCAAACCAGGCCATTCTACTCGAAAACTAGGCCATTCTATCAGATAAATTGACCCAAAACTGGTTCAAAATATCCATCTTCGGTTATTTTCGAGGCTTTCACAACCTCGTCAAAACCTTAACTTAATGACATTGAGTAATCAGTGAACAGTAATCAGTTGTGTGACGAAGACCAGCACTGATTATTGCCCTGAGAATGGAACGCGGATAACGCGGATTGGGCTGATCAGCGCGGATTAAAAATCTGCGTAAATCTCTGGCTTCTGCGAAATCTGCGTACCTATTTTCGTTTTCCGTGGCGCACAGTAGCGCATGAAGAACTGTTCACTGTTCACCGTTCACCGTCCACCGTTCACTGCCACCCATCCACGCAGGAGAAACCAACCCGTGAACCTACTCATCCTCGGCGGCACTGTCTTTCTGGGCCGCCATCTGGTCGCTGCCGCGTTGGCCCGCGGCCACGAAGTCACCCTCTTTAACCGGGGACAGCACAACCCGGAACTCTTTCCAGAAGTGGAGAAGCTGCGCGGCGACCGCGACGGCAATCTCTCTGCATTGGCAGGCCGCCGCTGGGACGCGGTCATTGACCCCAGCGGCTATGTGCCCCGCCTGGTGCGCGCCTCGGCGGAGCTGCTGGCCGACGCGGTAGATCATTACACCTTCGTCTCCTCCCTCTCCGCCTACGCCAGCTTTGCCGCCGCCAACCAGGACGAGGACGCGCCCCTGGCGACAATGGCCGATCCGACGGTGGAAGTGATCAACGGCGAGACATACGGCCCGCTCAAAGTGCTGAGCGAGCAGGCTGCCCAGAACGCCCTGCCGGGACGGGTGGCGGTCATTCGCCCCGGTCTGATCGTCGGCCCCCACGACCCGACGGACCGCTTCACCTATTGGGTGGTGCGAATGGCAAAAGGGGGCGACATTCTGGCCCCTGCGCCGGCTGACTACCCGGTGGAGTTTACGGATGTGCGCGATCTGGCGGGGTGGATGGTGCGGGTGGCGGAAGAGCGCATCGCGGGCGTTTTCAATGTCAGCGGACCAGATGAACCGGCTACGCTGGGCGCTCTGCTGGAAACGTGCCGGGCGATCAGCGGCAGCGACGCTCAAATCCGTTGGGCAGATGACGGCTTTTTGCAGAAAAATGAAGTTCAGCCCTGGAGCCAACTGCCCCTTTGGATCGGCAACGGGCCGGAGAACGCTGGCTTCTCCCGCTTCGATTGTAGAAGGGCCATCGCCGCCGGGCTGACCTTTCGCCCCGTGGCGGAGACGGTCGCCTCGACGCTGGCCTGGGCGCAGGGTCGGTCGGCGGATCACCAGTGGCGGGCGGGGCTGACCCCAGAACGCGAGGCTGCGTTGCTGACCCAATGGGCTGCGCAGACACAATAGAGAGATGAGGATGATAGAATGCCCACCCCTGCCCTGACCGTTCTGCAAGAAGACAAACATTGGTGGTTTATGACCCGCACACGGGCCATTCTGAAATACCTGGACGCCGAGGTCGCTGCGGCCAACGGTACGCCGCGCCGGGTGTTGGACATCGGCGCGGGCGCGGGCAATATGGCCCACCACCTGGCCCACTACGGTCAGATCATCGGCCTGGATTTCAACGCCCGCCCCTTGCCCGTTGCCGCAGCGCGGGCGCTGACGACCAGCCAGGCTTCCGGCGACGAGCTGCCCTTTCCCAACGACGTCTTCGATCTGGTCACACTGTTGGACACGGTGGAGCATATCCCCAACGAACTGGGCGTCTTTGCCGAGGCGTACCGGGTACTCAAACCGGGCGGCAAACTGATGGTGACTGTGCCCGCTTTTATGTGGCTGTGGAGCTACAACGACGTCATCAACGAGCACCAGCGCCGCTACACTGTGCCGGAGCTGACCCAAAAGCTCGAACTTTCTGGTTTTCGGGTCAAGCGGGCCAGCTACAACAACTTCTTCGTCTTCCCCCTCATCGCGGGGATGCGCCTGCTGCGTCCGGGCGCGCCGGAACTGGACAGCCCCCACCTGACCGCAGACGAGGAGGTCTATCAGGTCGAGATGGAACCGACACCGGAGCCGGTCAACTCGATTCTGCACGTCGTAGGCTGGGTAGAAGCCGAACTGCTGGAGCGGTTCGACCTGCCCTTTGGGTCGAGTGTCATCTGTATTGCGGAGAAATAGACTATGGCTCTCAACGGAGTAATTTCAGGGAAGTTGAGAACGCTTGATGAAACTCTTTTCAACCTGCGCTCGTTGGGCCGGTTAACTGTTCGTCAGGTTGAGTCTGATTGGCGCACAAAGATGGCTGTGGAACGCGCTCTGCAAATTCTCGTTGAAATTGTGATCGACGTGTGCCAGCACATCATCGCAGAGGCCGGACATACACCGCCCAGCAGCGGTCGCGAAGCGATAGCAAGTTGTGCGCAGATGAATGTGCTTTCCTCGACAGAGCCATACCAACGAATGGTGCAATTTCGTAACTTCGTAGTGCATTTGTACGAACGAGTGGACGCACTCTTTTTGGTTGACATTGTGTCGAACCGTTTGACGGACTTCGAGCGTTTTCGTGATGAGGTACTGGCCTATGTCAACCGAGCCGATGAAAACAGACAATCTGAATAGGCTCTTCGCTGCATTTCCCCGCGTCATTGCGGCCTGGCATTTTGGTTCTACCAGTGTTGGCCGGGCGCGCCCAGACAGCGATATTGATATTGGCGTGCTGTTTGACGCGCCACCGACCCTTGACGAGTGGCTCGATCTGCACGCGGCTTTGCAGGACGCAATGGGTGTGGAAAATGTTGATCTGGTAGTTCTGAATGGCAAGACACCGGTTTTGCGCTACGCCGCGATCTCCGGGCAACGTCTGTATTGCCGCCGCCTGGAGGAAATGGCGACATTTGCCTCCCTTACTGCCCGCCAATACGAAGATTCTATGGCGCTGCTTGCCCGCGGCTATGCTGTGCGAAAGGCTGCGTTGACCCATGCTGAAGCGTGAACATTTCGGGCCTCTCGCCTTCTTTGCCCTGCTCACCCTTGCCCTCTCCTGGCCTCTGCCTGCCCACATCTTCGATTTTGTTCCCGGCGTGGCCCAGTGGGCCTACGACGAATCCACCTTTATTTGGAACATCTGGTATTTCAAACACGCGGCCATCGACAATTTGAGCAGCCCCCTGCGCAGCGACCTGATCTACTACCCGCTGGGCATGGACCTGATTCTCTACACCTACAACTTTTTCAACGCACTCATCGCCCAGCCTCTACACTTGGCGATAGGACTCGTTTTTTCCAGCAACGCCACCCTCCTATTCAGCACAGCCCTCAGCGGTTACGGCGCGTTTCTGTTGACCAGATATTTGCTGGCGCGAGATTGGGAGATTGGGAGATTGGGGAGCGAATCTCCCAATCTCCCAATCTCCCAATCTCCCAATCTCCTATTCTCCTCCCTCCTCGCCGGCACGCTCTACGCCTTCGCCTCCAACCGGGCCATCTACGCCACCCTGGGCCATTACGATATGGTGACAACCCAGTGGATTCCCTTCTACGCGCTCACCCTTTTGCAGGCATTGGACGACCGACGCAGCCCCGCCGCCCGCCGCCGATCGGCGCTGCTGGCCGGTATTTTCTTCGCTTTCAATGGCCTGGCCGAGATGATCACCGCGGTTTTCCTGGCGATCTTTACGCTGATCGTCGTGGCTGTGAAGCTGACGACCGATGACCGACGACGGACGACGGACGGACAGTCTCACGTTTCACGTTTCACGTTTCACGTCTTACGCAATACGCAATACGCAATACGCAATACGCTCTGGCCGCTCCTCCTCATCGGCCTCGTCGCCTTCCTGCTCTGGTCGCCGGCGCTGTTGCCCATTCTGCGCCAGTTTTTGACCAGCGACTTCTCGTTGAAAGGCTGGGGCGAGGCCATCCCCCTCAGCACGGACCTGCTGGGCTGGTTTACACCGACGGTGCTGCACCCGCTCTTCGGCGGCGATCTGGTGACAGAGCTGCGCCGGGTGCAGTTGCGTGCGCTGGAAGGCAGCGGCGTGGGCGGCTTCCGCGACATCAACACAGTCTTCATCGGTTGGGCAAGCGGCAGCCTGGCTCTGTTGGGGCTGCTGGTCTACCGCGGCCGGGTGCGCGTCTGGGCGTGGACAGCGCTGACCTTTGGCCTCTTCACCCTCGGCCCTTTCCTGCAAATCAACGGCCGTTACCGCTTCAATCTGGACGGGGTGGAGACCAGCTTTCCTCTGCCCTATGCCCTGCTCCATTACCTGCCCATCATCGCCGCCAACCGCGCCCCCAACCGCAACAGTGTCGTTCTGATGCTGGCGGTTGCGGTGTTGGCAGCCTACGGCGGGTATTGGGTGATTGGGCGATTGGGTGATTGGGGCCGCCGACCGCCGACCGCTGACCGACGACCGACGACCGACGACCGACGACCGACGACCGCGGTCTGCGGTCTGCGGTCAGCAGTCAGCGGTCAGCGGTCAGCGGTCGTCGGTCAGCCGTCCGCGGTCTTGTCGCTCTGTTCTTGACCGCCGCCATCCTCTTTGAACACCTGGCCCTCCCCCTGCCCCTCTCCGACCACCGGGTGCCGGCGGTCTATGCGCAGATCGCCGCGGACCCCGCGCCGGTGGCCGTGATGCACGCACCGTTGGGCTGGCGCAACAGCTTCGGCGTCTTCGGCGCAGAGCGGACGATTCTTCAATACTACCAATCCACCCACGGCAAACCAATGATCGGCGGCAATAGCAGCCGCGCCCCAGACTTCAAAATGGGCTACTTTGCGCGGTTGCCCCTTTTTCAGGCCATCCAACAGGTGGAGTTCAACGGGCAAGTGGGCAAGGGTCTGGCCGCGGCGGCTCAAGCCCAGGCCGGGGAATTGATGTATCTCTACAATGTGGGCTATGTGTTGCTCATGCCGCCCATTCCCCAGCGCTTTCCCTACGCCGATCACTGGCAGGCCACCTGGGATTTCTACAAAGCCACCCTGCCCCTGGAAGCGACGCCCTTTTGGACCGGCGACGGCATCGAAGCCTATCGGGTGGTGCAGCCTGCGGGCAGCGATAGCTTCCAACTGCAACTGGGCCAGCCCGACACCTTCGCCTACCGGGCCGAGGGCTGGGACGAAGCGCCGGTGGATGCACCCTACGGCTTGCCCGGCATCTGGGCCGTGGAGCGGGAAAGCTGTCTGCTTTTGCCCCTGCGCGGGGTTGATGGGGCGAAAACCTATCCCCTGGCTGTCCAGATTCGCCCCTTTGACTATCCGGGCAGCGAGGCCCAGCGGGTGACGGCGCTGGTCAATGGGGTGGCTTTGGCCGAGCAGCCGCTGGTCAACGACTGGCAGACCGTCGAGTGGAGCGTCCCCGGCAGCGCACTGCTGGATTCGGTCAACCGGCTCTGTCTGGATTGGGGCTACGCGGCCGCGCCCCGCGCTGTGCTGGGCGGCAACCGGCTGATCGGCAACACAGGCATCGAACTGCCCCTAGACGCTGACGTGAAGGCTTTCGCCGATGGCGCGTTTATGGCGCTCTTTGCTGAGGAGGGCAGCCAGAGCGACGCCAGCGCGGGGCGGCGCGGTGTCAATGTGACTGTGCTGGACGGGCAGAGCGGGGCTGTGTTGGATTCGGTCGGCTTTGACACGGCAGCCAACCGCTTCGAGAGTGACAAGCTGGCCGCGTTCATCGCTGCCATCCCCGACGGCGCGCCTGTGCTGGTCGCGACACGGGGCGACGCTGCGGCTTTTCTGACCAGCGACGCAGTGGTTGCCCTCAATTCTCTGGGCGGGGATGTGACGCTGGAAAAATTGCGTGGAAACTATCTGGCTCTGGTGGGCGTAAAAGGCGCTACGCCCGGCAGCGCTGCCCAAGTCATCGCCCCCTTTGAAGCCTTCCTGCGCATCAGCCTGAACCGCGACCGGCGCACGCTGGCGGGGGCGGTAGGGACGGTGGGGATTGGGGATTAGGGGATTGGGGGATTGGGAGATTG
Organism: Litorilinea aerophila; assembly: GCA_945897075.1. GTDB lineage: Bacteria > Chloroflexota > Anaerolineae > Caldilineales > Caldilineaceae > JACQGT01. The sequence goes on from CAMDEX010000089.1 coordinate 5,974, forward strand.
AGAGATTGAGAGATTGAGAGATTGAGAGATTGGGAGATTGGGAGATTGAGAGATTGAGAGATTGGCGTGACACGAATAATCTCCTAATCTCCTAATCTCCTAATCTCCTAATCTCCTAATCTCCTAATCTCTCAATCTCCCAATCCCCCAATCCCCTCCCGCTTTCTCCCTTTTACCTTCCCCACCGCCCATTCCCAGGGCAGGGCTTGTGTGCGCAGGCGGAGGAGGGTGTAGAAGGCCCTGTAGATTTCGTTTTTGCTGATTTTGCTTGTGCCTTCGGTGCGGTTGACGAAGGTGATAGGCACTTCGCCGCAGACAAAACCCGCCCGTTGTACGTGGAAAGCCATTTCGATGAGGAAGCTGTAGCCGCTGCTGAAGATAGAATCCAGATCGATCTTTTCCAACACCCGGCGCTGGTAGCAACGAAAACCCGCGGTGCAATCCCGGATGGCGACGCCCAGAACAGTGTGGGCCAGCAGATTGGCCGTATAGCTGAGGATTTTGCGCGAACGCGGCCAGCCCTCCACCGCGCCGCCCGCAACGTAGCGGCTGCCCACCACCAGATCGTAGCCGCTGCTGGCTGTGGTGAGCAGAGCAGGCAGACTCTCTGGGCTGTGGCTGAAATCGGCGTCCATTGTGCAGAGGAACTGGTAGTGGCGGGCCAGCCCAAAGGCGAAACCAGCTTTGTAGGCTGTGCCCAGCCCCAGCTTGCCGGCCCGATGCAGCACATGAACGCCCGTGTCCGCCGCGGCCAGCCCATCCGCCAGCGCGCCGGTGCCGTCCGGCGAATTGTCGTCCACCACCAGCACATGGACATCCCCGACCAGAGCGCGAATCTGCCCAACCAGCCGGGTGATGTTTTCCTTTTCGTTGTAGGTGGGCACAATCACCAGTGCCCGCCCGTGCCAGTCAGTAGACATTGATAGCCAAGCCGTGGAAGAAAAAGCGGACGCAGATTTTCATGATTTGAATTGATCTGCGCTGATACGAAACCAAAGCACACGGATTGACACAGATGCTCACAGATGCGCACGGATCAAATCTACGCAATCTGTGGCTTCTGCGCAATCTGCGTTCTGTTTTTCATTCTCCGTGGCGCACGACGGTGCATGAAGGACTGTTCTGAAAAGAGCCACGTAACGCAAGCTGTTAGCTTGCGGCAGCCCGCACTGACAGTGCGGGTTACAAAGGACGGCGTCCGCTTTTCGTCGTTACCGGTGTCAGCCGGTCGTGTTGCCTGATTGGAATTCGTCCTTCTTTCATAGAACCGGTCAATTATCCACCAGATGAAAACAGCGGTCAAATCCACCAACCCCGCAAGCCCTACCCATCCGCTCCCCCGTCTGGACAGACGGTTGGCGATAGCGCTCTTTGCCCTCTGCCTGGGACTCTACAGCCGCACCCTTGCGCCGGGACTGCTTTTGGGCGATGCGGGCGAATTCCAGTTGGCGGCCTGGCGTTTCGGTCTCGCCCACCCCACCGGCTACCCGCTCTATCTGCTGTTGGGGGGAAGCTGGCAACACCTGGCCGCCCTCTTCGGCGTTGACCCCGCGACCAGCCTCAACGCCTTCAGCGCCTTTCTGGCCGCGGCGGCCGTCGCCATCTTCTACCTGGCCGTGCTGGGCTGGCTGCCGCAGCGCTCAACCCCCGCCCGCATCGCCGCCCTCTGCGCCGCCCTGCTCGTCGCCGTCAACCCCACCCTGTGGAGCCAGGCCCTCATCGCCGAAGTCTACGCGCTCCACGCCCTCTTCATCGCCCTTTTCCTCCTCCTCACCGCCCGCCTCACCCAATCACCCAATCACCCAATCACCTCCTCCCTTCCTCCCTTCCTCCTCTCCTCCCTCCTCGGCCTCTCCCTCACCCACCACCGGACAACCCTCTTTCTGCTGCCCGGCTTTCTGCTTTGGCTGCTTTGGCATAGCAGCAGGAGCGCCACAAGGAAGGAGAATCAGAACGCAGATTTTCGCAGATTTTTATCCGCGCTGATCCGCCCAATCCGCGTCATCCGCGTTCTATCGCCTTTGCAATGGACCGCGCTATTGGCCGGGCTGGCCCTGCCCCAACTTCTCTATTTATACATCCCTCTGCGCAGCGGCGCGCATGCCTCGCCCTGGCTCTACCCCCGCCTGGGCGCAGAGACGCTCGCTCTCTACACACCCACCGCGCAGGGATTTGTTGATTTTATCACCGGCTCCGTCTTCGCAGTGAGCTTCCTCAGCCCGGCCCAGGCATTGGCCCGCCTGCCCGCAGCCGCCGACCTCTGGCTTGTCCACTTCACCTGGCCGGGGCTGGTCCTGGCCCTGCTGGGACTGCTCATCCTCGTCCGCGACAAACGCTGGCCGTTGCTGCTGCTCACACTGCCCACCGCCCTGCTGCTCCAACTCTTCAACCTCTTCTATGGCATCGGTGACATTTACGTCTTCTACATCCCCCTCTACCTCATCGCCGCGCTGTGGGCTGGTTGCGCGGTTCATTGGTTGATTGGGGTGGCGCGTAGACCGCAGACGACGGACGACGGACTACGGATGACCGACGACGGACGACGGACGACGGACGACGGACGTAATTCACAATTCACAATTCACAATTCACAATTTTTCCTTTGGCTCGCTGTTCTTCTCCTCCTTCCCGCTTCCCTCTTTCTCACCCATTTCCCCGCCCTCGACCAGTCCAGCAACGACTCCGCCCGCCGCATGTGGGATCTCATTCTGGCCGCTGACCCGCCATCCGACGCCATCCTCGTCAGCGACAACCGCAACGAAATCATCCCGCTCTACTACTTGCAGGCGGTGGAGGGGAGAGCGTTGGGGCTGACCGCTCTCTTCCCTCTGCTCACGCCGGAAGAACGCTTTGCCGATGTGGGAGCGGTCACGGCAACCGCGTTGGCCGCCGGGGATCGCCCTCTTTTTCTCATCAAAGCGATGCCCGGTCTGGACGCAAAATTCGATTTGGGAGAGGCAACGCCGCCCATCATTCGTGTAGTCAAAATGGTGGATGGAGAGGAGATTGAGCGGCGGCTCGATCTGGCCTACGGGCCGTTCACGCTGCTCGGCTATCGGCTGGAAGAAAGGGGCGAGAATCCGTCACTCTCTCTGTTCTGGCAGGTAGACGAGCGGATAGTGGCCGACTACACCACTTCCGTCCAGCTTTTTGACGGCGCGGGCCAACGGCTGGCCCAGGACGACCGCCCGCCCGGTGGCCTCTTCTACCCCACCTCCCTCTGGAAAGTGGGTGAAGTGCTGCGCGACAGCCATCCCCTGCCCGCCGCGGCCATCTCTGGCGCGGCCCGGCTGTACGTGCTGCTCTACATCCGGTCCGCAGATTCCACAGACAGCACCCAGCCGGAGCTGATTCACCTGGCCCCAGCTTTGGAGATTCCCCTACAATAGCGGCTTATTCTCGTTCCCAGCGCTCCCGCGTGGGAACGGCTTTGTGACGCTCCGCGTCGGGTGCGTAGGACGGACTGTCAGTCCGTCCGGGGCAGAACCCCCACCTAACCTCCCCCGCTGCGGGGGAGGGACTGTTGGCGGGACGGATGGCGTTGAAAGTACAATCAGCGACCCAACGAGTGGTCTGCTCCTCCCCCAGAATGGGGGAGGTCGGGTGGGGGTGCTTGCGCAAAACCGCCCCCAATGCTATCCTAACCCCAGAACGTCATGCCAAGTCCCCGGCACTTCAGAAAGTGCCGGGGACTTGGCTGACCGCCAAATAGCTACGACAGGGAAACCACTATGAACTTCGCCGAATGGAAAGCATCTGCCCAGGAACGTCTGCGCGGCTTCGCCGTCGAAGCGCACCGCTGGTCGTCCGGCCTGCTCTACGGCGGGCTGGCCGCGTCGGCCATCTTCCCGCTGGTGGAGGCGACCAACCAGGCCGCGGCCACCGGCAATCTGGGCCTGCTCCTCTCGATTGGCAGTCTGGCCGGGAGTCTGGTGGGCGGCAACCTGCTGGCCGAGCGTATCAGCCGCTGGCACGACCGCACAGAAGCCGAAATTGCCCAGGAACTGGCCGCCAGCGCTGAAACCGACCCGGCCTGGCGCGACGCCCTGGACAAACTGCTGCTGGAACTGGAAGCCCCCCGCATTGTGCAGGCTGTGCTGCCGGAACGGGACTGGGATCGCTTCCAGCGGCTCTTGCAGGCGGAACTGGCGGAACTGGGGAACAGCCAGAAGTACGCCGACACAGTTCTCTTCGACCTGCGCGGACAGAGGGTGCAGAACCAGCAGCTTTTCAGCAGCCCGGTGAATGGCCCAGTAAATGTAGGCCACCTCGGCAATATCATCCACCAATACCAGAACGCGCCGGGCGCGGCCCAAATGGGGGAAGAGGAATTTCGCCAGGCATTGGAACGCTACCTGCACTGGGTGGAGACCCGCTACGGCCATCTCGACATGCGGGGCATCGAACGCCGGGAACGACAGGTGCTCAGCCTGACCATCGAAGATGTCTACGTTTCGTTGCAGGCGGCCGTGCGCCCGCAACGCCAACGGCCCGCCCGCCGCGGCACCCGCCAGCAGGCCGAGGAGATGCTGCGCGAGGAAGAGCAGATACAGACCATCGATATGGCGCAACTGCTGGCTTTGGGACGCCGTCTGGCTATCATCGGTGGGCCGGGTTCGGGCAAGACAACTTTCCTGCGCATTATCGTCTCCACTCTGGCGCAAGCCTTGCGCAGCGGGGAAAGCGGGGCTGTGGCCCGCACGCTGGGGCTGCACGACGACCTGCCCCTGCCCATTTTCGTCTCCCTCAGCGATTACAACCGCTACCGCCGCGGCCATGAAAACGCCGCCGACCCCCGCCAGGGCACGCTGACCAGCTTCATTACCCATACTCTCATCCGCCAGGAGGCGGCCTTGAGCCTGCCCGCCGACTTCTTCCAAAGGCTGCTGATTCAGGGCCAGCGTTGTATTGTGCTGCTGGACGGTCTGGACGAAGTGGCCGATGAGCGGGAACGGGCGCTGGTGCGTGGGGCCGTCGAGAATCTGGCCGCCAATCAGGGCATCCGCTATCTGCTGGTGACCAGCCGCAGCCGGGCCTACCGGGAGAGCGCAGTGCTGGCCGAAGAGTTTCGCGTGGCCGAAGTCCAGCCGATGACGCTGGAACAGGCCCAAGCTTTGGCCGCGCGCTGGTGTTGGGCTGCCTACGACGAAACCCAGGCCGAGCGGGAGGCCGAAAGTCTGCAACGGGCCATCGCCGGTCTGGAAGGGCTGCGCCAGCAACGGGGCGAGCCGGGTCTGGTGACTTCGCCGCTGATGGTGACAATCGTCGCTATTGTCCATTACAACCAGCGCCGTCTGCCCGACGAACGGGCCAAGCTCTATGAACGCTGTGTGGAAGTTCTCTTGGCCGAGAGTTACAAACCGCCCTCCGAGGCGATGTTTGCTCTGGTGGAGTGGGGCGGCGATGAGACCGAAAAGCGCAATCTGCTGGCCTGGCTGGCCTTTTGTATGATGACCGCCGGCGCGGAGAGTGGGCGCAGCGTGGCGGAGGCGCAACTGCGCCGCTGGCTGACCCCCCAACTGGCCCGGCGTTTTGCCCCGGCCGTGGTGGAGCAGCGGTTGGGCCTCTTTGTTCAGGCCATGCGCGAGCGGGGCAGTCTGCTGGACGAACGGGATGGGGTCTATCAGTTCATCCATCTCACCTTCCAGGAGTTCCTCTGCGCCGTCTATCTGGTGGATAGCGTGCGCGAGATCGACGGGATGGCAGACGTATTCTGCCAGGAGGGGCGCCTGGCTGACTCCTGGTGGCGCGAGACGCTGCTGCTGACGGTGGGTTATCTGGGCCTGCGCAGCACAGAAGCGCCCCTGACGTTGATCGCCGCACTGGTCGAGCGTTCCGCCCACAGCGCACAGGCTCTGGCTGCGCTGGAGGTGACCTCTGCCGCCTTTCTTGAACAGAACGGGGCCGACCCCGTCACCCGTGAACTGCTGGTGAAGCGGCTGGTTGCGCACCTGACTGACCCGGCAGACAGGAATACGCCTCTTCTGCGCGCCGCAGCTGGACGCGTTCTGGGCCGCCTGGTCGACCCGCGCCAGGGCGTGGGCGTCGTGACGCGCCACGGCGTCTCGCTACCCGACATCGCCTGGATTGACATCCCCGCCGGGCCGTTTGTGATGGGCGGAAAAGAAAGCTATACGGGGGGAAGGCAGTTCACCTGCCATCTGATCACCGAATCCTATCGCATCGCCCGCTACCCGGTGACGGTGGCCCAGTACGACTGCTTTGTGCGAGCGGGGGGCTACACTGAAAAAGGCTGGTGGACTGAAGCGGGCTGGGCGTGGCGGGAGGAAGGGGGCGTTATAGGCCCGCAACGCGAGCGGGAGGTCTTCCAGACGTCCAACCATCCGGTGGTGGGGGTGAGCTGGTACGAGGCGGTGGCCTACTGTGGCTGGCTTTCAGATGCGCTGGGCTACCGGGTGGAATTGCCCAGCGAGGCGCAGTGGGAGCGGGCGGCCCGCCACACCGACGGACGCATCTATCCCTGGAGTGGGGAATTTTCGTCGGAGCGCTGCAATATGAAAGATACCGGTATCGGGGCCACTTCAGCCGTGGGCATCTTCCCCGGCGGCAACGCCGAGTGCGGCGCAGCCGATATGGCCGGCAATGTCTGGGAGTGGTGCCGCACGGTCTGGCTGGATGACTATACAGAGTATGCCCAGCGCGTGAATGATGACCTTACGGAAGGCGACCGTCGTGTGTTGCGTGGGGGGTCGTTCAGCCCCGACCGTAACCTCGTGCGTTGCGCCGTTCGGCTCAGGGCCTCCCCTGTCTACGGGAGCGGGAACCTCGGGTTTCGCCTCCTTTCCCCCGGCAGTTGAACCGATGGCCTCTGTTTTTCTCTGGACTCTGAAAAACGCTGGCACTCTGTGCTCTTGCCCGGTGGCTGCGCAGCAGCGCCGGGCGGGGGTCTGGGGGCGCAGCCCCCCGCGCGCATCGCCGTCAGGCGATCAATTTTTTTTGTAGGGCGGACTGTCAGTCCGCCTTGAAGCACCCCCACTTAACCTCCCGCCGCGGGGGAGGTTAAGTGGGCGGGTGGTGGGGTCATAGCCCGAAGGGTAGGAGCAGAAGTTCGACTTTTTCCGAAAAGTCGAACTTCTTTTATTGTATTGGGGTTGGGTACTCTCGTTCCCATCGCTCCCGCGTGGGAACGGCTCTGCGACGCTCCGCGGCGGATTTGTAGGACGGACTGTCAGTCCGTCCTACGCCAGGTGGCGGCTAGACCGGTGTGGCTGGCGTAAAGGAGAGGTTCATGCCGACCGCGCGCAAAATGGTCAGGAGCGTGGCAAAGGTGGGGTTGCCCTCACTCGACAACGTGCGGTACATCGTCTGGCGGTTCAGATGGGTGGCGTCGGCGAGAGCGGCGACGCCGCCCTGCGCCTCCGCCACGTTGCGCAAAGCGATCAAAAACAACGCAGGCGAATCGTCTTCGATGGCCGCCGTGAGATACTCGGCGGCCAGTTCTGGGTCGCGTAGCTGTTCTTGCAGAAATTCGTCGTAACTTTTCGTGCCCATCGGTCAAGAACTCCTTCCAATAGATGTAAGCGGTCGTCTATTGTCGCCTGAAAGCGAAAGTCTGTCAAACTGGAATCAGGGAACTTCCCGGAACTCTATGCGGATGCGTTCCGGGTCTGTGTGATATAATAGGGGTGCCCCCAAATCGTTCCCACGCGGAGCGCGCCCGTTCTGATTCCGGGAATCGGCCAGACGAGCAGGGGCATTCGCGAGAACGTCTGGCCGATTCCCGGAATCGCGCCTGCCCAATTGTTCTCTTATCCGCGTCAATCCGCCCAATCCGCGCCATCCGCGTTCCATTCCCTTGCCCAGGAGCAAACCCCCAATGCTCAAATCCGAATTTGTCGTCGCCAACCCCATCCGCACCAACCAGAGTGGGCCGGTGCGTTGGCTGCTCTCGCACCTGCAACACAACCTCTGGCTGGTGGTCGTCTCCGTTCTCGGCGCGTTTGGCAACGCAGCCCTGGCCACGGCCATCCCCATCTACTCCGGCCAGGCCTTCAACGCGGCGCGCGGCGATGTGGTCAACCTGCGCGCGATCCTCTGGGTCTCCCTGCTGATGGTGGGCACGCAACTGGTGCGCAGCCTGCTGCAACTGGTGCGCAACGCGGGCAGCGAAGTCCAGGGTCAGCGGCTGGAACGCGACAGCCGCCAGGAACTCTACGCCTCGCTGCTGGGCAAGTCCATGCGCTTCCACGACGGCTACCCCACGGGCGAGATGATGGCCCGCGCCACCAACGACGTGCGCGAGTTGGCGTTGATGGTGGCCCCCGGTCTCAATCTGGTCGTCGGTTCGGCCAACTTTCTGATCGTCCCTATACTGGTGGCCCCCAGCATCCACCCCCAACTGATCTGGACGCCCCTGATCTTCGCCGTTCTTTACGCCATCTCCCTGACCCAATACCTGCGCGATCTCTCACCCGCCACGACGCAGGTGCGCGCCAGCTTTGGGCGCATGAACGCGGGGCTGACCGCGGCCATCGAAGGCATCGAAACGGTCAAAGCCGCAGCCCAGGAAGCCGTAGAGATCGGGCGTTTCGAAAAGAATGCACGCCAGGTGCGCGAAGCCTTTGTGGCGCAGGGGCGGGTGGAGGCCAAATATCTGCCCCTTCTGCTCTTGGGCATTGCCCAGGCCACCGGTCTCTGGCACGCCCTCGTCCTTTTCCGTGCGGGCATCCTGCCCCTGGGCGATGTGGTGGCCTATACGGGTCTGATATCGCTCTTCAGCTTTCCCGTCTTTGTTTCGCTCTTTTCCTATTCCCAAGTCTCCTCCGGCGTCGCCAGCGCCCGCCGTATTCTGGAACTGTTGCGTTCGGAGACGGAACTCGACCGCAACGAGGGTGGCTACAATGGGCAGATGAAGGGGGAGATCCGCTTCGAGAATGTCACCTTTGGCTACGAATCCAGCCTGGACAGCAAAGGACGGGCGCTCAGCCAGCGTAACGGCAGCCGGGGGGAAGCGCTCAGCCGCCCCGCGCTGGAAAATGTCTCCTTTACGATTGAGGCGGGCCAGACCCTCGCCCTCGTCGGGCAGACCGGTGCGGGCAAAAGCACTGTCGCCAAGCTGATCAACCGCATCTACGACATTTCGCAGGGGCGGGTGACGGTGGACGGGGTGGATGTGCGCGACTGGGACATGGCGGCCCTGCGTAGGCAGATTTCGATCATCGAGCAGGACATTTTTCTCTTCAGCCGGACAATTGGCGAGAATATCGCGTTTGGTCGTCCCGACGCCAGCCAGACGGAGATCGAAGAGGCCGCGCAGGCGGCCCAGGCCCACGGCTTTATCAGCGGCTTCCCAGAGGGCTACAAAACTGTGGTGGGCGAGCGGGGGGTGATGCTTTCCGGCGGCCAGCGCCAACGCATCGCCCTGGCGCGCGCCTTTCTGACCAACCCAGCCGTGCTGATTCTGGACGATTCCACCAGCGCCATTGACAGCGCCACCGAAGATCAGATTCAGCGCGCCATCGAAGCCGCCACCCACGGGCGCACGACGATTCTGATCACCCACCGCCTCTCGCAGATTCGCTGGGCCGACAAAATCGTCGTCCTGCGCAAGGGCCGCGTGGCCGCGGTGGGTAGCCACGAAGAGTTGTTGGAGAGTTCGCAAGCCTATCGGGACATCTTCGCTCGTTACACATAGAACCATTTGTCGCCGAAACGTGAAACGTGAAACGTGAGTTTACGTCACGTGATCTCACGTTTCACGCATCACCGACCACAGGAGGCCCGATGACTACTTCAGACGATCTCATCCTCACCGACCTTTCCGACCGCGTCCTGACCATCCGCATCAACCGGCCCGCCAAGAAAAATGCGCTGACGCTGGCGATGTACGCGGGGCTGACCGCCGCGCTGCATAGCGCCAGCGCAGATGACGGCGTGCGCGCTGTGCTGATTTCGGGCGGCCCTGCCTGCTTTACAGCGGGCAACGATCTGATGGACTTTCTCAACAGCCCGCCCACCAGCCCGGACAGCCCGGTTGTGCAATTTCTGCCCGCGCTGCGCGACTTCCCCAAACCGCTGCTGGCCGCGGTCTGCGGTCCGGCCATCGGCATCGGCACGACACTCCTCCTCCACTGCGATCTGGCCTACGCTGGCACGAATGCGCGCTTCCATCTGCCCTTTGTGGATTTGGGTCTGGTGCCGGAGGCGGGATCGAGTCTGCTCCTGCCCCAACTGTTGGGGCAGCGTGGGGCCGCGGAGTTGCTGATGCTGGCCGAACCCTTTGGCGCAGAACAGGCGCTGGCCTTTGGCTTTGTCAACGGCGTTTTTGACCCGGAGGAGGTGGAAGGGGTGGCGCGCAGCAAAGCGCTGCTCCTGGCTGCCAAAGCGCCCAGCGCCCTGCGCCAGACAAAGCGGCTGATGAAAGCGGCCCAGGCCGAACTGATTGCCAAAACGATGGACGCTGAGTTGGCGGTCTTTGGTGCGCAACTGCAGGGGCCAGAAGCCGCCGAGGCGTTGCAAGCCTTCTTCGAGAAGCGCAAACCGGACTTTTCGCAGATGTTGTGAAGAGGAGAAGAGCAAATTAGGTGATTGGGTGATTGAGTGACCGACGTTCCCGATCACCCAATCACCCATTTTTAATGGGCCAGATGAATCTGCTGCCGCAACTCTGCGCGGGCGGCCTGCAAATTTTCCTTCACCTGGAAATAGGCCGCTTCGCTGAACTGCATCTCCTGGGATTGCAGAATCCCTTCCAATGTTTCCACCACGCGCAAAACCTTCCCCTCCAACAATTCAATTGTCGTCCCGTAGAAGCGTTCGGGCAGAAAATAGAGCAGAATCAACGCGCCAGTCAGGGAGAGGCCCAGAATGCGCTGGCCGTTTGTGTTCAGATCTTGCCCGGCAAAGAGGACGAAGAGAAACCAGAGCAAAAAGACCAACCCCATCAGATGCCAGCGGGTGATGGGCAGCGCAGCCGGGATTGCGCCGACGGTTGTGCTGAGCCGCTCGTAACTCTTCAATCCTGCCAGCCAACGGTTGAAGCGGCTGCATTGGGCAGGCACCACCCGGTGCTGGTCATGGCGCGCCAAATCAAGCGCGCGTTCCCGGCACTCGATAGCCAACTGGTAGAAAGCCTTGCGCGTCAGTTCAGCCATAGTGGGGTAGCGGCTGGGGTATTGGCGGCTGATCTCCACGAATCTCCAGTCGCCAGTCGCCAGTCGCCAGTCGCCCTCCTATCCATTCCACAGCGCCAGCATCCAGAGCAGCCCGGCCAGAATTGCGGCCTGGGTGGAGCGGTCAATGACGTAGAGCGCGTTGGCGTGGGAGATAGGGTGTTGGCTGTTGTAGGTGAAGCCACGCAGGAAAATCGGCAGCGCACCCAACACAAGCAGAGAGGAGAGGGGCAAAGCGCCCAGCGCCATCAGCAGCAGCACAGACGTGAAGGCAGCCACGCCCATCACCGCGGCCCCATCCAGCGCACGCTCTGACCCGAAGACAGCCACCGCCGTACCCCGGCGCAGCCGCCAATCCCGTCGCCAACTGAGCAGATTGTAGCTCATAAAGGTTAGCCAGGCCAGGATAGCCGGCACAACAGATGTCAGCAAAACCCAGCGATCGATCATTTCCCGTTGGGCGTAGTAGGCGCTGAGAACGGGCAGCACACCCACCGCCACCAGAATTGCCAGATCGCCCAGCAGCCAACGCCAGCGCGAATAGCGGATAGCGGGCAACAGAGGTACGACAGCCAGCAAAATGCTCAAGAGGCCGAAAAAGAGCAGCGGCCAGCCGACCAATTGCATGAGCCAGATGTAAGAGAGCAGGCTGATCCAGAGGCAAAGCATTACCAGGCTGCGCACAGCGCCGGGACGGACGCGGCGTGTCTGGAGTAGCTGAAAGACGTCCTGCAGCGGCGGCTGTTGACCCTCTGCGGGCGCGGCCAGAATGTCACTGTCCAGAGCGGAACGGTCGTTCTTCAACACGCGGCGAAAGTCAGCGTACTGGCCGGCCAGATTCAGCCCAATGCAAAATGCGGCGTTGGCGCTCAGCAGCAGCGTGATCGTCCAGCCGTTGAGGGGGCTGCCGTGCCAGTGGGCCAGGGCCAAACCCCAGACAATCGGCAGGGCCAGGGCGCTGGTCAACGCAGGGCGCAGCAGGCGGGCAAAGAGGGTGAGGAGACCGCGCCCCGTTGGCCCGTAGACGGCCTCCGCCGTTAAGTCTCTGTCGGCTGCGCTTCTGCCAAATATGTGGGTGGGTATTTCCGGTTTTTTGCTCATGGCCGCTCCATTTTAGCACCAGCCCGCCAGAGCGTCAATAGCTGGAGAGCGACCATTCCGAGAATGGCATTTTTATTAACGCAACCGCCACAATTCAACCAAAACCACGCCGTCCCGTTGCGCAAAGGTCTGCTCCAAAAGTGGCTCGCGTCTCTGCTGCTTGGCCTGGGCAAAGAAGGCGGCCCGCCGCCCGCGGAAAATTTCCTGGCCCGGCGCATGGAGCAGATATATGTTGTCAGGATTGTCGAGAAATGGCCCGATCCGGGTTACAAAGGCTGGGTCTGGCTCTGCGAGCGAAGCGTAGCCAAAAAGCTCGATAGGCGTGACCGTCCCTGCGCTCAGATAGCGGATGGGCGCATCCAGCCCCCAGTCCAGCGCGATGGGTGCGCCCAGTCCGTTGTAACGCAAATAGTAGGCCAGGTGATAGGAGGCGTCCGAATGGTCGGCCAGCCCGCCGCTGCGCGCCAAATCCTGATGATAGGCCAGGGATGCGCTCAGGTCGCCGGCCAGCCAGAGCGAGAGCAGTGCTACAGGCAAAAGCAGCGCTGGCCCTTTCCAGCGCTGCGACCATTCGTATAGCCATGCAACTGCACTCCCGATCACGGCAGCCAACAGCGGGTGGAGCAGGGCGTAGTGGGTGATGAAGAGATCGCTGACCGTAAAGAGACTGGCGAGGACGGCCAGGCACAGGAGTATTCCAGGCAGCGCAATGTATTTGCGCCCTCTTTGGCTGAAGAGTGGGGGGACGACAAGCGCCGCGGCCAGCCAGGGGGCCAGGCTGTTGGCGTGAACCCCGCCCAAATACCAGAGGTGCTCGCCGCGCAGTACAGCCACGATTTGGCCCAAACGCACAGGCAGGTTGGCGAAGATGGCGCGGTTGTCTACGCCGTAATAGCTCTGGTCAAGATTGCCGCTGATGCTGGCAAAGGTGCCCCCGGTCTGCTGGTTAAAGAGAAGGAAGGGGAGGAGCGGCAGCAGGAAAGCGATTCCCCCAGCCGCCAGCAGCGGCCAGGATAGCGGAGGCAGGGCAATGGCGATGGGAGTGATGGCCTTTTCGCTGCGCCAACGCCCGGCCAGCCACCAACCAGCCACCAGCAGCGCAAAAGGGCCGATCAGCCAGATCGTCAGCAGCTTCGCATAGAGAGCGAGGCCCGCGGCGAAGGCTGCCCCCAGCAGATGGCGGCGCGAGCCGGTGCGCAGCCAGCCCACTCCCCACCAGATGGCGGCAAACGTGCAGGGCAGGGTTGCGTTGGTGACGAAAATGCCCTGGCGATTCCAAAAGACAAAAGTGGGGGAAGCCGCCAGCAGGGTGACGGCGCAGAGCGCGGCCAGGGAGATGGGGGCGCGGCCCTGTCGCCGCTGGGTAAGCGCCATCCATGCGGAGATGGCGCGCTCGACGGCAAAGAGCGCCAGCAGACCGAGAAGAAGCGGCAGGAAACGCAGATTGGGCACGCCGATACCGGTCAGGGCCAGAAAGGGGAGGGCGAGGTAGACATTCAATGCACCGATATAGTCCTGCACCATCAGCGGCAGCGCCCTGCCCCAAAGGGTGATGGTTGCGCCGCGGAAGGCTGTAACCGGTGCGCCGGTGAGCAGTTCCAGCGCGTTGACGCCCGCCTCTCTGGCCTCGTCGTAGTGTAGACCGGGCAGCCCCAATTGATAACCGGCCAGGAGTAAATAGACCGCTGCGACCAGCACAAGCCAGCCGACCCGCCAATTGAGAAGAAGCCTGTTCATACGCGCCTACCCTTTGAACCACAAAGACACGAAGACACAAAAGAAGATTCTTCTTTTTTCTTCGTGTCTTTGTCTTCTTATGTCTTCGTGGTTGATTCTACTCCACAAAGAGGCCCGCTTCGCTGATCATCGCCTCGTAGTTCCAGCCGCTGGCGTAGATGCGCACACTGTTGATGTGGGCGGGCCGGGTATCCCGCAGTAGTTCCATCAGGTTGGGGGATTCATAGGAATACCAGGAGTAGGGCGCAATTTTGTCACCGCCGATCAGCGGCCAAGCGGCAGGAGGGTCGCGGTAATAGAAGCCGTGACCCCAGCGCAGGTCTTTGCCGTAGATGTCGGTGTAGGCGATTTCGATACGCAGGGGAAATTCCGAGCTTTTTTCGCCCGCGCCCTGCAGTGTCTGGCGCAGCAGACGCACATCCAGGTGGAAGACCAGAGAATCGTAACCGTTCACATCCTGGTCAATCTTTTGCACCATTCCCACTTCTGTGTGGATGCCGTCCTCGCCCAGGCGCACAAAATGGGCCACCCGCCGCCCGTCCTGCTCTCCCACCTCCACCGTGCCCGCCGCCACATAGGGTGCCTCGGCGTAGACTTCCCACTCTTCCAGCAACGGCTGGTTAAAATCGCCTGACCGGATCAGATTGCGTTCGGCAGAGATCGTCTCCTGGGGTGGCGTGCTCCCATCCATCCAGGTACGCAGGCCGGGGCCGACGGCAAGCGCAGCGCCGCTGTCGTGGACCAGTTGGACTTCTCCCTGGCTGACCGACAGATCGGTGCGACTCTCTTGCACACTGAAATTGTAACTGCCTTCGCTCAACACCGCGTAGCCGTGGGGCAGATCAACCCGTACCACCAACGCCCGTTCGTCCCGGCTGTTGGTAAAGATACGTATGCGTCCCCCGTCCAGACGCAGACGCACGCCGTAGGGTTGTCGGCTGGATTGAAAGCGGGGCTGCTGGATACGCAGGACGGTCAGCGTTGTGCCGGGGTAGAGATGGACAGTGCCAATCGCTTGGCTGCTGTTGGGTTGTGCGGAAAGACCGAGTACGCCCTGGGTAGCGGCCCCGGTCGTCACCAGCCGGCTGCCCTGGGGAATGTCATCACGTGCGCCTGTTACCGCTATGGGATCGGCCGCGCTGGATGTGTAGAGCAGAACTGTGCCGACGGTTGGCTCCAATTGAGCGATCATCGGCGTGGTGGCGTGCTGCACTATGTAAATGGCTGTCCAAGGGATGCTGATCGCCAGCAGGACGAAGAGGCTGAAGGCGGCAAGCAGGATCATCCAGGCCATGCGCTCTGGATTGTTTTGCCATAGAGTACGCGGGAAATGGATGGGTGATTGCAAGCTGGTCTACTCTGCCACGTCTGCAGGTGGCGAATTGTCAAGCGCCGCTGCTTCGTTCCCCGTGCTGGCTTGGGTTGCGGCCTGCGCTACGATTCGTTCGCTCAGGCGATCAAGCCAGGCGCGGGCATCGTTGTCATGCGGGTTGACCTCTAATGCACGCTGGAAGAGGGCCGCAGCCCGGCTCAAATTGCCCTGTTCTTTGTAGATCAGACCCAAATGGTAATGAACGTTGGCCGTGTTGGGGTCGGCGCGCAGCGCCTGTTCGTAGGCTGTGATGGCCTGCTGCTGCTGTTTGGGGCCGGATGTTTCCAGACGGCCCAGATAGGCGGCGGCCAGATTGACCCACAGCATCGCATTGCCCATCTGTTGGCGGGCCGCGGGCAAGAGAACCTTCACCGCCTGCTCCCATTTGCGTTGCAGGATCAGCGCACCGCCCAAATTGATGGCGATGTCCGGGTCGTGGGGGAATTGGGCGTGGAGAGGCGTCAAGAGGGCTGCGGCTTCGCCAGGGCGGTTGGCGCGCAGCAGACGGGCACTGTTGTTCAGCGCCTGGCGATAGTCGTCGGTCTGGTGGGTTTCGTTGGTCTCTCTCATCGCTCAATCTCGGATACGTATTGATAGGGGCGCTGCTTGCTGCGCCCG
>CAMDEX010000090.1 GCA_945897075.1 Litorilinea aerophila
CCCCCCCCCCCCTACCGTGAAAATCTTCACCTGAAAATGATAATTCGATGTTGAACTGTTTGAAGTATAGGGGATTGGGCAGAGTGTGTCAAATTATTGGGATGTGTTCAAAAGGTTACAAAGTCCCCGGCACTTCAGAAAGTGCCGGGGACTTTGCCAACTGCCCAACCGAATGCTACCGCCGCATAAAACGCCGCTCCAACTCCTCCGTCGTCAGCAGGACAAAGGCCGGGCGTCCGTGCGGACAGGTGGCGGGCGACCAGGCCGCCTCGAATGCCTGCAACAGCCCGGCCATCTCCTCCGGGCTTAGGATGTCGCCCGCTTTGAGTGCGGCGGTGCAGGCCGTTTTGGCCGCCAGCCGTTCGCGCACCTCTTCCGGGGTCAGGCTGCGACAGCCGGGCAGCTCGTCCAGCAGCGCATCGAGCAATTGGCGCGGGTCGAGTCTGCCCACAGCGCCGGGCAGGCTGCGCACCAGAAACGTATTCCCACCAAACGGTTCTAATTCCAGCCCCAATTCGGCCAGCGCGGGCAGAAAAGGCTGTAGCAACTCCGCTTCGCGCAGGGTCAACGCCAACGGTACGGGTGGCGTCAGCGCCCGGCCTTCTGCCCCGGCCAGCAGCCCCTCGAAAATCACCTGTTCGTGGGCCGCGTGCTGGTCCACCACCACCAGCCCCTCCCGGCTGCGGGCCACAATATAGGCGTTTTGCAACTGGCCCAGCGGCTCAAGTCCACCCGCTGCATAGCCTACTGGCGTCTCCCGCAGCGCTCCGAAGCCCCCCACCCCATCAGCAAAAGGCCAGGCGATCCCTGTCGTGTCCTGCACCGTCTGGGGATAGGGGATCAGCGCCTCCTCCACCGCCCGGCTCAGCGCGCCGTAGACCGAGCGCTCCTGGCTCAGACGGATTTCGTCCTTGCGCGGGTGGACGTTCACATCCACCAGATGGGGATCGAGCCGGATGTGCAGCACGGCCAGCGGACGCCGTTCCAGGGGCAGACGGCCGGCGTAAGGGCGTTCCAGCATCACCGCCAGCAGACCGGAGCGCACCGGGCGACCGTTGACGAAGAAAAACTGGCCCTGGCGATCGCGTCGCCCCAGCGTGGGCGCGCTGATGAAACCGGAGATGCGCAGGTCAGCGGCCTCCCAGTTGACGTCAATCATCTCCTGGGCCGCCTCCCGTCCCAGGGCGACGGCGATGCGTTCCAACGGGGATGCGGGCGGCGCAACCAGACTTTCCTTGCCGTTGACCAGCAGGCGGAAGGCCACGCCGGGATAGGCCAGGGCGTAGCGGGCCAGCGCATCGCGCACAAGCTGGCTCTCGCGCAGGGGGGATTTGAGGAATTTGCGCCGGGCCGGGGTGTTGTAGAAGAGATCGGTCACTGCAACGCTGCACCCGGCGGGGCTGGCCGCGGGCTGGCTCTCCACCTGACCGTCGGCCGCGCGCACCCGTACCCCTTCCAACGCATCGCGCGTCCGGGTCAGAAGATCGAGGCGGGCCACCGCGACCATCGACGCCAGCGCCTCGCCCCGGAAACCCAGGGTTGTAATGGCGTCCAGGTCGTTCAACGTGCGAATTTTGCTGGTGCTGAAGCGAGCCACGGCCAGGGCTGCGTCGGCCGCGTCCATCCCGCTGCCATCGTCCGATACCCGGATCAGCGAGAGACCGCCGTTGCGAATCTCCACACTGATGGCCGTCGCGCCCGCGTCCAGGCTGTTCTCGACCAGCTCCTTGACCACCGACGCCGGGCGATCCACCACCTCCCCGGCCGCGATGCGGTCGGCGATGTGGGGGGGCAGCAGTCGGATGGGGGACGGTTGGGCCATACTTGACTCCAGTGAAAAAACCGAGTTTTTCGCAGAATCAATGATGTGCTACAAGAGAGAGTCGGCGTCAAAAACTCGGTTTTTTGAGAATCGGGGTTACTTTCCTGTCTGCACAAAAACCGGCGTCACCGCTACGCCGCTCGCCTCGTCCAGGTAGGGCTTTTCGTAGCGGGCGCGGTTGGCATCGTCTACCTCTTCCACAAAGAGCGCCAAAGCGATCTGGGCCAGCCCCAACTGGCGGCCATACGCCGCGGCCTGGAGCAGCGCCTGCCGGTAGCCGGGCAGGGTTGTAAAGCTCTTGACCTCCAGCCCGTAGGTCGCGCCGTCGTAGGCAATGAGCAGATCGATTTTGCCGTTGCCGGTGGGGAATTCCGGCCAGACGCGGCCCTGGAAGCCCTGCAGAAAATCGGTCAGGTAGTGATAGAGGATGAAGTGAAAGACGGCTTCGTAGGGGCGCAGATTGCTTTTGCGCGGCGCATCCTGCAGCAGCCACGCCCGGTTTTCGCGCAGATAGCGCTCAAAGCGAGCCAGCAGTTTGGGTACGTTCAACCCATCCGGGCTGACGATTGCGGACAGATCCTCGAAGGGGGCGTAGAGCTGTCCTGTGTCGGCCACCAATTGGCGGGCGAAATAGTGGAAGAGCCGTCTCTGCACAAAGGGATTGGGAAATTTGACCGAATAACTGTCTACCCCTTCCTGCTCCCAATCAATCACCCCGTTCTGGTAGAGAAAGTTCAGGTGCGGATCGTCGTAGTAGAAAGGGATTTTGGCATCGGTCTTGAAGAGTTCCAGGACAGTCTCGTTGTAAGGTTGCTGTCGGGCCTTGCTGATCAGATTGAGGATGTTGGCGTTGGGCAGGATATGCAGCGCCGCGCCGTAGGTCTGCTCAAAGACAGCCATCGAGAGCGGCTGGCTGGCGGCGCTGTTGTAGGTCTCGGTCATCAGTTCGCCCAGCCAGGAGACCAGCCCCGGCTGCCCCCGGGTTTCGTAGTAGAGGCGGTCGATCACCGCCTGCTCCACCGGCTGGCCGCTCTCCTCCTCGTACCAGCGGAACATCGCCTCGACTTCGGCAAAGGTCAGGTTGGGGATGTGCAGGCTGCGCTGCACGTTGAAGGGCGACCCGCTGCGATTTTCGATCCCCAAGACCCCGCGCACGCCGATCAGCGCGACGCTGTGGAGCAGATACTCCTTTTCTGTCGTTAGCAATTCTGTCTGTCTCTGCCGCTGAGAATAGATATTCCGAAAGACCCAAACCAACCCGCTGATGATATCTGCTGGGAGTGAATCAAATTCGTCCAGAATGAGAATAAGTGGCTTGGGCAATATCTCCTTTGTAAACAACCGGTCGAAATCGTCAAGTCCGTGGACGTGCTCCGTTTGTATAGAGATAGCCTTGCCAATGTTCTCAATGATCAACTGCACTACCCGGGTCCGGTTATCAGCAGCTTGCATTTGTTCCAGAGAGAGGTAGACTACTTGGAACTCCTTTGCCTGTCGCAAAATGGTATATGCCTGCCCCATTACCCACGACTTGCCCCGTTGCCGCGGTGCCCAGATGGTGATGTAGTGACCGCCTCTGGACGGGTCTTCGCCCAGCAGACTGGCGCAGGCGCGATCCACCAGCTCCGTGCGCGGCGCGTAGTAGTGCAAGTCTGTATCAACGGGTCCGTAGGATGAGAAGCGGCGCATAGGGTCAACTCAATTGGGTGCAGGCAAAGTTAGTTACAAGACGGGTGTTACAGCCGCGGATAGTGGGTAGCGCAGATTTGTCTTGTCTGACACAGACCCATCCGCGCTACCTGGCATCATTCGCCGCAGCTATCGAGTGTACTCCAATCAGCTACTATTATACCCTATATCTCTGCTCACGCGCGCAGCGGGGAGCAGATTTGCGCTGAAATTCCGTCACCCCTCCCCCGCAGCCGCTGCTGCCAACCGTTGACCAGCAGCAGCGCCTGGACCGGCGTCAGATTGGCGATGTCCAGCCGGAAGAGTTCCCGCACCACCGCCCAGACCGCTGCGTCGTCCGCCGCGGCCAGCAGACCGTCGCCGCGCGCCCCCACCACATACGCCGCGCCCAACTCGCGCAGGGCCATTCCGGCGGGTGCGGGCAACGCCGCCTCTGCCGCGCTCTCCCGCTCCGGCGACGCGCCCGCCCCGGCCATCCGTTCCATCAACTCCCGCGCCCGCTGGACGACGTGTTCCGGCACACCGGCCAGCCGGGCCACCTGCACCCCGTAGCTGCGATCCGCGCCCTGCTCCACCAGCCGGTAGAGAAAGACGACCTCCTGCCCCTGCTCCACCACAGCCAGACTGACGTTGCAGACCCCCTCTAACTCCTCCGCCAGCCCGGTCAGTTCGTGGAAATGGGTGGCGAAAAGCGTGCGCGCGGCAATGCGGCTGTGCAGCTCCTCGCCCACAGCCCAGGCCAGCGCCATCCCGTCGTAGGTGGAGGTGCCCCGCCCCACCTCGTCCAGCACCACCAGACTGCGGCTGGTGGCGTGGCGCAAAATGTAGGCGGTCTCGCTCATCTCGACCAGAAAAGTCGAGCGGCCCTGGGTGATATCGTCGCTGGCCCCGGCGCGCACAAAAATGCGATCCACCAGACCGATGCGGGCGGCGCGGGCCGGCACAAAGCTGCCCATCTGCGCCATCAGCGCGGTCAGCGCCACCTGGCGACTCAGCACAGACTTGCCGCTCATATTAGGCCCGGTGACAATCAGCAGCCGCCGTCCGTCGTTGTCCAGCCGGATGTCGTTGGCTACAAAACGGCTGCCTTCGGGCAGCAGCCGCTCCACCACCGGGTGACGCCCCTCCTCGATCTGGATGACGCCGCTCTCGTCTACCGTTGGCCGGGCGTAGTTGTGGTGGACGGCGCTCTCGGCCAGCCCAGCCAGCACGTCCACTTCGGCCAGGATGCGCGCCGCGCGGCGCAGGCGGTCGCTGTGCTGGGCCACCGCCTGGCGCAACTGGACGAAGAGTTCGTACTCCAGTTCGTTGGCCCGCTCTTCGTTGGAGAGAATCTCGGCCTCGCGCGCCCGCAGCGCCGGGGTGATGAAGCGCTCGGCGTGGCTGATGGTGGCCTTACGTTCATACTCCGCCGGGACAAGCCCACTTTTGCTGCGCGGCACTTCCACAAAGAAGCCAAAAATCTGGTTGTAGCGCACGCGCAGGCTGGCGATGCCCGTGCTATCCCGCTCCTGGGCCTCGTAAGCGGTCAGCCAACCGCGGCCCGCGGCCGCAGCGTCGCGCAGACCGCTGAGTTCGCTGTGATAGCCGGGCCGGATCAGCCCGCCGTCGCGCAGGAGCAGGGGCGGATCCTCCACCAGCGCGCTGCCGATCAGCCCCACCAGATCGGCCAGTTCGTCCAGATCCCCGTTGAGCGCTACCAGCCGGGCAGAATGGGCCTGGGCCAGCACCCCTTTGATGCGGGGCAGCCGTTGCAAGGCGCGGCGCAGGCCGGCCAGGTCCCGGGCGTTGGCCGTGCCCATCCCAATCCGCCCTACCACCCGCTCCACGTCGTGCAGACCGGAGAGGAGGGCGCGCAGGTCGGAGCGGAGGAAGGGGGAGCGGGGATTGGAGATTGGGGATTGGGGATTGGGGATTGGCGGGTCGTCCGTCGTCCGCTGTCCGCCGTCCGCCGTCTGCCGTCCGCTGTCCGCGGTCGTCCGCCCGGTCAACTCCTCCACTGCGTCCAGGCGGGCGGTGATGGTGGGCAGGTCGAGGAGGGGCTGCTGAATCCAGCGGCGCAGGAGGCGGGCCCCCATTGGGGTTGTCGTGCGGTTGAGGACATCGAAAAGGCTGCCTTGCACCCGCCCGTCGCGCAGGGTGGCGGTCAACTCCAGATTGCGCCGGGTCACGCCGTCCAGCCCGACGCTGGCCTCCGGGTGAAAGGTCTCCAAATCGCGCATATGGGTCAGTTCGGAAAGCTGGTTCTCCTGCAAGTAGTAGAGGGCAGCCCCGGCCGCGGCTGTGGCCAGGGGCAGCCCGGCGCAGCCGAAGGGGTGCAGGCTCTGCACCGCCAGATGGCGCAGCAGCCGTTCCTGGGCCGCGGCGGGGTCGAAGGCTGCCACCGGCAGGGGCGAGAGACGGGCGGGGCGGATGCCCTGCAAAGTGGCGCGCCAGCTTTCATCTTCCAGCAGCGGCGCGGGCAGCAGCAGTTCGCTGGGCTGGAGGACGACCAGCTCTTCCAGCGCCTGCGGCCAGGCTTCCGGCCCGTCGAATTGGGCGGTCACGAAGTCGCCGGTGGAGAGGTCCACCGCGGCCAGCCCCCAGCCCTCCACGCCATCGCCGCCCGCCCGCGTGTGTCCGGGGGCCAGGGCGACCAGATAGTTCTGGGCGTTGTCGGTCAGCAGCGCCTCCTCGACGACGGTGCCGGGGGTGATGACGCGCACCACAGCGCGTGCGATCAGCTTGCGGGCCTGGCTGGGTGTCTCCATCTGGTCGGCCACCGCCACTTTGTGGCCCAGGGCCAACAGTTTGGCGACGTAAGGGGTCAACTGGCGGTAGGGTACGCCGCACATCGCCAGCTTGACGCTTTTGGAAAAACGCCGCGCCGTGAGGAACAACCCCAACTGCTTGGAAATCAGCCGGGCGTCCTCGTCGAACATCTCGTAGAAATCGCCCAGGCGAAAGAGCAAAACGGCGTCCGGGAACTGGGCTTTGAGTTTGCGGTACTGCTGTAGCATCGGCGCGGCGTCGGTCATTGGTGGAGTCTCCTTGTGGGAGAGTATAGACGAGGAGAACCAGTGGCGCAAGCTGTCAGCTTGCGTTGCTGAAGGTCAGCGGCGTGGGGGAGAGCAGCGCCCAGGCGATTCTGGACTTTCTACAGCGGGTGGGCGAGGCCGGGGAGCTGGTGCGCACCTATCGCTATGACGAGACCCGCAAGAACATGTTGGGCAAGCTATGGGATGCGGCTGGCGACCCAGCCCTGCCCACTGCGCAGAAGTGGCGGGATGCGCTGAACAATTGGGGGAAGATGGGGCGCTGGGTCTTCCATGTGTGCAGAGACCCGCAGGTGTTATTGGGGGAGTTGGCGGGGATCAGACAGGTTTGAGAATGAAAGACATTCTGTATTCAAGGAAAAGGGCCAGATGATGAATATTGGTAACTATACCGCTCTGTCTGCAAGTCCCCGGCACTTCGCGTCTCGCAACGCCCAAAATGACGAGGCTCTCCCTCGCTTGGGCAGAAACTGCTGGGGACTTGAGCACCCCTGAATCGTTACTTCTCATCAAAGAAGGGCTGACACGAGACTACAAACCCCACCAGCGGGCAAAGACCCCCGCCAGCTTCTCCAATTGCGCAATTTCCACCCATTCCACCGCGGCGTGGGCCTGATCAATCGAACCCGGCCCCAGGACGATGCGCTCACGCGCCACATCGCCGTAGGCCCAGGCGTTTGTCCCGTAGGGGGCGACGGTCGGTGTTTGCCCGCTCCACGCGGCCATGCGCGTCACCAGCCCGCCGCTGGATGGCTGGTAGAAGGCGGGGATCTGCCGCCAGACTTCGGTGGTCAGGGGCAGGAGCGAGGCGGCTGCGGCCAGAGCGATGAGTTGTGCGGTCACGGCCTGGGGGTCTTCGCCGTCGGTCAGCCGCCGGTCAATGGCCAGGGAACAGGTGTCGGGCACGACATTGCGCCCGATGCCGCCGTTGATAAGCACGACCGTCAGTTGGGGGATGCCCAGGGCGCTGGCTGGGGTGGTTTGTAGCCGGTTGTGTTCCGCTTCCAGGGCCAGGGCTACCCGCGCCCCGACCAGAATCGCATTGCGGCCCAGGTGGGGCTGGGCAGAGTGGGCGGCCAGCCCGTGCGCGGTAAATTCCATGCGCACCAGCCCCTTGTGGCCGTGAACCGGTGTGCAGCCGGTCGGCTCGGCCACCACCAATTCGTCCAGCAGCAGCCCCCGCGCCCGCAGCCAATCCGCAAAACCCGGCGCACCTGTGGCCCCGGTCTCCTCGTCCACTGTGGCCGCGATGAGCAGATTGCTTTCCGGCTGCTGGCCCGCGGCGTGCATAGCTTCCAGCAGGGCGAGGACGACGGCCAGACTCGCTTTTGTGTCTACCGCGCCCCGGCCATAGACGCGCCCGTCGGCAATGCGCCCGTCAAAGGGGGGATCGCTCATCTGCTCCACGCCGACAGTATCGGTGTGGATGTCCACGGCCAGCCAGCGCTCTGTGCGCCCCGGCCAGATGGCATAGACATTCGAGCGTCCGGGCAGGATTTCGTGCCAGTGGACTTGCCCGCCGAACTGAGCAAACCAGCCCGCCACGGCCGCGGAGATGCGCACCTCGCCCGCTTCACCGCTGCGGGGGCCTGCCTGTTCCGGCGTCACGCTGGGGATTTGCACCAGACGGCTGAGCCAAGCAGAAAGATGTGTGGGGGAGGGAAGTGAAAGCATTTTCTCTGATGACCTTCTGTAACAGGCGTTCGTTACTGGGCTTCTCGGCTTTTCTTTGTGTCTTTGTGTCTTTGTGGTTAGGTGCCATTTTCTCCAAGCGAGAGAGTGGGCCAGACCAGTTGGCCGGCAATCGCCAGCCGGATACGGTAGAGAGAGGTGGAAGCCGCAATGTAGAGCGTCTGCAGATCCGGGCCGCCAAAGGTGCAGTTGCCCGGGGCCTCGCGCGTGGGGATAAAGCCCAACTGCTCCCCATCCGGCGCGATGACGTAAATGCCGGCCGTTTCCCCATCGCCTGCGGTCAGGTAGATGTTGCCCGCCACGTCCAGGGCCATGCCGTCACCGCCACGACCAGCGCCAAAGTCGGCCAGCGTTCTGGTAAAATGCCAACTGCCGTCGGCGGCTGCGTCGTACTGCACCAGCGTGCGCGCCCCGCCCGGCTCCGGGTTGTGGTCCACCAGATAGAGGGTGCAGTCATCCGGGGTGATCAGAATGCCGTTGGGCGTCTGCATATCGGCGATGACGCGGGTCAGACTGCCGTCCATTTCAATGCGGTAGACGGCCATACAATCCTGTTCCAGATCGCGCTTGTCGCCGTAGCGAGGGTCAGTAAAGTAGATGCGCCCGGCGCTGTCGAAGCAGAGATCGTTGGGCGCATTGAGTTTTTTGCCGTTGAAATGGGAGGCCAGCGTCGTGATGCTGCCGTCCGCCTCATAACGGCGCACCGCGCGCGCGCCGCCGTCTTTGCCATCGCAGCAGACCACCAGCCGCCCCAGCGCGTCGAAGTTCATGCCGTTGGCGCGCAGGCTCGGCTCCTGCCAAACTTCGGTTTGCCCGGTAGCGGCGCGGTAGACGAGGATGCGGTTGTTGGGACAGTCGGAAAAGTAGACATCGCCGTTGGCATCCGCGGCAGGCCCCTCGGCAAAGGCGCAGCCGTCGAAAAGCCGTTCCAGGCGGGCGTCGGGCGGGATGGGGTGGGTGGGCATTGGTTATAAATCTCCGGTAATGGGGGGTGTCTTCGGAAAAACGAAACGTGAAACGTGAAATCGTCGTTTTCAGACAGCAAAGACAAACAACCACAGAATACACAGACCACACGGAAAATTTTCGTTTATCTTTCTTTCCGTGTATTTCGTGTATTCCGTGGTTTATCCAAAGCCTGTCTGGATCGAACCAGTCTCACGTTTCACGTTTTCACGTTTTTGTTTTTACGCCTTCAACGCCCCTTCCATCAAGCCCTGGAAGAAGAGCTTCTGGGCAAAGCCGAAGGCCACAATGCCGGGGGTGATGGCGATGACGTAGACCGCGGCGATGCGCGGCCAGGCCCACTGGCCCATCCCGCCGTGGGCCGCGGCCAGCACAACGGGCAAAGTGCGCACGGCCTGGTCATTGGTCAGGGTGGCGGCCAGCAGATATTCGCCCCAGGCCGTGACGAAGTTAACGATAATCACCACTACCAGCCCGTTGGTGATCAGCGGCACGCCCACCAGCCAGAGCGTCTTCCAGGGGCCGCAGCCGTCAATGCGCGCCGCATCGATCAGTTCGTGGGGCACCTGCTCAAAGATGCTGCGCATAATCAGAATACTGATCGCCAGGTTGAGTGTGACATAGGGCAGGATCAGCCCGCTGGTTACATTGATCAGGCCAAGTGAGCGCTGAATCTCGAAAATGGAGATGAGGGAGACGACGCGCACGGGAAAATAGAGCGAGGCCACCAGCAGAAAGACGACGTACTTCTGCCCCGGCAGCTCCAGATGGACCAGCGCATAGCCCGCCAGCACCGCGCAGACAGTTGTGATCACGACCGTCGCGGCGGTCACATAGACGCTGTTGAAGAGATTGCGCGGCAGGGTGTCGATCTTTTGCAGCACAAAAGTGTAGTGGGTGAAGTCGAAAGTCTCCGGCCAGAGCGTGCCGCTGTAGGCGTCGGGGATCGATTTGATCGAGAGCAACAGCACCCAGGCCAGGGGCACAAGAATGATCAGCATAAAAAAGTTGATGATCGCGTGCCGGAGGATGACACCCGTCCGCCGCCGCCGTTGATGATCCGTTGTCTGTCGAGCAGTTTGCATTGTAAAACTCCAAACTATAGGCAAATATGGACACGGATTTGCACGGATTGTAAGGATTTACACGGATAAAATCTGCGAAATCTGCTTTTTCTGCGAAATCTGCGTCCCGTTTTCATTCCGCATTCCGCATTTCCCCTAACCGTCTTGGGGGCGGAAGATGTAGAGCAGCCCCGCCACCACAAACATCATCGAGAGCGCGCCGATCCAGCCGATGGCGGACGCGTAGCCCTGTAGCCAGTCGCCGATCTTGAAGGCCAGATCGTACATATAGACAGTCCAGGTGTAGGTGGGTGAGGCCCGGTTGAAGCCGCCGAAGATCAGATATTCGTCAATGACAGCCATAGCGGAGCCAAAACGCAGCACCACCAGCACAGCCAGAATCGGGCGCAGGCGGGGAATCGTCACATGCCAGAGCAACCGCCACTCGTTGGCCCCGTCTATGCGGGCCGCTTCGTACAGCTCTTTGGGGATGGCGGCCAGCCCGGCCAGGAAAAACATTGTGTGATAGCCCAGCCCCCACCAGACTTCAAAGAGCGCCACCGCGGGCAGAGTCAGCGCCGTCCCGCCCAGCCATTGGGGTGCGGTCTGGGGCGTGAAGATGTGCAGCACTTCCACCAGAATATAGTTGATGGGGCCGATCTGAAAATTGTAGAGCCACTTCCAGAGCACAAAAATCATCGGGCCGGGGATGACTGCGGGGATAAGCAGAATCACCCGGTAGATAGTGGCGACGGTGCGCTGTTCCACCCGATCCACCAGCACGGCCAGGAAGAGGGGCAGAATAATCGTGCCGGGCAGAAACATCAGCGTAAACTGGGCAGCCCGGCTCAGACCGCTGAGGACCAACGGATCGGCAAAGGCAGTGACGTAGTTTTGCAGACCGACCCACTGGGCTGGCTCCTGGCTGAGATAACGATAATTCGTAAAGCTCATCCAGAGTACGCGCAGGATGGGGTAAACCATATAACCGATAAAGAAAAAGAGCGCCGGGATCAAAAAGACCCAATTGTTCAACGCCAGCCGTTTGCGCAGACTGGACGCGTCTTTGGGTTTGATGGGGGAAGAAAGCGTAGCCATACGGTTCCAATGCCTGTGGGAGAGGAGCGTTGCGGGTGGCAAGTTGCAGGTGGCAGGTTGCAGGTAGCAGGTGGCAATCACTCACCACCTGCAACCTGCCACCTGAAACCTGCCACATCTTACGATTTCGTCTTGGCGATCTCGGCCAACACAATATCGCGTGCGCCCTGCATAGCGATCATCGGGTCGGGTTCTGCGCCGGTCAGATACTTTTCCCATTCCGATTTGGCGATCTGGAACTGGCTGAGGCCAAAGGCGTGGTTGGTGATCGCCCGCGCTTTGGGCAACTGACCGGTGATCAGCCCCACGAAATCGGGCAGCCAATCCGGGCGGTTGGCATCCCAACCGGCATAGAGCGACTGGTAGGGGGGCAACTGGCCGGGATGGGCCACCGGCGTGCCGGCGATGGAATCCTGCCAGATTTGCATGTCGTAGGTCAACGATTTGATGTACTCGGCGGCCTTGTCTTTGTTCTTGCCATTTTTGAAGAGGCAGGAGCCGGTGGTCCAGAAGACCGTCGAACCCTCGCCGTTCTCAAACTTGGGCAACCCACCCATCATCAGTTTGGAGGGGTCAGGCCAGTTGGCGGCCATGCGCAGCGGCGCATTGAAATACTTCGTGTAGTATGCGACTTTGCGCGCCGCGAAAGCTACCTCATCCGGCGTGCCGTTAACGCCGCCGTCGGTGGCCCCTTCCAGCAGAATGTCCGGGTGGGAGAGGGCCATCATCTCCTTCATCAGCTTGAGGGCGGCGATGGCCGGTTCGCTGGTGAAGTCGAAGAGACCTTCCGGCGTGTAGACATCCGAACTCATGCTGTGGGTGTAGGGGGCCAGCGAGCGCCAGCCGTGCGAGTCGAAGGTGCAGCCATAGAGCGCCGCGCCCGACGACTGGATCAGCTTGGCGGCTTCCAGATATTCGGTCCAGGTGGAGGGCACAGACGCGATGCCAGCGGTGGTGGTCATCTCGGAATTCCAGCCCATGCCGATCACATCGAGCAGGAAGGGCCAGCTATAGAGTTTGCCGTCTACTGTGCATTCGGCGCGAATGGAAGGGATAATGTCATCCAGCACATCGCGCGGAATGTAATCGTCCCAGGGTTCGATGACACCCGCCTGAATCAGCGCGGTCATCTCCACGAAGGGGGTCATGCCCACATAGACATCCCAAGTGCTTTCGTTGTTTTTGGCCTCAGCGACAAAGCGCTCGATGCCAAAGCCTTCCACCGGCGCGATCTGGTAGTTCAGACCGGGGAATTGGGCGTTGACCGTCGGGATGCTGGGGTGCAGGTCTTCGATCCACTGGTAAAAGGTGGGGGTCAGGGGGCGGTCACTGCTGGGGGCAGCCACCGCCGCGGCACCACCACTAGAAGCGGCGGGTGCGGCTGACGGTGCAGCGGGTGCCGCGCAACCAGCCAGGGCCGCGCTGACACCGGCAATGCCCAACCCGGCTCCCATCATCCGGGTCAAAAACTGACGGCGGTCGATCTGTCCCCGCTGCAAGCGGGCCAGCAGGGCATTCTGGATCAGATACTCTTCATCCTTGCGCGCCATTCGATTCTCCTCCTTGAGAGCGATGCCGGACAAGCCAACCCAGTGGCCGGCGAAACAGTTGATGTTGGGGATTGGCCCATCCAAAACACACAGGCGGAAGTATAGCACGACATGCAAAGGTGTACAACTGGGAAATGGGGATTGGGGAATGGGGAATGGGTTATTGGGATATTAGGTAGTGGGTCACGTCAACGCAACTACCCAATCTCCCAATCTCCCAATCTCCAATCCCCCAATCTCCAATCCCCAATCCCCATTCCCCATTCCCCAATCTCCAACCCCTACTCCCTCTCCACCCGCTCCTCCACGCGCACCCCGCGCAGGTCCATCTCGAATTCCAGCCCGGCGATGGGGGGGCGGCTGTAGTGCCAGTGGATGCCACAGTTTGCGGCTTCGTGTAGCGACGGAAGGAGGGTGCTTTCCAGCAGAGGGTGTAAAGGCTGCACTGTATAGACGCCCACAGCGCTGACGTCGGCCCAGGCCATGCCCAGACCGAAAAGCCGCTCTTGCATCACAGCCAACACAGCCATTGCTTTTTCGGCCATCGCGTCGGCAGAGATTTCGCCGGGGCGCACAATCGCGGCGGGGGAGAGATCGGCCTGGTCGCGCAGATCGCCCGCGCCGGCTACGATGAATGTACGAGAGTCACCTGCGCTGGCTGCGGGCACAGTGTAGGAGAAGGCGTAGAGCGACGGCTCGGCGGGCGGGTTGTGCGCCGGGGCCACATTCGTGCGCGCAATGGGGTTGCGTCCGTCCAGGAGCAGACCCCATTCCGCCAGGCGCGTCTGGTATTCGCCATTGAAAGCGGCAAAACCGGCGAACGTAAAAGGTGCGGGGGAGCGCAATTCCACGGCGCAGAGCGCGGCGCGCGGACGGCCCAGCCCGTGCAAATGGCGTTCGATGCGAACAAAACCTTCCCGCCAGGGCAGAGGACGGGCCAACACCGCGCGCACAATTTCGTAGCCGGGCAGGGCTGTCACGCCGGCCGAATAGGGCGCAATGCCGGTGAGGAAGCGATAACTGCCAGATGGGTTGTCGATGAGTTGCATAGCTGTTTGCTCCTGTAAGTCGGACTGCCAGTCCGACCTACGAATTAGTCGGACTGCCAGTCCGACCTACGAATTATCGGGTGGCCGAGCGATCTGATGACCACATCGCGTAGGGGGCCATCGTCATCTGGCAGAGGGCCAGCAGCACGCGGTCGTAGTTGACCCGCCAGCCCGCAAAATCCTGCCAGGCTGCGTCCCGGTCTGCCTTGACCGGCACTCCATCGGCCACCAGCGTGTCGTATACTTCGTCAAATTCGACACGGCTGATGCTGATGGGGTCTTCCGGGAAGTGGGCGTCGCTGTTGTATTCCACCCCAAAGAAGTCAGCAATGCGGCGCAGCGCGATAAAGCCAGCCCGGATGCACAGATTGACGCGGGGGTTGGGGGGCACGTCCAGGGTGGAAGCCATGAGGCTGGCCGCGTCCAATACAGTGCCCGCCGCGGTGATCCACGAATGGTCGGGCTGGGGTGAACGGAAGAAGACCAGCGCGGCCAGGGATGTGTGGCTCTCCTCCAGTTCCGAAAACCAGATTTCCCAGTCGATCCATACCTCGTCCATCAGGTCTTGCTTGTTCAGCCGTTGCAGCCGGTTGAAGCGCAGTAGCATATTCACAGCCGAGGGCGGCTCGCCGGCGCGCACGGCCAGCCGGGTCACAGCGTTTTCGCGGCGCGAGAAGGCTGTGTACATTGTCGGCAGATAGGCAATCAGCAGGGCCACCAGAATCAGCCCGGTGGTCGCCTCCTCAAAAGCAAGAAGCGTGTGCAGAAAGTTTGTGCCCTGGGCAAAGCCCAGGGTGAGCAGAGACGAACCGCTCAATGTAAAGGCCAGCCACCAGTCGGAGATGCCCAAGCTGAAGAAGATGAGCGTATGGCCGATTTCGATCAGGGCGAGCCAGACCGGCAGCAGCGAGAGCAGGGCTACCGGCGCGTAGTAGGCCATCAACTGGTCGCGCGCCGCGTAGGTGGTCAGACGGCTCACCCGCTGATCGAAGATCCAGCGGATGGAACGAAAGACCAGACTCGTCACGCCGTCATACGCGCTGCGCGGCAAGACAAAAGTGCGCACGGCCGACTTCACGGCCAGCGCGCTGATGTAGACGCCGAGGATTGCACAGAGAATACGTTGAATGATCACAGGTGCCTCTAAGAGGCTGTTGAATAATTCAGACACGAGCGACACAAACCAACAACCACGGAATACACGAAACACACGGAAAATTTTCTTTTGTCTTCCCTTCCGTGTGTTTCGTGTATTCTGTGGTTAGCCAAGAGCCTGTTGAATAATTCAGGCTCTAAGACGATTGTACTCGAACGGGTGAAAGGATAGAAAAATTGGTGGCAAGCCTTTCTGTGCAAAATTTGGGGAATTTTGGCGGTTTGACGAATCGGTTCATTTTATATTATCATGCGGGCCTGTCGTTTATCGAATGATTCACAACAATCTAAGGAGGAGACGATGGTTCAGCATGTAAACCCAAGCAAGTTCTCACGTCGCCAGTTTCTGCAGCGTTCGGCAGCATTAGGCGCAGCCTTTAGTTTGGCCAGTCTGGCCGGCTGCGCAGCGCCCCAACCCGCGGCCCAGACGGGTGCAGCCGCCAGCGAAGCAGCAGCCGCGCCCGCGGCTGCCGAGGCAACAGTACTTTTCTGGAAGCCGCCCCACAGCGCAAAAGAGGCTGATCTCTGGCCGCCGCTCCTGAAGAAGTTTGCCGATGCCAACCCTGGCATCAAAGTTGATCATCAAGTTGTGCCGTGGGGCAATGTTACCGAGCAATTTACCGCGGCCTTTGCTGGCGGATCACCGCCGGATGTCTTCTATCTGCCCGACGAGTGGTATCCCAAGTATGTCAGTGATGATCAGATCGCGGATCTGACCGACAAGATCGGGAGTTGGAAAGACAATTACACCGAATCTGGTTGGCAAGGCGCTACCTACAAGGGCAAAGTCTGGGGCGTCCCCTTCTTGGGCGTGGCGCAGGGTTGGATCTGCAATATGAATCTCTTCAAAGAGAAGGGACTCAGCCTGCCGACCAATTGGCAGGAGTTCCGCGAAGTCGCCAAGGCATTGACCGACCCCGCCGCAGGCACCTATGGCATTGCGCCCCTGATTGATAATTTTGCCAGTTGGATTATCTCGATTCCGCTCTTGGCCACGGGCGGTGCCACCTTCTTGTCAGAGGACTTGACCAAATTTGCGGCCAATTCGGAGGGTGCTGTGGCGGCCTTCACCGCGCTCTACGAAGATATTATCGCAGGCGATCAGTCAGGCACGCCGCTGGGCTTTTCTGACGACCAGTTTAACGCAGCCGCGCGCGGGGGCAAGGTGGGTATGCAGTGGCAAGAGACTTCGGCCATCAAGGCTGTCTGGCGGCAAGAGGCCAAAGACCTGGAACTGGCTGCGATCCCGATGCTCAAGCTGACTGACGATGGCAAGAACGCCAGTTGGGCCAATATCGGCTTTATGTTTTTGGCCCAACAGTCGGCTGACAAGGAGGAGGCCTTCAAGCTGCTGGAGTATCTGGGCAGCGATGAAATCCAGGTGGAGTATGTGGAGAAAGGCGTGGATCTGCTGCCGCTCAAGAAGAACATTGCGCCATTGGCGGATGCAGACCCACTGGTCAACGAAATCGTCTCCTGGCTTGGTCAGGGGTGGGGCGTTGGGACAACCATCACCATCCGCTGGCTCGAAGCCAACACGATTTTTGGACAAGAAGTGCAGTCCATTATGACCGGCCAAAAGAGTGCGGCAGAGGCGTTGGCCTCCGCTGAGGAGTTGATCAACCCGATTTTGGATGGAGAATAGGGGAGTAGGGGACTAGGGATTGGGGATTGGGGAGTAGGGAGACTGCACTCTGATCCCTGATCCCCAATCCCCAATCCCCAATCCCTTTTTTGGAGAGAGTCACGATGAGCGTTACTTCCACAGCCCAGTCTGCGCCGCGGGCCATGCCGACGAATCACGCACGCGCGCGCCGCTGGCGTAGGGTGCGCGAGACAGCCTTCTGGTATCTTCTGCTCTCGCCCAGCCAGCTCGTCATTTTTGGCTTTTCGGTCGTGCCGATGGTCTGGAGCATCTATTATTCGCTGACCAAGGGCGGCATCCTGAGCAAACACAGCTTTGTGGGTCTGCAAAATTACATCAAGGCCGCAAACCATCCCATCTTTTTACTGACGCTGGAAAACACAACTCTCTACGCCGTGCTGACGATCCCTATCGTCATTCTGATCGCGCTGATCGTGGCGCTCATTATCATCCAACTGCCACATTTGCAGGGCTTCTTTCGCAGCACAGTCTATTTTCCACTGATTATCCCAATCGTGATTGCCGCCAATCTGTGGGCCTATATTGTGAGCCGCGACGTTGGCCCTCTCAACCTGATCTTGGGTTGGTTTGGGATTCCGCGCATTGATTGGCTGGGCGATCCCACCTGGGCTATTCCAGCCATTGTCATGATGGAGATCTGGCGTGGCTTTGGCTTTTATGTCATCATCTTATTCGCTGCCCTGCAATCAATCCCCAAAGAATTGTATGAAGCTGCCCGCATTGATGGCGCGCGCAGTCTGCGTCTGATTTGGACGATTACGCTTCCGCTCTTACGACCGGCGCTTGGCTTCTGCTTTATTATGGCGACGATCTTTAATTTTCAACTCTTTGACCCGATTTATGTGTTAACAAAAGGCGGCCCAGCCTGGAAGACTTCGACGGTGAGCTGGTATGTCTACCAGCAGGCGTTTGAGGCAGACAACGTGGGTTTTGCCAGCACGATGGGTGTTGTGCTGCTGCTGGTGATTCTGGCCCTTTCGCTGATTCAATTGCGCTTTTTTAGAAGTGATATTGAGTATTGATCCATAGAGAGGCGGTCTGGCGATGAGTTTTGGTGGGATTCAATCCACGCGGGGTAAGTATCTTTGGCAGGGGATCTGCTATCTCTTGATGATTTTGATCTCCATTGCGACTGTTCTCCCCTTTCTTTTTATGTTCTCTACATCGTTCACCCAATCATTCACGATGATGAGTTATCCGCCAACCTTGTTTCCCGATAACCCGTCGTGGAACAACTATTGGGAGATCATCTTCAATTTTCAACACGGACTCTTCCCGCGCTGGTTCTTCAACACGCTCTTCACCACACTTTTCATTACAGGTGGCAGTCTGATCCTCAACACGTTGGCCGGTTACATCTTTGCCAAGAAGGAGTTTTACGGCAAGCGTCTGATCTTCTCGTTGCTCCTGGCCACGATGATGGTGCCCGGTGCGGTGACACTGATTCCCGCCTTTCTGATGATCAACAGACTGAAGCTCTTTGACACCTATTGGGCCTTAATTCTACCCGCCCTGGCCTCCCCCTTTGGCATCTTTATGATGCGCCAGTTTATCCAGAGCCTCCCCTCGGAGTTGATCGAAGTCTCCAAGATGGATGGCGCTGGCGAATTGCGCATCTTCTGGTCAATTATCATTCCCCTATCGCTGCCAGCGATGGCCGCACTCGGCATCTTCACCGTCATCAACGCCTGGAACTCGTTCCTCTGGCCGCTCGTAGTGCTGCGTTCCAATACGATGCGTACCCTCGTCGTGGGGTTGGCTACCATACAGAGCGAGTATCATCCCGAATATGGGTTGATTATGGCTGGTTCTGTGTTGACCGTCTTGCCGATGCTCATCCTCTATATTCTCTTCCAACCCTATTTTGTCGAGGGATTGCGTATGGGGTATGGCAAATAGACTGGCAACATTCTCACCCCTCTTTCCGCGCATACAAATCCCCCGACCTCTCGTTGACCCCCATCTGCCTCAGCCGCGCTGCCATCTCCGGCGCATCCAGCCAGACAGCCGAGGCCAACCGCTGCTCCTCGC
The DNA here is from genome assembly GCA_945897075.1 of Litorilinea aerophila. Classification (GTDB taxonomy): domain Bacteria; phylum Chloroflexota; class Anaerolineae; order Caldilineales; family Caldilineaceae; genus JACQGT01. The sequence continues at coordinate 18,818 of CAMDEX010000090.1, forward strand.
CCACCGACCAGTTGTAGCGATAGTCGCCCAACGCTTGCAGACGCTCGATACAGGCCAGAGCCATCTCCTGCGTGGCCGGGATGTATTCAAAGGAGAGCAGGGGCAGCGGCACAGACAGCCCTTGCAAGACGGCCAGTTCCGATCCCTCCACATCAATTTTGCAGAAATCCGGCGCGCCGTGGCGGGCGATCAGCGCGTCCAGCGTCGTCACCGGAACAGCCACCCTCTCCTCCCAGCGCACGTCGGCAAAGGAGTCGGCCTGCTGCACCGCGGCCATCCAGCCAGCCGAAAGGGTGGTGACGGTTGGCGTGCGCCGGGAGATATGGAGCGTCGCCTCGCCTACCGTCGCACCGATAGCTTCCCGCACCAGCACCACCTGTTCGTCCCGCCCGTAGAGAAGCTGCAACAGATCGGCAAAGAGGGGCTGGGGTTCCACAGCCACGCAACGTGCCCCCAACTGGCGCAGCACACGCAGCCGGTTGCCCACATGGCTGCCGACATCGTAGACCAATTGACCGGGGCGGATGAACTGCCGGTAGAAGACCCGATCGCGACGGGCACGACCGGGCAGCCCATAGTAGATAGCCAACGAGCGCAGCAGACCCCAGCCCCTGGCTAGGCGCGCCCTCATGAGGCTGACTCCGCCGCGGGCCGCTGCTGCACCAGGCGCGCAACCCAGGTAATGTAGGGGAAGGCGAAGCGGTGTTCCTGCTGCACGGCGATGGCCTGTTGGGTCAGGGCAAAGGGCGCAAGGGGCGGGCGATCCGTGGCGAAGACGACTTGTGTGGAGCCGTGGCCGCGACAGGTGTAGACGGTGGCAAAGTGGGCGGCGATGGGGGTCAGCCGCTGGGCGAAATCGGACCCTTTTGCGCCCAGATTCATTGTGAGCAGCCCGTCGGCGCGCAGACGGCTGTGGCAGAGACGAAAGAAGTCCTCTGTGAGCAGATGTGCGGGCGTCTCGCCGTTGTCGAAAAAGAGATCGAGAAAGAGAATGTCGTAGCTGCCGGGTGGGGCTGCGGCCAGCGCGATGAGCGCGTCGCCGGTGGTCAGGGACATGCGTTCGTCCGGGGCAAAGCCAAAGCAGCCAATAGCCGCGGCCACCACCGGCGGGGAAAGCTCCACACAGTCCAGATGGCTCTGCCAGAGGTAGTGGTGCAGCACAGTTGCCAGCCCGCCGCCGCCCAGTCCGCTGACGAAAATCCGTTGCGGCGTCGGCTGCCAGAGCAGGGCCAGCAGCATCGCCTGGGTATAGCTCATCGGCAGCCAGAGGGGATCGTCCAGGCGCAGGATACTTTGCACCCAATCGGTGTCGTCCGCGCTCTGGTCAATCAGCCAGAGACGCAGCGTCCCCTCCTCTTTGGTCACCGCCACAAAGTGACCGTTCCACTCCTCTGTAAAGAGCGTATCGTCCTCAGCCGTGCGCGCAAAGTCCAAGCGGGCCGCCAGCGCCGCCCGGTTGGATGCCTGCCATGCGATTTTTGCGGGGTTGTCACTGTTCACGGGTAATTCCAAATGTGAAGGGAAGAAGGGAGGAAGGGAAGAAGGGAGGAAGGGAGGATGGACACGATCCCTTCCTCCCTTCCTCCTGTCCTCCTGTCCTCCTGTCCTCCCTTCTCTTTATTCCTACAGTCCCATCATCCACTCGAAGATGCGGTCGTCGAATTCGGGCAGCTTTTCGTGGCCGTAGTCCGGGTAGTGGACTGCCGTCTTGGGCGAAGTGATTTTGTTGAAGGTGGCGTATTGGCTGGAGGGCGGACAAATCTGATCCTGCAAGCCCACGCCCATCAGCACTTCGGCTTTGATGCGGGGGGCGAGGAACTGAATGTCCACGTAGCCCAGGCGGGTAAAGACCTCCTCCTCGCGTTCGTGTCGGGGATCAAATTTGCGGAACCATTCGCGCAATTCGGCGTAGGCGTCTTTGTCCATGTCCATCTCACAGACCCGTTTGTAGTCGGAGAGGAAGGGGTAGACGGGCGCGGCGCGCTTGACGCGGGGTTCCAGGGCGACACAGGCCAGCGTGAGCGCGCCTCCCTGGCTGCCGCCCGTCGCGCCCACCCGCGTTTCGTCCACATCGGGCATATCCATCACAATCTGGGCCATACGTGCGCAGTCCAGAAAGATGTGACGGAAGAGCAGGTCTTCCGGTGCGCCGTCCAGCCCGCGCACAATGTGGCCGCGCAACGTCCAGCCCGGCACGCCGCCCACATCCTCCGACAACCCGCCCTGGCCGCGACAGTCCAGGGCAGCCACTGTGAAGCCAGCGGCCACAAAGCCCAGTTTGCTCTGCCAGTCGCCGCTGTCGCCCGAATAGCCGTGGAACATCAGAATGGCCGGGTGGGGTGCGGGCGCATTTTTGGGGCGCAACAGTTTGGCGTGTACGCGTGCGCCGCCTGTGCCCGTGAAGTACATGTGAAAGCAGTCGGCGTAGGGAGATTGAAACTTGGCGGGGATCAGCTCCAGCGCGGGGGCGATTGTGTCCAATTCAGCCAGCGCCCTGTCCCAATAATCGTCAAAATCGGCGGGGCGGGGGTTGCGCCCCTGATAGGTTGCCAGTTTTTCCAGCGGCATATCGAATAACAGCGGCATCGGTAGCTCCTGTGTGGGGTGGAGAGAAAACGGATAGATGCGTCAACTATTGTAGCTTACTATCTGGGCAAAGGGAAACGTCATAATGGGGCATGGGGAGTTATGAATGATCGGCGTTCGGCGCACCAATCCTCTCATCCCATCATCCCGTCGTCCCCCCCAACTTGACCTCCCGTCTCCTTTCCGCTACAGTGCAATTCTACACAGAATGTCACTGGTTTCCCCTATCATAGGGATTTCCGGTTAGGGCATTTTTGCAACAATATTGTTGCTGTTGTTTGCTGACATAACGCTAAATGTACCCACCTGTGCACTGATAATCGCCTATGTTGATGAAAAAGCAGGCAAAAACATCGATAACTAATCGCTAAAAACGC
>CAMDEX010000091.1 GCA_945897075.1 Litorilinea aerophila
AGTCGGACTGACAGTCCGACCTACCGGGGCAGGACGGCCTGGCGTTGTAAGTCGGACTGACAGTCCGCCCTACCTGGGCAGGACGGCCTGGCGTTGTAAGTCGGACTGACAGTCCGACCTACTTGGGCAGGACGGCCTGGTAGACCCGCTCCAGGCGTGGGACGATCTGCTCCCAGGCGAAGTGGGATTCGACAAAACGCCGCCCCGCCGCACGCAACCCGGCGCAGTATACGCCGCCGTCGGCCTGATCCGCCAACAGACGCAGCACAGCGCCGGCAAAGGCTTGGGCGTCATCGGCGATCAGCAATTCCCGGCCATCCTGCAAACCCAGCCCCTCCACGCCCAGCCCAGTGCTGACCAGCGGCAGACCGCTGGCGAGCGCTTCCAGCACTTTGAAGCGGGTACCGCCGCCCACACGCAGGGGCACCACATAGACCGCCGCGCCGTAGACATAAGGACGCACATCCTCCACCGCGCCGGTGATTTCGATCCCCGGCAACTGCGCCAGAGAGGCGAGACGGCGGTGGGGGTTCATTCCGACCACTTGCAGACGGACATCCGGCTTTTGCATCTGTATCAGCGGCAGCACAGCCTGGGCAAACCAGAGGATCGCATCCACATTGGGCCGGTAGTCCATTTTGCCCGTAAAGACAAGCGTTGGCGGCTGGTGGAGGGGCGGCGCGGCAGGTGGATATGGATATTCGTCCAGGTCAATCCCATTAGGCACCACATCAATCAGCCGGTCTGGGACAAGCTGTACCAACGCCGAACGGTCTGGTTCGCTCACGGCCAACACAGCAGCCGAACGGCTACAGATCATCTGTTCGTAGCGGCGCAGTTTTTGCCATTGAACCAGACTGTAGCAGGCGGCGGGCCAGCGCAGCGGGTTGCCCAGATCGACCAGCGCCGAACGTTTTTGCAGCAGATACTCGGCGTTGTGATCGTCAAAAATCAACCGCGCCCCCGCTTGGCTCTCCGCCGCGGCCAAGCCATAGGCCGCCATCTCAATGCCTTCTGCCTGCACCAGATCGTAGCTTTCGCCATCCAAAAGCGTATAGAGACGGCTGTAAGCCTCTTCGCTTTCCAGCCGCAGCCCCATATCCGGGCGGGCCGCGCTGAGGGTATCCAACGCGCGGCGGGCCAGAGAGCGGGCTGGCTGGGCGGCGCTGACAATCTGGCGGCAAAGCGAAAAGAGCTGATTGTCCGGCCTGAGCTGCTCGCCGGGGGAGAGAAAAGTGAAGAGATCGATTATATGCTGGGGGGCCAGCAAACGGATCAGATTGTAATTGCGGATGGTTGTCCCTTGCCGGGGGGGATAGGGCAACTGGGGCGTCAGAAAGAGTATTTTCATAGAGAACCTTCCGGGAAGCGGCCACAAAATCAAGGACGTAAGGAAGTGGTTCTGGCCGCTTCCCGGAAGGGAATCCATCAACTGATTTGATCGCCGATCCTAACCCGCGGTCACGCGCACGGTTTGTCCCTGGGCCACAGCTTCATAGACATCCAGCGTCTCGGCCGCGGCCCGGCTCCAGCTAAAAGTCGCGGCCCGTTGCAGACCTTTCTGACGCATCTCGGCGTGCAGATCGGCGTCCACCAACAGGCGGCGGATGGCGACCGCCATCTCCTCCCAGTCGCTGGGGTCAAACATCAGAGCGGCATCGCCCACCACCTCCGGCAGACTGCTGGTGTTGCTGACGACAGTGGGTGTGCCGCAGGCCATCGCCTCCAGCGGCGGCAGGCCAAAGCCTTCGTAAAAAGCCGGGTGGACGTGGCAGCGTGCGCCCACATAAAGTTGGTGAAGTTCCTCGTCGGTCACGCGCCCCACAAAAAAAGTCGAGTCTTGCAAGCCCAGCTCGGCAACGGTCTCATAGACTTTTTCGTAGAGCCAGCCCTGTTTGCCAGCCAGCACCAGCGCCGTGTCGGTCAGATTGTATTTGGTGCGCAGATGGTGGAAGGCTTGCAGCAGCCCGCCGATATTTTTGCGCGGCTCAATCGTGCTGACAAAGAGGATGTAATTGGTCGGCACAGAGAAACGTTTGGAAACCGCTGCCCGCGTCTCGGCCAGGGGCAGCGGGCGGTAGAGCGCGGCCGCGGCTTCGTAAATGACGCTGATTTTGCTCTCCGCCACGCCCAACTGCCCGATCACATCGTTTTTTGTGCTCTGGCTGGGCACAATCACATGGCGGGCGTGGCGCACCCCCCGGTCAATCTGGCTGTAATAGGTGGCGTGATCGGCGGTGAGAAAGTGCGGCCAGCGCAGAAAGGCCAGGTCGTGTACGGTGATGATCGAGGGCAGATTGCTGTAGAGCGGGGGGATGAAATCCGTACAGTGGATCAGGTCGAGATTGTGGAAGAGCAGCTCGGCCATCAGCAGTGGCTGTTCCAGCCGGGAGTGGACCGGTGTGAAGAGCGTCTTGCGCTGGAAATTGGGCGCGTTGACCAGCGGCTCCCGATCCTTGCGATGTTGGAAAACTGTGTACTGATTTTCCCGATCGGCTTTCGCCAACTCATCCAGCAAAAAGAGTGTGTACCGCCCAATCCCCGCGCGTTGGTGATAGGTTAGACGAGCGTCAATACCGAAGCGCATAAGTCACCAATGGCGATTGGGACATACTGCCCTAAAAAACAGGTAACGCAAGCTGTTAGCTTGCGGCGGGAAACTGCGTCCAGCTATTGTATCAGCCAGCAGACAGTTGGTCAAATCAAACGCTTTGGCGGGGTGCATTCCATTTCCGGGCGATGGTCATCGTTTCGGCATCTCACCTGACAGGTCTGGTCCGAACGATGACCAAGCCCCATTTCAGCGTCAGACCTGCCAGGTTTTCTGAAACCTGGCAGGTCTGACGCCCCAAAACCAGACTGCCCACACATCGCCGTCTCCCTTCCGCGCCCATCTGTTTGGGTGGAGTGGTCTCGAATGGTATAATCCACAGAGCGTTGGCTGTCACAGGTATACCCCTCGATGGAACAGGACCGGGAATGGATATTGCGCAACTGGCCCAAATGGTCAACTGGTTGGACGAAGAACATCGCCGCGACCGGGGCGAAATTGCCCGTTTGCAGCAGCAGGTGGAGGGCCAAACCGCTGATATTGTGGAGCAGGCCCGGCGCATTCAGGATTTGGAAGGGCGGCTGGCCGGCACCACCGCCCAGTTGGGCCGCTTTACCCAACTGGAACAGCAGATTCAAAACACAAAAACAGAATTTTCCCTGCTCGTCAGCCGGGAAGAAGAGGTGCGCGCCCAGGCCGTGCGCGATGTGGAACGGACCCGGCTGGGCGACCGCGAAGCGTTGACGCGGGAGATCGGTGAAGTGCGCCGGGAATTGCCGCGCATTGGCCGGGTGGAGGAGACGGTCAAAGTACGCAAAGCCGAAGAAGAACGGCTGATCGAGATGATTATGACCGGGCGCAACCAGGTCAATATCCTGGCCAAGGACATCGAAGACCGCACCCGGCAGATTCCCTTCCTCGCCGAACAGCGCTCGTCGGATTCCAAACGGGTGGCCCAATTGCAACAAGAAACGGTGGAACTCTTCAAACGCACCGAAGCCCAGATTGGCCGCATCGCGGTTGTGGAGGAAGCAGCCCGCCGCCTGGCCACGGAAACCGAGAAGTGGCGGCCTGTCTTCAGCCAGATCCGGGAAGAACAGCAAGCCTTTATGGAGCGCATCCGCATCGAGACAGTGGAGCGGCTCTCGGTCCTCAACCGTTGGCAGGAGGTCATTGACGATCAGCGTTCGCTGGTGGCCAAGGGCCAGGAACAGATACAGGCTTTCGCCCAGCATATCGAAGTGGCGCGGCGGGCCGTACAGATGATCAACGACTTCCAGCAGGTCATGCGCCGGGATCAGGCCCAGGTGCAGGAGTTGCAGCGGCTGGCCGAGGAGCGCATCCGCCGCGAAATGGACGAATTTCGCGAGGATTTCGAGAAGCGTCGCCGCAAGGAAGAGCTGCGCCAGGAGCATCTCTGGCGGGAGCAGGAAAAGATCAACAAAGAGTTTCCGGAACCCTTCCCCCCGATTTTGCACGACCTGAAAGTTCACGAAGAACTGATTCGTCAGCTCTGGAAATTGCAGGAGAGCTATGGCGTGCGTTCGCTCAACGCGGCCCAAAGCTGGCTGGACGGCCTGCAAGAGAGTCTGCGCGAGCGCGACGAACAGATGAAAACGATGGAAGACGAATGGCAGAAGCAGCGGCGCAACGCTGAACTCTATGCCAGCCAGAACAACACCCGGCGCACGGCTGGCATTGTCACCGGTGCCGCACCGGCAGATCGCTAACGCCAGCCCATGCGCGTCATCGCCACCGCCGGCCACGTGGATCACGGCAAATCTTCCCTCGTTCAGGCCCTCAGCGGCATCAACCCGGACCGGCTGGCCGAAGAAAAAGCGCGCGGCATGACCATCGATCTGGGCTTTGCCTGGATCGAACTCCCCCTCCCCGGCCAGGAAATCCCCGAATCCATCGGCATTGTGGATGTGCCGGGCCACATTGACTTTATCAAAAATATGCTGGCGGGCGTGGGCAGCGTGGACGCGGTTGTGCTGGTCATCGCTGCGGACGAAGGCGTGATGCCCCAGACCCGCGAACATCTGGCGATCCTCGACCTGCTGGCTGTGCCCACCGGTCTGGTGGCGCTGACCAAAAGCGACCTGATTGATGACCCGGAATGGCTGGAGTTGGTGGAGTTGGAGGTGCAGGAACTCCTCGAAAAGAGCCGGTTGGCCGGTGCGCCGATTGTGCCGGTCAGCAGCCATACCGGCAAGGGGCTGGCCGATCTGCGCCGCGCCCTGGCCGGTCTGCTGGGAGAGTTGCCGCCGCGCCGCGACCGCGACCGTCCGCGCCTGCCGATAGACCGCATCTTCACCCTTTCCGGCTTTGGCACAGTCGTCACCGGCACGCTCAGCGACGGCCACTTTGCGCTGGGCGACCCGGTGGAGATTCTGCCCGACGGCCCCAGCGGGCGCATCCGGGGTTTGCAGAGCCACAAAACCGCCATCGAACGGGCCGCGCCAGGCAGCCGGGCCGCGCTCAATTTGAGCGGCGTGGCTGTGGATCAGATCCAGCGCGGCCAGGTGGTGGTGAAGCCCGGCACGCTGCGCGCCACCAAATTGCTCGATCTCTCCTTCCGTCTCCTGCCCGATGCGGCCAGACCCCTGACCCACAACCTGCGCGTGGACTTCTTCAGCGGCGCGTCGGAAACACCCGCCAATCTGCGGCTGTTGGGTGTGGAGGAGCTGATACCCGGCGCAGAGGGCTGGCTGCAACTGCGTCTGGAGCGGCCTGTGCTGGTGGCGGCGGGGGATCGCTACATTCTGCGCCAACCTTCGCCCAGCGTCACGCTGGGTGGCGGCGAGATCCTCGACCCCCATCCCCGCCGTCGCTACCGGCGTATGGACCCGGTCGCGCTGGAACGGCTGGCTACATTGGCTGCCGGTGCGCCGGACGAGATTCTGCTGCAAACGCTGGAACGTTCGCCCCTCCTCTCCCTGCTCGATCTGATCGGCCAGAGCGGGCTGGGCACAACGCCGGGCCAGGCAGCCGTGGCCCAATTGCAGGCAGCCGGGCTGGTAAGCGGACTCGACAACGGACGGCTATTGCTGGCAAAATCTACCCAAAGTGCATTGCTGGACGAATTGACGAGGCTGCTGGCGGGCTATCACACAGCCCACCCCCTGCGCCAGGGCCTGGCCCGCGGCGAGGTACGCAGCCGTCTGCGCGTGAAGGGGGGGCGCAGCGCGGCGGGAGAATTGCCCCTGCGCGCCTTCAATGATTTTGTCGAGCAGGCCGTCGTCGCTGATCTGCTCCGGGCCAACGACAGCGTTCTCTGGCTGGCGACCCACCGGATTGCATACAGCCCGCAGCAATCCCAGGCTGTGCAACGCATGCTGGCCGCGTTCAGCGCCGCGCCCTTTGCGCCGCCCAACGCTGGCGAGACGCTGGCGCTGCTCGGCAACGACGAGGAGCTTCTCGAATCTCTGGTGGAGCAGGGGCTGCTTGTGCGTCTGGCGGGCGGCGTCTATTTTCGTCAGGCTGATTTCGACACCGCCATCGCCCGCATCGCCGCTTTTGCGCGACAGAACGGCTCCGTCACCCTCGCCCAGACCCGTGACCTCTTCGATACCAGCCGCAAGTACGCCCAGGCCCTGCTGGAAGAGATGGATGCGCGGCGCATCACCCGGCGGGTGGGGGACGAACGGATATTGAGATAGTGGGTATTGGGTATTGGATATTTGGTAGTGATAGGCCAGGCGCGTCACTACCAAATATCCAATACCCAAATATCCAATACCCCATTGGGAGCTTTTATGGCACTTTTAGATAGTTACATCGAACGCAAAGCAAAAGTGTTGGCCCAGCGCCGGGAGGATTTTACGGCGCGACCGGAATCGGCCTTTGTGCCACTGAAGGCGACATCCCACGCGGCGGGGATTACCGGTGTGCGCCCGGTGCAGATGGGACAATATATTATCATCAGCGATTCCGCGCCGGGGCTGGCCGGCCACTCCCTCGGCCCCAGCTCGCCGGAGATGCTGCTGGGCAGCCTGGCAAGCTGTCTGGTACACACCTATTTGTTGCAGGCCACACTGTTGGAAATCCCCCTGGACAGCGTGGAGGTGGAGATCACAGGCGGGCTGGATATGACCGGCGTCGTCGGTCTGCCCACGGACAAAGCGATCCGGCTGGAGCGGCTGGCCTACACGCCGACAGTCGTCTCCCCGGCGGACGCGGCGACGATTGACCGGCTACACGCAACCGTCGAGCGTACCTGCGCCGTACTCAATACTCTGCGCAGCCCGATGGAAGTGGTGCGGAAATAGAAAAACTTCACCACAAAGACACAAAGGCACAAAGGAGATTCGACCGATGGGCCGAATTCAAAACAGCGATACCCTCACCTCCCACGGCCACGTAGCGGGTCGCAAGGCGCTGGTGGAGATTCTGGGCGCGGGGCTGGACGCATGCGATCCGGGCAACAATGTGCGGCGTCTCGTGCGTCTGGATGGGGATATTCTGACGGTTGGCTCGCCGGATTTCGAGCCAGCGGGCGATCCGCGCAGCGGTGACGAGGTGATCGACCTGCGCCGGATCAACCGCGTTTTCGTCGTCGGCGCGGGCAAGGGCGTCCAACACACGGCCAAAGCATTGGAAGATATTCTGGGCGAACGGCTGACCGGCGGCCATCTCATAGACAAGCAGGGCAGCCCGTCCATTCCCTCCCGCGTCGGCGTCACCTTTGGCGCACATCCCATCCCCGACGAAGGCTGTGTGGAGGGCTGTCGGCGCATCCAGGAACTTTGCGCGGGGCTGCGGGAGGACGATCTGGTCTTCACCGCGCTGGGCAACGGCGTCTCGGCCCTACTCACCCTGCCCGTCGAGGGGGTCAGTCTGGCCGATATACAGCGGCTGGTCTATCTCTTTCAAATCGAGCGGGGCGGCCCGACGATTGACCTGATCCCCATCCGCAACCACCTGGACCAGATGAAAGGCGGCAAAATCTCCCGCTATCTGCGCCCGGCCAAAACCATCCACCTGCTCGGTCACATCCGCCAGAGCTACCACGACCTGATGCACGCGGACATGAACCGCTGGTTGCACGTCTTGCCCGATGTGCAGACCTATGCCGACGCAGTGCGGATGTTGCACAAATGGGACGCCTGGGAGGGTGCGCCGGAGTCAGTGAAGCGTTTTCTGCTGGACGCAGACCCGGCCCAGGAGACCCCGCGCCAGGCTGAATACGAGGCGATGAATCCCAGAGTCTTTTGCATTATGCCGGAGCATCTGGGCATGTTGCCCGCGGCCCGCAACAAAGCGGCAGAACTGGGCTTGCGCACCCACCTCCTCTTTGCCAATTTCGATATGCTGGCCGAAGCAGCCCAGGTGGGGAAAGTTGTTGCCAACATTGCCAAACAGTCCGAGCTGGACGGCGAACCCTTCCAGCCCCCCTGCGCGCTCTTCAGCCGGGGCGAGCTGCTGGTGACAGTGGGCAACGCCAAAGGGATGGGCGGGCGCAACCAGGAGTACACGATATCGGCCGCGCTGGAATTGGGCAAAACCCGCCAGGTGGTGATGGGTTCGGTGGATTCGGACGGCACAGACGGGCCGGGCCATCAGTTCGTTGATGGCTACGCGGATGTGCCGGTGCTGACCGGCGGCATTGTGGACTACTCCACGACCGAACGGGCCGCGGAAGCGGGCATCGATCTTTTCACGGAACTCAAACGCCACAACGTCTCGCCCGCGCTCCACGCCCTGGGCGATGGCATCGTCGCCACGCCGAATTTGAGTTATGCGGACTTAAGCGTTACGCTGATTTTGGATCGTGGGTAGTGACTATCTTCTCCCCCAACACGAAAGGAACTCTCCTGTCATGCCAGCCGAATCCATCATCACATCTGTCACTGCCCGGCAGATTTTTTCCGACCGGGGGCATCCCGGCGTTGAAGCAACTGTCACCACCGCCAACGGTGCCAAAGGCGTGGCGGTCGTCACCGCGGGCGTCTCGGTGGGCGTCCACGAAGTTCAGTTCGCCTACGACGGCGGCAAAGAGTGGGGTGGGCGGGGCGTCCTGCGCGCCGTACAAAATGTCACGGATAGTATCGCGCCTGCGGTCATCGGTCTGGACGCCAGCCGCCAGCACGCGGTGGATCAGGTGATGATCGATCTGGACGGCACACCCACGAAGGCCAAGCTGGGCGGCAACGCCACGGGCAGCGTCTCGGCGGCCGCGTTGCAGGCCGGCGCGGCCAGCCTGGGCATCCCCCTCTACCAGCACATCGGCGGCGTCAACGCCTGCACCCTGCCCGTGCCCGGCGTCTTGACAATTGTGGGCAGCCGGCGCTATGGCAGCGGCGCGCGTTCGGGCGGCAAGCCCAGCTATGCGCTGATGTGCTACGGTTTCGATAACTTTGCCCAAGCCAGTTACGCGGCCTGGGAGAACTCCCGCGAATACTTCCGGCTGCTGCGCGAAACCTATCAGGTGGACGGTATCAACGGTTGGGCCTTGCCCGCGCCGGGGCAGATTCAGTCTGACCGCCAGTTGTGGGATTTGCAGGTGCAGGCCATCGCCAACTGTGGCTACGAAGGGCACATCGGTTTTCAGGTGGATGTGGCCGCGGGCACCTATTACAACAAAGAGACAGACCGCTTCGAGGGGCTTTTTTCGCCGGGGGCCAAGACGCGCGACGATCTTCTAAGACTATACGAAGAGATGGTGGCGAACTATCCCTTTGTGATTATCGAAGACCCGCTGGACGAGGACGACTACGAAGGACACGCCATTGTGACCAGAGAGTTGGGCGTGGCGATTGTGGGCGACGATCTCTTCACCACCAATCCGGCGCGGTTGCAACAGGGCATTGCGGTCGGCGCGGCCAATACGCTGCTGCTCAAAGTCAACCAGATCGGGACGATCACCGAAGCGTTCCAGGCTGTGCAGATGGCTTACGATCACGGTTACGGCGTCATGCCCTGCGACAGCCGGGGCGAGGGTGCGCTGATTGCCGACTACTGTGTGGGGCTGGGCACGGGACATCTGCGCGAGGGGGCGCTGGGGCCGCTGGGCAATCGCTTCCTGCAGATCGAAGCGGAGTTGGGCAGCCGGGCGCGCTTCTTGGGACGAAAGGGGTTTAAGCCGTAGTATACCCTACCGACTGGGCCATAAAAGTGAAACGTGACCAACGACACAAGACTAGCGCAGGTTGAGCGGTGCCCTGAGCCTGTCGAAGGGTAGGCTGGGGCTGTTTCCAGCCGTATCGAAACCAAGCGGGTGCTACAGACCAATCCGGTCGTCCCGTTCGCTTGATTTCGATACGCCTCGCAGACTCGGCTACTCAATCAGCGCTCACTGGTTCAGCCTGTGCGTTTTGACTGTCAACTACGCCGCCTTTACGAAATACCCAATGCCCCTCTTCCCCCTCTCCCTGATCCTCCTTTCCACCCTCCTCCACGCCTCTTGGAATCTGCTGGCCCACGCCCGCCGCGACGACACGACCCTTTTCGTGCGCGCCAATCTGATCGTCGGTCTGCTGGGGCTGGGGCCGGCGCTCTGGCTGCAATTCAGCGGCGACCCCTTTCCTGTGGCTATTTGGCCGCTGCTGTTGGCAACGGGCTTCTTCCAGGCGGTCTACTTTCTGGGGCTGACGATGGGCTACCGGGCCGGCGAGTTCTCCGTTGTTTATCCCGTGGCGCGTGCCCTGCCTGTGCTGGCCCTGGCGGTGCTGGACATCAGCCGCGGCCGCCCGCCTTCGCTGCTCGGCTGGCTGGGGATGGGGCTGGTGACCGCGGGCTGTCTGCTCGCCCCACTTTCCAGCCTGCGCACAGTCAGCCGTGAACGCTATCTCAACCGGACGATCTTCTGGGTGCTGGTCACCGCGGCGGGAACGGTCGGCTACAGCGGCGTGGACAAAGTAGCGCTGGAGATGCTGCGGCCCGGTCTGCCCAGCGCGCTGCGCTATGGGGTGCTGCAATGGCTGCTGACGGTGCCCTATCTGTGGCTCTTTCTGCGCTATGTGGCCCGTTTGCCGCTGAGAGTGGGCGACGGGCGCGACTGGCGGCGGGCTGCCCTGGCGACGCTCTTTATCTCCACTGCCTATACGCTCATCCTGTGGGTCTACCAGATGATCCCCCAGGCCAGCTATGTGGTGGCGCTGCGCCAGTTCAGCATCGTCATCGGCGTCATCGCCGCCATCGTCATTTTCCACGAACCCGCGGCCAAGCTGCGTCTGAGCGCCGCGTTGATCATCAGCGCAGGTGTGGCGCTGGTGGGTTTTGCCTGAAAGAAGCATTTCCCCGATACTCGTGAATTTGGGTGTAATTCAAGTTCGGGACAAAATAAGCGCCGGGGACTTCGAGTGTGAACCTTTGCGCGCCAGCCAGTGCCCATCGGTTCGTAGCTGGTGCGCAAGTACCAAAAAAGAACATACTCTGTTTCATTTTTCTTTTTGCCTGTTTTCAGCGATACTTTCAGGGAGGAATCTAACGTGAATACCTTTTCTGGCTGCTGATCGTCCTGAACGAACGCCATACCTGATTTTGCCCGTCGGTCTATTGATTTAGGTGTGTTCAAAATTAGTTAAGACTCTACAGCCGCGGATGCTGTGTGAGACGAGACAAATCCGCGCTACCCAGTATCCGCGGCTGTAACACCCCTCTTGTCACTAACTTTGAATACACCCATATCATTTTCCAACAGCAGATCATCCAGGGCATCACAACCGCAGGCTTGGGTGGAAAATAAGCAGAGTTGACAGACACATGACACGCACCTTTTCATCCTACGGACCCATCAATACGAACCTGCATTATTATGCGCCACGCACCGCGCTGATCGAAGACGTTCGCCAACAATTGCTGGGGGAGGAGAACGCAGGGGCCGGACACTACGTCACAGTCTGGGGGCCACGGCAAACTGGCAAAAGCTGGGTGATGCAGCAGGTTGTCGAGAGGATTCAGGCTGAAGGGCAATTCGCGTCCCTGATTACTACGATGCAATCCGGCAAATCGGTGACAAGCACGGAAGCGGCTCTGCATCTATTGGTGACAAATCTGCGCAACCAGTTGAACGTGGATTTTCCCGCGATCCACAATTGGATGGAACTACGCACGCTCTTTACGCCACGCTATCTCAGTAAACCGTTGATTCTCGTCCTGGATGAATTTGATGCGCTGCCGCCCGAATTTATCAACCGCTATGTCAACGAGTTTCGCAGCATTTACAGCGAACGGCAGAATGAGATTGACAAAAGCGCATGGGAGAAGAGCTACTGGCTGCATGGCCTGGCCCTGATTGGGGTGCGCGGTGTATTGGGCGTCGAAAATATTTCAGGCTCGCCCTTTAACGTGCAGCGCAGCATTCGCATCCCTAATTTGACGCAAGCCGAGGTGGTGGGCTTGTTCAGGTGGTATGAACAGGAAAGCGGGCAGCCCATCGAACCGGCGGTCAGCGAGCGCGTCTACTACGAGACACAGGGACAACCCGGCTTGACCTGTTGGCTGGGCGAATTGTTGACCGAAACCTATAACGAAGCTGTCACAAAGCGGGAAAGCGAGAAGGCAGAAGCGCTCGCGCCGATTGGCATGAAGGAATTCGACCGCACTTTTCTATGGGCGCTCAAAGGATTGGGCAACAACAATATCCTCAATATCGTCAGCAAGGCCAGAGAGGAACCCTACAAGCAGGTCGTGCTCAATCTCTTCAAAACCGATCAACCAATCGAGTTTAGCTTTGACGATCCACTTTTCAACTATCTCTATTTGAACGGTGTGGTTGACATCGAGGCGACTGTTGACAATCTCTATCTCAAGTTTCCCTCACCCTTTGTCCAGAAACGGCTCTTTTATGCCTTTGCCCACGAGTTGTTCAATCGCTTGGGTACGCTTTACCAGCCTTTTGAAGATATCAGCGCGATCATCAACGAAACCAGTTTGAATATCAAAGCGCTGCTGCGCCGCTATGAACGTTATTTTCGAGAAAACCGGGAGTGGTTGCTCAAAGACGCGCCGCACCGCAGCGATCTGCATATCTTCGAGGCTGTCTATCATTTCAACCTCTTTATGTATCTGGCGCGCTTTTTGGAAAGCCGGCGCGGTCAAGTGACGCCAGAGTTTCCGACCGGAAACGGTCAGATCGACCTGTTGATCCGCTATGCTGATCAGCTTTATGGCGTGGAACTCAAGAGTTTTGTTGATGCCTTTGCCTATCAACAGGCGATCACGCAAGCGGTTCGTTATGCCACCAAACTTCACCTATCTGAAATTTCGCTGGTTTTTTTTGTAGAGGCTGTGGATGATGAAAATCGGCGCAAATTTGAGACGATCTTCGTGGATGCGCAGACAGGCGTTACGGTGCAGCCGATCTTTGTGGCTACAGGCGCTTAGGCTACGCACTATCCTGCCCTGTCTGCTGCTTGGATTGACAGCCTGCCAGCCAATGACAGCCATTCCATCCCAAACCCAATCTGCTCTGCCTGCCCAACCCAGCCGCACGCTAGAAACGACAGGTTTTGTCCAGCGCATCCACGACCCGGTGCTGGCGAAGGAGGGCGACACTTACTACGTCTTCTCCACAGATGGTTTACCAAACACCACCATTCCAGGACTCAATTTCCATGACCAACTCGACTGCAAAAATCTTTATTGACACCAACCGCACCATCGCCGACATCTCGCCGCTGCTCTTTGGCGGCTTTGTGGAACACATGGGCCGCTGTGTCTACGAAGGCATCTACGACCCCGCCTCTCCCCTGTCCGACGCCAACGGTCTGCGCACGGACGTGATGGAGGCGCTGCGCGAGCAGAAGTACACTGTCATGCGCTATCCGGGCGGCAACTTTCTCAGCGGCTACAACTGGCTGGACGGCGTTGGCCCCAAGTCGGATCGCCCCCGTCGCCGCGAACTGGCTTGGCAATCCATCGAGACCAACCAGTTCGGCACCAACGAATTTATCGCCTTCTGCCAAGCCATCAACAGCGCGCCGATGCTCGGCGTGAATATGGGCACGGGTACGATTGAGAGCGCGGGCAATCTGGTGGAGTATTGCAACGCGCCTACCGGCAGCTATTGGGCCGATCTGCGCGCCAGCCACGGCTACAGCGCGCCCCACGCCGTCGAGTACTGGTGCGTGGGCAACGAAATGGACGGCCCCTGGCAGATCGGCCATCTGGAAGCGGAAGCATACGGGCTGAAGGCACTGGAAGCGGCCAAAATGATGAAGTGGCAGGACCCCTCCATCAAAACCGTTCTCTGCGGCTCGTCGAATGATCGGATGCCGACCTATCCCGAATGGGATCGGGTCGCGTTGGAGATTGCCTGGGAAAAGGTGGATTACCACTCGATCCACTACTACGCGCAAAACCACGAAAATGACACGGCCAGCTACCTGGCCCTGCCCATTGACCTGGAAAATTATGTGGATACCGTCGCCGCCACCCTGCGCTACGCCAAAGCCAAACGGCGCAGCAAGCACGACGTCTATCTTTCCTGGGACGAGTGGCAGGTCTGGTACAAAGACCGTTCGGGGCGGGGCAACTGGACAGAAGCGCCCCATCTGAGCGAGGAGATCTACAACCTGGAGGATGCGTTGCTGGTGGCCGAATGGCTCAACGTTTTCCTGCGCAAGTCGGATGTGCTGAAGGTGGCCTGTGTGGCCCAGGTCGTCAATATCATCTCCTGGCTGCACACCCGCCGCGACGGTCTGCTTAAACAGGCGTCCTTCTACCCCTTCCAACTGATGAGCAATCTGGCGCGGGGCAAGGCGCTCGATCTGCTGGTGCAATCCCCCCGCCACGAGACCGCACGCTACGGCGATGTGCCCCACCTGGACGTTTCGGCCAGCTACGACGAGGCGACCGGCAGCCAGGCCCTTTTCGTCGTCAACCGCAGCCAGACGGATACCGTCCACACCGAACTGGTCTGGCAGGGCGGCGCACCCCAGCGTGTACAAGAGACGTGGCAGCTTGCCGGCAGCGATCCCAAAGCCGCCAATAACTGGGAGCAGCCCAATCTGCTCACCGCCAAGAAAATCGCCAACCTGCCCGTGCAGGACGGCAAAATCGCCCTCAGCCTGCCGCCCCTCTCCTTTACCGCCATCAGTCTGGCGTAGTAGTCAACGAAAAAGTCCCCGGCACTTCGGAAAGTGCCGGGGACTTTGCTTTACCCCTATCGGTGGCTGTGATACCCGCGCCGCGCCGCTACTTCTGGGCAACAATAGGCAGAAATAAATTGTGAGCAGCGGTTGGTGTCTCCGCCACTGCTCCACCTTCATCCGCTGCGCTTTCCTCTGGACTGTCCGGTTCGATACTATCTTCCTCCGTCCACAAGATGTCGGTTTCTTCCCATTCGACAAGTGTTTCTTCCACCTCTGCATCGCCCTTGTCTTGCGATGCGTTGCGTGCGTTGACAGCCGTGTTACTAACGGTGACTGTGTGGCGCAAATTGTTCATCCCGTTCCAGTTTGTGGCTGGCCACAGGTTGGCATTGGCAAGCCGGATCGCATAGGCGGGCAGATTGCGCAAAGTCGTTGCCGGATCGGCCAGATGCAGATACAACGCATAATTCCCGACAGGGAGGGTAGTGGGTAGCGTGACGGTGCGGGAAATCACATGCGTTTGTCCGGTCAACCAAAGACGCGGATCATCGGGCAACAGGGCTGAATAACTGTTGATATTTGTACTCGTGTTGCGTAGAACCAGATAGACGCTGCGCTTGTTGTAGGGTGCGGCAAAGCCTTCGTTGGTCAGTTCAATACGCACAGCCAGTTTGCCGCCAGGTTTCGCCATTGTGGGATAAATGCCCCGTTTCAAGACGAAACGATAGCCCAGACGATCCAGAATGCTGCCGGCAATGTTGCTCGCATTGTGAATGCAGCCGCCATTCCTCCAATCTTGCAGGGTGGGGATGTAGTAGTCGGTATTGATATAAGACCAATGATACTTGCGCATCTCGCTGACAGCGTTGGCGCAACTGCGTGACGGTACGCCGGGTGGGTCTGGTTCATTGACTTCACCACCCATGCCCAGATAGAGGCTTTCCGCCTGGAGATAGGTGCGATCCGCATCTGATTCAAAGGTGCCGCTATCCCCGTATGAATTCAGAAAGGCGTCGTTGTGAAAACCGATGCGCGCGATAGGAGTGTTCTTGAATGCTTCGGGTCTAGTAATTGGCGTAGTGCGACCGAACATCATCTTTTTGAGTTGCGGGGTACGCAGCGCGATCGTGCGGGTGACGGGCAGAGTTTCCCACAGGCGCATTACCACCTGTTTACGCCGTTCATGTTGCACCGCTGAGATCGTGTCGGGATCGGTGGGATCAGCCACAAAGTGGTCGGTGTAGTACCACTCGCCCGAAATGCCGATGAAACCGGCCTGCATCACGGCAATCACATCGCTATAGTCCTGCAAAATTGGCTTCAACTGGTCGATGTGGGCGAGCAATTGGTCCAGGTCTGGCTCGGTGTCCCAGTTGTCATCTTGTAGAATATCGCGGATGCCATCGCCATTGGCGTCGGTGTTGCCGTCGTCGGTGGCGTCGTCGTCGTCGTTGTCCCAGATGTAAGCAAAGCGCAAAATGCACTTGCGCCCGGTGTTGCGGATGGTGGTCAAATTGGCGCGAATGTGATCCAAAAAAGTTTTGGAGATCTCCCTGTCCAGGAATGTATCCAAATAAAAGAGACAGTAGATTTGGGTAATGGTCGCTTCCTCCGGCGCTTCTAACCAGTCTACTGCATCCGTGTCCTGCAGATCAGCTACGGTCCATAGATCAGGTGGATTGCTACTGCTACGGCTTTCAAAGTAGCGGTAAAACCCCCGCTCCGGGTTGGCAAAGAGCTCGGTAGTTGGGCTATACGTCACGGTTTTGGTCGCAGTGGGACAAGCACCCACTTTGATAAGGATGGTGGCACCGGTTGATAAGTTGACTCGACAATCTAGGCCCAACTGCGTATAGCTCTGGATAGTAACGCCGTCGAGTTGTAGACTATCTCCCGACCACTCGAAATCGTGAATCTCGTCGTTGCCATTGCCGGCCATGTAAATGAAGGTATCAGTGCCAGCGCCGCCCCACAATTTGTCATTGCCATTGTCGCCGTAGATGGTGTCATTACCGGCATCGCCCAACACAGTGTCGTCGTTTTGACCGCCGCGCACTGTATCATTGCCTTCACCACCGGCGACATAGTCGTTGCCAATGTTGCCATTTAACGTGTCGTCACCCAAATCACCATAGAGAGTATCGTTGCCATCGCCGCCGTTGAGTTCATCTTTGTTTTGCCCGCCGCGCAAGAAATCATCGCCAACCTCTCCATTGACAATGTCGTTGCCAGTGTTGCCTTGCAAGAAATCATTGCCCTTGGCACCGTAGATGCGATCGTCTCCGCCAAGACCACAAATTCGCTCACCGTTTGCCGTCCCGCGCAGATTGAGGTCATTGCCCTCGCTACCTAGGATCATCGGCAGGTTGGGGTATTCGGGAAAACAGGCTGGGGAGGTAGAGAGCAACTGACCGGGAATGACATCCTCATCAGCCGCCAGGTCAGGTTCACCCCCTATAGAAATCAGTGGCAGGTAGACTTTGGGGGGTGCGTCTGGGGTATCTGGTATCTGCGCGTTGAGTGCGGCTGGACTGCCCAAACTACTCAAAATCATCAAACAGACCAGAGTGAGTTGCGTGAAACGAAATCGGATGCGATCTTTCATTTTTGTCTCCTTTGAATAGCATTAGAACGTCGGTTGTTATGTTCGGCCCTTTTAGCATAACGAAAATTAGGCTGAAAATCCAGTCATTTTAACGATTAGTCGCTGACTAATCTGTTCTACTTGATGACTTAACTACTTCCACACCTGAAAGTCGTCAATGTAGCCCCGCACCTGTTCTCCTGGATTCAAACCAGCATTCAGATTAAATTGACGTGGGTGCAGGCAAGGGATCACCGGTCCCTGGAGTTTGTCATCCACATAAACTTGCACGCCTGGTTTTGTCCAGATCAGGTCAATCGTATACGGCTGGCCGCTGGCGATGGGGTTAAAGTGGAGTTTTTGCACCGGCATCTGTTCTTCCATAGGTGTATATTCCAGCCATACCGTGCGCTGCGCCCCACCGATATAGACAAGCAACCAATCATTGTCCCCATCATCGTCGGCGTAGCGTTTGGAATAACATTCTGTCTGCACACCCACAGAACCCCACGTTTGATCCAGCGGCATCTCTAGCCCTACGGTAAAGCGCAGGCGTGAGATGGGCATATCCACATTCCATTGGGGATTGACCACATCCGCACGCCAGCCACGCGTCCCGTTTACAGGAGTATCAAACCACAAACGCTTCTGGTTGAATGCAACATACGTGGCTTCGCTCAGATCCCAGCGTCCAGAGATGGTAAAATCGTCAATAAAGAAGGGCAGTGCAGTGGCTTCGGGTGGGATGGGGGGAGGTGTTGGCTGCGCATTCAGGCGTTGCCAGCTCGCCAGCACAACCAATGCAAGCAGCACAAGGAGACCACCAAGCAACAGCAAACGCCGGGTATTGTAGACTGTGACAGTTGTTCCTTCTTGCTCACGTTGATTTTGCGAGGGCATCGACTCAACGATTGGATCGGCGTCTTCCTTGCTGGGCGGGCGCACTGCTATAAATCCGTTAGTGTGGTTGGGTGTGAAATCAGATGAAGTCGTGCCAGAAAGATCAGCTACGGTAGGCGGCCAGCACGCCACTATTTTCTGTTGGATTGCCCGTTCGGTACTCAGGCGTTTTTCTGCGATGGAGAGTTGACCCCCTGCGCGCAACAATTCATCAGCTTCTGGCTCGCTCAAGCCCAACACTGCGGCCACGGCAGCGAGCTTTTCCCACTCACGGACGTTTTTCGCGTGACCACGGAGCCAATTGTCAATGGTGTTACGTGTGAGAAAGTCAACACCAGGCTGCTCCGCAAAACGTTCATTGACCCGCCTGGCCAGGGCTTGTGAACCTTTATTGTCAAAACGCTCCCGGATATATTTACGCAAAAGGATCGCGAGATCGGGCGGTTCAGTCATGGGATTGTTCTCCTATACTCTGTGCAGTTTGAGACCCGCAGTTTTCCGATCATTAGAACACTGAGACCTGTATGATAAGCCTTTCAAACATCGTCCAAGGTTTTTAGCAAGGATTCAGCGTCAAAAAGCTCCTTCATTTTCATTCGCTCAAACCAATGAGCAGCTTGTCTGAGTTCCTCAGCCGCTTTCAGAGTTTCTCCCTCGGCAAGATACAATTCCCCTCGAACGAATGTAACTTCCGCCCGCTCAATCGGACAGATTAAGCTTCCGGCTTGCTCCGATCCCGCCTTCAACAGATTCCATGCCTGATCAATGCACCCTTGTTTGGTTGCAATATGGGCCAAAAGCAAATGGTGAATCAAAATGGAGCGAATGTAATTTTTTTGCTTGGCAATAGGCAGCGATGTTTCAAGAGTCCGGCGAGCTTCCTCCAGATTACCTAATAGAAGGTAGCATCGTGCAATCCAATGCCCGGCACCGACGACCATACGCATATCGTGATGGTGCAGGGTCTTGCTCCATAGCTCGATGGACCTCTGATAATTACCCTCATTCATCTGATACATCGCGCTGGCCTGCCAATACAGACCGAGCAATTTATCGGGTATCGGGGCACATCCCTCTAAGTCCGTATAGTATTGACTCACCAGGTTATCGCCGTTCTGTCTGCCTGCAATCAGAATGTGATAGGTAAGTGCCCTGATTTCCTCAGGGCGGTTCGACTCCAATCGGGCCGCATCAAGATGCAGTTTGTCCACCATCAGCCGCCTATCTAACTGACCGCGCACGTAATAGTAGTATCGCGTTCCTTCGGCCAGTCGATAAATTTCGTCATATTTGTGGTGATCTAACGCCCAACGCATGACGCTGACGATATGATCACTCTCAAAATCCAGCCTTTCCAGCCGTTGGATGTCGTCCCAACAGGAACCGATAGGCTCAACAAACTCCAAGTGCCATTGTAGCCAGCGTTCAGAGGATTCTTCCTGAAACAGGCTACGCTTCTCCCAGTGGTTGCGCGCGTACGCACGCGCAAGCGGGTGCATAGTGATTCGAGTTCGATCCTCCTGCTGGACTCTATCGAGCAAAGCCCTCTCGGTCAATTCGCTCAAAGACTTGTCGAAATCCTGCTTCTCCAAACCAGAGACCTTCAGCAAGGCATCAGGATCGGCGCTGCGAGGAAAGACTACCATAGCCATCCATACTGTACGTCCGTGATCACGAACCTGTGAGTCCCAGGAGCGGGCGAACAGCATATCAAATAGTTCACCTCTTCCATCCAGCAATTCATCAATCACTTCTTCAACTGCTCGTCCATCGTGTCTCAAATAACCCAAGGCCACCTCGATAGCCTTTGCGTTACCACCGGTTGCCTTCAAAAATTGTGATAGGTATTTCTCTTCACGAAAAACAGTCGCGATGCTATTAGGTTTACAGCGCTGCTGAACGAACACCTTGGCTTCATCTTCACTCATTTCTTTCAGTCTAACAACGATTGTACTATTCCAATCGAGATCATTGGTAGCGTACCGGAAGTACCGCCGACATGTTACCAATGCCTTACTGGGTTCAGGAATGCTTTGCAGCCAGCTAATAATCTCGCTGACCGGTTTTTCGTTGATCCGGTCAAGCAACGTGTCGATACTATCTAAAACGATGAGTACACGCTGCTTGCGCAAGATTTTGTCAATCTGCCAGAACTTCTCCTGCAATGTTTCACCTGCCACAGGGAAATAGTTCAACGTGCGCGCAATCGTATCTAGCACCATATCAAGGGTTAAGACCCACTGTCGCCCGACCACATCAACCCAAACGACAGCCTGATAATTTTCGGTTGGAAAGTCTGGCGAAATGCTTTGTTTGGAGATATGATAGGCTAGGCTGGTCTTGCCAACACCGCCGCTCCCCACAACCATTACCAATGCAGCCCTCCCCGCTAACGCTTCAATGACAGCCTGTTCTGGCACCCGTCTTGGCAAGTACTCAATGAATGGGGGAGCCGGTAAATTGTCAACAGGATTCAGGCCGGATCGAGCGATAGACGGATTCTTCGGATATAACCTATTGAGAACCTCGTCTGCTTTTAGATTCGGATACCGGAAAACATGCAAATACCGGGAAGCATGCAAAAACTTTTCTAACCAACGTTGATTCAGATAACCTTTCTTGACGCCAAAGTCTGCAAGAATCTCTATAGTTTCCCAATCAGGCGGCAGTCCCTCACCTTTGTATTTCCGAACTGTCGAAGCGGATTTACCGATTTTGTCACCGATGTCCTGCTCAACCCGAGACTCGGACTTTCCTTCAAGTGCAGCTATGCTGCCAATGGCCGCCTTCACTAACTTACCAAATTCCTTGATTTGATCGTCATTACTGTTCACAGTATTCAGGTTCCTTGTTGGTATGTGCAATGGGAATATGTGAGCGTTGATGCTGGCTGCAAACAATATAACACACATGACTTAGTAATCTTACTAAATTGGTATCTAGCAATTTTGCCCACGGTATTGTGTAATAATACGTATACCCCATATTTTCTGCCAAAACAATCCAAAAAGACAAGAGTAGAAAGGAGAAGAAATGGAAAGTATACAGACCGACATCATTTTGACGCTAATCGGGATCATCATTGGATTGGTACTCGGCGTAGCGAGCTCCCGTCCGAATATCTACCGCTGATGCTGAATAGGGTGCAGTTGCTCTTATCTTTAGCACAAGAGTTCTACAGAGAAAGGCGTTAATTTTGCACAGTTTGCTCTAAATTTTGCAAAAATTGTACTGGTCAGCGAGATGGTGAAATGGAAAAACGGTGATTTTGCGCCGACGCTCGGTAGGCTTTGACCAAAAATGCCGATTCTCATTCCATATTATCGCTGATCACTACATTTTTTGCTCGAACATTTGTTCTGAA
This sequence comes from Litorilinea aerophila, assembly GCA_945897075.1. GTDB lineage: Bacteria > Chloroflexota > Anaerolineae > Caldilineales > Caldilineaceae > JACQGT01. The sequence goes on from CAMDEX010000091.1 coordinate 21,438, forward strand.
AGATAAGAGCAACTGCACCCTGCTGAATACGTACAAGACAGTTCAAGCAGAACAGATGGTAAGTAAAAGCCCCAGCTAAAATAACTATAGCTGGGGCTTTTTTGTGGAATCCATTGGAAACGCAGGTGCAGTTCGGTGATTATCCCATCGCTTTCCCCCGCCGATCCGTCCTGGCGCGCAGCAGATGGCCTTCGATGCTCGTCACGTAGAGATCGCTGAGGTCAGGGCCGCCGAAAGTACAATTGGTGGGGCGCTGGCA
>CAMDEX010000092.1 GCA_945897075.1 Litorilinea aerophila
CTTCTCCACGACGTAACCCGTGATGTACTTGATCATCGCCGTCGTGCCATCGTTGATCAACCCGTCGGCCGCATCAATCGAATTACCCAGACCCAGCCAGTGGCTCTCGTACGCGTAGTACACGAACACGGAGAAGGACAACCCCAGGGTGATCCAGACGGCGGACCACACGAGGGCCTCTTTTACCGTTATCACATGGGCGTGACGATGAAAGACCCCCAGGTCTAACGCCAACATCAGTAGTACAAAGACGATGAATCCTACCCAAAGCCAAATCACTTGATACTCTCCTCTTTTGTGGGTCAAGCCGCCGGACGGTTGGCTTCAGGCGCAGGACGGGTATCTGCGACTCGCTGGAATGAGCGCAGCGTTGGTCTCCGTCGCCTGCCAGCCGGTGTTGGGCGGGTGCTTGCTTACGCTACTTGGACTGCGAATGGAATATCCACGCGCGGCACTGGTAATCCGCGCAGTAGACCTTCGACACTAGCGATCCCCGGCATCAAGTTTCGGTGTATCGGTTTGTGCCAGCGCCATTCTCTGTTGTGGGAATCGGTTTTGATAGTCAGTTAGATCACAAATGTTATCGAAAACGCGGAGAGAGCATCCGCAGATGCGGCTGAACAGGCATCTGCGGATACTCTCTCCTCACCGAAATTGTGATTTACTGAGGATAGCACAAGTAGAACGTTTACTGGCTGATAATGGCTGTACCCCGACCACGCAACACATATTTTTGAACTTTCCCGGTCGCGGTTTTGGGCAGATCATCCACAAATGTGACCCATTGGGGCATTTTGAAATGGGCGAGCCGTTCATGCACAAACTGTTTCATCTCGTCTTCGCTTGCCGTTGTGCCCGATCGTAAGACCACAAAGGCGTGGGGCGATTCACCCCAGCGGGGATGGGGCATACCCACCACGGCCGCTTCCTGCACAGATGGGTGATGCAACAACACGCCTTCAATTTCCACCGAGGAGATATTTTCGCCGCCGCTGATGATCACATCTTTGAAACGGTCACGAATCTCCACATAGCCGTCCGGGTGTACCACAGCCGCATCGCCCGAATGAAACCAACCATCACGCATGGCCGTGGCCGTGGCTTGCGGGTCGTTGAAGTAGCCCTTCATCACCACATTGCCCCGCACCACAATTTCGCCCAGCGCGTGCCCGTCGTGGGCCACTTCCACACCGTCGGCGTCCACCACCAGCAATTCCCCGGAGGTGATCAGTTCAACGCCCTGGCGCGCCTTGACGACTGCGCGCGCCTGCGGTGAAAGGTCGAGATGTTCCGGGCGTTCTTCGCAAATGGTGATAAAGGGCGATGTCTCGGTTAGCCCGTAGGCCTGGGTCAGCTCCCAGCCCAGCTCACCCTCGATGCGTTGGATGGTAGCAGCCGCGGGCGGCGCGCCGGCTGTCATCAGACGAACACCCCGGCGTGCGTTGCGACGTAACTCTTCCGGCGCGTTGGCAATGCCGATCAGCACTGTTGGCGCAGCGCAAAACAGACTGATCTGCTCGCGCTCGATGGTGGCAAAGATGGCGCGTGGCTCCACTCTACGCAGGCAGATATGGGCCGCACCGCGCGCCGTGACAATCCAGACAAAGGTCCAGCCGTTGGCGTGGAACATCGGCAGCGTCCACAGATAGCGGTCTGCGGCTGTCAAAGAGTGATGGACAAGCGTGCCCACCACATTCAGATAGGCGTTGCGATGGGTAATCATCACCCCTTTGGGACGGGCGGTGGTGCCGCTGGTGTAGTTGATCGAAATCAGATCGTTTTCAGCGATGGCCGGACGCGCAAAGTCAGGCGCAGCCGCGGCTAGGGTTGCCTCGTAATCAATCCAGCCACCCCGCTCCCCTTCCAGCGCCACAAAGTGCTCGACCTGCGGCAATCGGGCGCGGATGCTGTCTACCGCTTCCAGATAATCGCTATGCGCACAGACAATGCGCGCGCCGCTGTGGTTGATGATATAGGCGAAGTCGTCGGGGCTGAGCCGGTAGTTGATCGGCACGAGAACCGCTCCAATTTGGGGCACGGCATAGAATGATTCAAGTTGGGCATGGGTGTTGGGTGCGATATAAGCCACCCGGTCGCCCGGCTGGATGCCGAATTTTTGCAGCGCACAGGACCAGCGGTCACAGCGGTCGAAGAAGTGCGCATAGCTGAGGCGCAGGTCCCCATCTACAACCGCCTCGCGCTCTGCGTACAATCTGCGCGCCCGCCGGGCAAATTCCAGAGGGGATAGAGGGATTTCCATCGTTGCAACTCCTTTGGTCTTCTTTTCTTCAGGTAGATGTGCGGTTGCAAACCGCACCTACAGAATTCGACTAGGCGCGGATGCCTGCCGCGACAATGCGAAACCAGGGACCGCGCTCAATGCGGGCGAGTTCGTTGTTGAATTTTGCATCCGAGCGCAATTGCGTGGCGATCACGTCGCTGATCATAGGGCTGCCTGTGGCTGTCCGGGCCAGCAGTGCACCGCCCGCTGTCAGGCACTCACGCATCTGGCTGACTGCATCCGCAAACTGGCGGTCATCCAGCCAGTCGGCGACATTGGAGATGCTGATGAGATCGAAGCCACCGGCAAGGTCCGCCAGCGACTTGGCCTGGTCGAAGATGCTGCCGGTGTGGAGGTGGAGACGCTCCAACCGTCCCGCTTGGCGCAGCGCCCGATACCCCTCCTCCTGCAAATAGGCCGGAAAACCGTCCGCGCCCGCCTCCGCGGCGTAGCGGTTTTCCAACGCAGTTGTCAGAAAGTAGTTGTACTCTGCTTGCGGTTGTTGCAGCGCCCGAAAATGGTTTTCAGCCGTTCGCCCGGCCAGACTGGCGAGCCTGGCGGCTGCGCTTGGGCTGGGCAGACCGAATGTGTGTAAAAAGTAGTCTACGCTCATCACCTCGGCGTAGACCGACTGCCACGCGGCCAATTGGTCGTTGCGCAAAGGCTGGCGCAGGGGATCGAAGCCCGCCGCGCGCAGGCGCTGTTGGATTTCGCACATGAGCAGATCGTTGCGGCCCACGAAATGCACGCCAAAGGCCACTTCCCGGTCGCGACGTTCATCCCAGAAGTCCCGGCTTGGGGGCGGGAGATGCGGTCGCACGCTTTCGTACAAGGCCAGCCGTGTGGCCGCGCCCGCATCACCCGCGGCAAGACCGTCGCTGCCGAGCAACTGAAGGTGCCGCGCGCGCGATAGATGGGCAACCGCGCTGCGACGCAGCGCACAGAGGTGTATTTGCGCGGGGTTCGTGTCAACGGCGTACACATCCGCGTTGGGTTCTGCCGCCAGAACGCTCAACACATTCTCGCCGGCCGACGCCACCATCAGCACGCGCACAGGGCCAGAGCGCGACAGGCGGCGCAGCACTGCCACCTCTGTGCGGTAATCCTCGTTCTGGACGGAATAAAAGATGTCGCTGCGAAAGGATGGCCTGTTCATAAATTCAGAGTATCTCCTCGCTGTATACCTGTCAACCGCAGCGCCAGCACATATCCCAACGGACGTTACCAGTCACTCTCTGCGCCGACGAACTGTACCCGCTCCACGCGCAGACGGCCATCCGTATTGTGGGGAAGCGATCCCCGACGTCTGTATTGGGATAGGTTACGATAAGGGCCAGTATAACACAATTCGACACCTGGCTCTACGTTGGGTTCTCCCGGCGTGCGTTGGAGCGTAGGCAGCGATCTCTTGCCGGGAGAACCCAACCTACGACGACGCGAGTTTTTTCGTGACAGTTTTTCACCCTGTCACCCGCTCACCCTGTCAGCTTTATCTCCCACGCCGCCACTCCTCCCACATCGCCGGCTGGGGCGGGTAGTATTTGCCGGGACGCACGCCTTCGGCTGCGATCTTCTCTTTGATGTACGCCTCCACCCCCTCGTGATCCTCCACAATTTGCACGCACTCCTCGGCAAACCAGGAGGGCACCACCACCACCCCGTCACCGTCGCCCACCAGCACATCGCCGGGACGCACCAGCGCGCCGCCGCACTGGATGTCGCCGTTCTCCTCGGCGGGGATGGCCCAGGGCGCAGAACCGTAGGGTGTGCGGGCGCGGGCGTAGATGATCAGGTTGTAGTTCTCCCGCTCCATCACCTCCAGATCCCGGATGGCCCCGTCGGTCACAATGCCGTCGGCTCTGTTCATTTTGAGTTGCATCGCCTTGACATCGCCAAAGATGCAGGCGCGGGTGTTGCCCATAATGTCCGCCACCAGCACATCACCTGGGCCACAGCGGGCCATCGCCCTGTACTCAGGCCCGTTTTCGCCCTTTTCCATCGCGGCCATCAAATCCGGGCGGGGGGGCAGAAAGCGCAATGTGCGGGCGCGGGCAGCCAGCCGTTTGCCCGGCGTATAGGGGAAGACGCCCTCCATAAAAGGCAGGGGCACATCCGCGTCGCGCCAGACGTGATTCCAGATGGTGGCGACGGGCAGCACTTTGAAGCGATCCAGAATGGATTGGGGTACTTCGACGGGGGTGAAGGAACGGGACATTGGATTCTCTTGGTGGGATGACAAGGTGAAGGGATGACACGGACGGCGATAGACCAGCGCCGGTTGAGCGGTTCCTGAGCCTGTCGAAGGATAGGCGAGTGGGAAGATCAGTGGTAGCACCCGTTCGCTTGATTTCGATACGCCTCGCAGACTCGGCTACCCTTCGACAGGCTCAGTACAAGCGACAAAGCTCAAGGACGCCGCTCAATCAGCGCTCACTGAGCGGGTGGGAAGATCAGTCGTAGCACCCGTTCGCTTGATTTCGATACGCCTTGCAGACTCGGCTACCCTTTACTTCGACAGGCTCAGTACAAGCGACAAAGCTCAAGGACACCGCTCAATCAGCGCTCACTGCGCGGGTACGCACCACGCACCACGCACGACGTGTAGCGAACGACGAACGCTTATGACATCGATCTTTTCGCCATATTGTATACGCAATTCTCTGTCGTGCAGAATAGCGCACTTTGCCTCGGAATTCAAACCCTCGCTGCGTGCTGGATTGACGGGCAGCGTCCCCATCCGCTATGATTGGCTTGTCGTCGCCTGACTTGAAAATAGGGAGACGGATTAGACGGCCGAATACCATTCCGCCCTACAATGAGGAATTCTTCCATGCAACCCATCCGCCCCACTATCTCATACTCCTGGCTGCTCCGCCTGGCCTTGACTGTCGCTCTGCTGGTCGGTCTGCTGCCCCAATCCCAGCTCTTTGCCCAGGAGACCACACCCGCCTCCGTCAGCTTCCCCGGCAGCTACGCCCCGCTCGTCAGCGGCGTGGCGTGGGAGCCTGCCGACCCCGCGGTGCAGGCCGCGGACGCGGACGGCGACGGCGTGTGGACGCTGACTGTCGAGTTGCCCGCTGGCAGCTACGAATTCAAAGCGGCCCTCAACGGCGCGTGGGACGAAAACTACGGGCAGAACGGCGCAGCGGGCGGGGCCAACCTGACGTTTGACGTGGCGGAGGCGGGCGGGCTGGTCACGTTCATTTACGACCGGGCGACGAATGGCGTCAGCGCGGCGGTTGCGCCCCTGCCCGATGACGCCGCCGACCTGCCGCCGGCCCTGGGCGACGGGCGCATAGACCAGACTGGCCTGCTGCACCGTAGCCGTAGTGACGGCTATCGCACCCCTTTCGGCGCGGTCACTTTTGCTACCGACGTAACTCTGCGCTTACGCACCAGCGCGGCAGATGTGGAACGGGTGGACCTGCTCCTGACGGCCATCGGCAGCGGCGCAAAGCGCACGTTGCCCCTGCGCCGGGTCGCCAGGGATGCCGAGGCCGTGCCCTGGGGCTACGACTATTGGGAAGTCACCTTCAACAGCGGCCCGGCGGTTGAAATTTACAGCTACACTTTTCAGATCAGCGATGGCGACGAAGAGATCTTCTACGCCGACGAGAACCGGCGCGACGGGGGCAGCGGGCGCGCCTTCACAGCCCAGCCCAGCAGCGACCAGGGCTGGGACATCTACACCTACGACCCGGCCTTTGCCACGCCGGAGTGGGCCAAAAACGCGCTCATTTACCAGATTTTCCCGGACCGTTTCCGCAACGGCGACCCGGCCAACGACCCCAGCGCCGAGGATTGGTTTTACGAGAACGAACGCGGCCATGCCTTCCCCGTTTCGCCCTGGAATCGGCCCGTGCCCGACCCGCAACCCAACGACCCTGCGCTCAATCCCGACTGGTTTGGTACCTACAGTTCCACCTTCTACGGCGGCGACCTGCAGGGCGTGGCCGAGAAGCTGGACTATCTGCAGGCGTTGGGCGTGACGACGATCTACTTCAACCCGATCTTCGACTCCCCCTCCAACCACCGCTACGACGGGCGCGACTACCGGCAGATCGCCGAAAATTTGGCCGTGCGTGGCGACCCGGATGCCAGCAACGCGCTCTTTGCCGCCTTCGCCGCCGAGGTGGAGGCGCGGGGGATGCGCCTGATTCTGGACGGCGTGCCCAATCACGTAAGCAGCGACGCGCCGATCTTTGACCGCTTCCAGCGCCACGCCGAGCTGGGCGCGTGCGAGTCGCTGGAGAGTCCCTGGCGCGCCTACTTCTTCTTCCAGCCCGCCCAACCCGCCGGCAGCGGCGTCTGCGCTGGCGACACAAACTACACCGCCTGGGCCGGCTTCGACAGCCTGCCCCAACTGAACACCGCCAGCCAGTCAGTGATTGACAACTGGCTGGCCGCCGAGACGGGCATTGCCACCGGCTATCTGCAACTGCCCGCTGTGGATGGCTGGCGCGTGGATGTGGTGCCCGATGTGGTGGGCATCAACCCGGACTTCTTCAGCCTCTGGCAACAGGCCACGCGCGCCGCCAACCCCGACGCCATCAGCTATGCCGAGACGTGGCAGGAGAACGACGCCCGCCAACGGCTGCTGGGCGACGAGTTCGACAGCACAATGAACTACCGTTTCCGCCAGGCCGTGCTGGGCTTCCTGCGCGACACTGATTTCCAGGACAACGACGGCACAATCCCGGCCCTGACCGCCACCCAATTCGAGGACGCGCTGCGCGCGATTCAGGAGGATTACCCCTACCCGGCTTGGTCAACCGCGATGAATCTGATCGGTTCCCACGACGTAAACCGGGCGGTGGTTGTGCTGGATCACGCGGGGATCGACCGCGCGCGGGGCGAGCCGCTGGATGGCTTTGCCGATGCCCGCGCCCGGCTGCGTCTGGCCGCGGCTCTGCAGATGACCCTGCCCGGCGCACCGACGATCTACTACGGCGACGAAACGGGTCTGGCCGGTTTTGGCGCTGAGCCTCAGCGCGACGACCCCTACAACCGCCAGCCCTACCCCTGGCCCGATGCGGAAGGTTACGACGATCTGCCCGCCTGGGCGCAGCAGCAGCCAGAACTACTCGACACCTATCGTTTTCTGGGTCAGTTGCGCGGGCAGCACAGCTATTTGCGCACCGGCGCGTGGGGTACTTTTGTGACCGATGACGCCGGGCTGTACGTCTTTGGGCGCAAGGATGCCAGCGGCGCGGCGCTGATCGCGGTCAACCGCAGCCCGATCAGCCAGACCGTTACGCTGGACTTGGCGGGCTATCTGTCGCGCAGCGCTGTGCTGATCGACGCGGCCACAGGCCAGACGGCTACTCTGGCTCTGGGCGAAGTGGTGCAGTCTCTGGATTTTCGCATCTGGCACACGCAGGCGGGGATCGACCTGACGCCGCCAATCGCGCCGGTCATCGGAGGGGTGGCCGAGGGCAGCGGCGTTGTAACGCTGACCGTCGCCATCCCGCCGTTGACCAGCCGGGTAGATGTGCGCCGTTCGCTGGTGGAGGGCGGCTATCTGCGCGTGGGCGTTGTCGAAGCGTCTGACCGCGGCCGGACAATAGAATTTGTGGACGAAGGGCTGCTCAACGGGCAGCCGGTCTACTACCGGGCGGTAGCTTTCAACGACGTGGGTTTGCAGAGCGAACCCAGCGCATCTGTGCAGGCCATCCCCCACGCACCGATTGCCGACGCCCGGCTGGTGCAGCCGACGACTGTTGAACAGACAATCAGCGTCCGCAACTCGGCGCGTCCGTTACAGGCGGTTGTAACGGTAGCGGGTGAGACCGCGGCCTCCGCCATTCTGGCCCAGGTCGGTTTTGCCCCGGCCTTGCCCGATGCGCTGCCCGGCGCAGAGGAGATGCGCTGGGTAGACGCGGTGTATGCGGGCGAGGCCGATGGCGGCGATCTCTACGCGGCGTTTGTTCTGCCCGATGCTGTGGGCGACTATCTCTACGGCTTCCGTTTCAGCGTCACCGGCGGGCGGGATTGGATCTATGCCGACGCTGCGGGGTTGGGTGACGGTCCGTTGTGGGATGCGCCGGGCAAGCTGGTGGTCGTTGCCAGCGACGACAGCGAAGCGCCCAGCCGTCCTTTCCGCCTCCAGGAGCTTGCCGCCTCGACCGCGCAATTGACCGTCGGTTGGTGGGCCTCCCCCAGCGCGGACTTCTCCCACTATCTGCTCTGTCGGCGGGATGTGAGCGCGGGCGAGGAAGGGTGCGCCAAACGCATCGTCGTTGCGGGCGGAGAGCAGCAGTATACGGATACGGATGTGCTGCCCGATCACACGTACATCTACACCGCGCAGCAGGTGGACAGCAGTTTCAACGCCTCAGCGCCGTCGGCAGAATTGAAGATCAGCGCCGCCAGCAGTCTTGTGAAGGTGACGTGGCGCGTGTTGGCCCCCGCCTTTATGCCGCAAGGCGACAAACTCTTTATCGCCGGGGACAACGCCAGCGTCTTCGGCGCAGCCTTCAACCCGGGCAGCCAGCCGATGACAAAAGCGGGGGAGAATCTGTGGGAATGGAGCGCGCTGGTCAAAGCGGGAAGCGTGCTGCAATACAAGTATACGCGGGGTTCGTGGGAGACGGTGGAGCAGTGGGGGGCGATCAGCGGCCTCAGCAACCGCATCCTGGCTGTGACCGGCGGCGCAAACGGCAGCCTGCTGGTGGATGACACGGCCACAGATTGGGGCGCAGGTGGGCCGGATGACCGGCGGGCCGCGCAGACTTGGCGCGACCCACTGGTGACGGGTGTAGATGCGACGAGGGCGCTGGTGACAGTCCACTTCAGCAGTCCGGTTGCGCCGGTCGGCTCCCTGGCCGAGGTGGTGACGGTGACCGACGCTTCCGGTCAGCGGGTGGCGGGGGAAGTAGCGCAAAATGGCGACGCCAGCTTTGTATTCACGCCTACCGGGACGCTGACGCCAGGCACATATACTGTCACAGTCTTTGGCGTCACGACGGATGTGCCGATGATCCAGCCATACGAGATGGCGGTGGACGTGGACTAATACAGCCTGGCGCAAATATCTATGGGATTGCGATTGCTCCCGCCGGGTCCGTGACCCGGCGGCGTCTGGTGGGCAACCGTCCGTCGGTCACAGACCGGCGAGGAGCAAAATTATGGCAGGATTTACGCCGCGTTTATGCTCGTGTCGTCGTCCTGTAGGCGTTCGGTGATCAGATCAGCCACGGGGTCAACGCCGAGGCGCAGATACCTGCGTCCTGCACCGTAGAGGGCAGCAGCCCGCTGCGCGCGGTTTGGCTGTGGGGTCGCAATCAGAGAGCGATCCGCGCCGATGCTCCACTCCAACTGCGTGCCGGGCGTCAGATCCAGCGCCTTGACGATCTCGGCAGGAAGCGTTACTTGGTTTTTGCCAGTCATTGTCGTGATCATAATGTCAGTATACATCGGTGCGAGAGGAGTCGTCAAGATGCAGCTCGATAGCGCCGGGTTGCGTAACCCGCTATCAGTTCCCATTCAACCGTAGGATAGCTGGTTGATTTGTTGATTCGTAAATCTTTTCTCCATTATTTCTGCACATTTGTCTGTTATCTTCAAGCAATCGCACAACCTGCTCCGGGTGTGGTCCGTGACCTGCCCGGAGCAGCGCGACATACCCAATCGTTACGGCTGTTCGGCTGATGTCTAACCCAAACTGCCGTACATCATCCATTTCCTGTGTACTGAGGAGTCACCCATGCGTCTATCCAATCGCGCCCTGATCGTCACTGTTATACTTATCCTGCTTCTGGTGGCGGCAGCCTGCTCGTCCAATCAACCGCAAGCGCCCATTGCTGACGAACAGACAGCCAACACACCCATTCCACCCGCCGCACCGGCCCCGGCTGTGGAGGCGACTGCAACGCCCGCCACGGAAGCGCCCGCCGCGCCCGCGCCCCCATCCGCCAGCGACAGCATTACGTTTGCTGTGGACCCCACCCAATCCGAAGCCCGTTTTGTGATCAACGAGGAGTTGATGGGCAACCCGAAGACGGTTGTGGGCACAAACAACGGTGTCAGCGGTGAAGTGACGGTCAACCCGGCCGCCCCGACGGGTCTACAGATCGGCCCGATTGCCATCAATGCTGGTGGCTTTGTCACCGACAGCGACCGGCGCAACGGGGCCATCAACCGCTTTGTCCTGCAGAGCGGCAACTACCCGACGATAACATTCACGCCGACGGCCATCGAAGGTATTCCTGCGGCAGTCTCCATCGGCGACACGCTCAACCTGCAAGTCACCGGTGATCTGACCATCCGGGAGATCAGCCGCGCCGAGACGTTTACCGTTACGGTGCAGGTGGTCTCCACCAGCGAACTGCGCATCAGCGGCGCGACCCAAATTCTGCGCGAGAACTACGAACTGACCATCCCCAGCGTGCCCAGCGTGGCGAACGTGACCAACGAAGTCCAGTTGCAGTTCGACTTCGTGGCGAGGGCGCAGTAAGGGGATTGGCGACTGGGGATTGGCGACTGGGGAGCGGCGACTGGGGAGCGGCGACTGGGGAGCGGCGACTGGGGAGCGGCGACTGGGGAGCGGCGATTGGGGAGCGGCGATTGGGGATTCGACACGCATTCCCCAATCGCTAATCCCCAGTCGCCTATCTCCTTTCCCTACTCCTTCGCATCCTCAATCGTCAGCGTATACGACCCCGTCTCGTCGTCCCCCGCGGAGGAGACTTCCACAATCAGCGTCAAGTCGGCGGGGATTTCCAGTTCGGTCCAGCCGGCGTTGAAGTCGCCCTCGATCAGATCGTCGTTGGAGAGAAGCGGGTTGTCGGCCAGATCGTAGATGGTCAGGAGCATATTCATCTCGTCGCTGGCGGCCAGAATGTTCAGCACATCGCCTTCGGCAACGGTCAGGGTGTAGCGCACGCGCACGCCGGGCGTCAGTTCGCCCTCCACTTCGTCACCCACGACCAGATCGCCGCCATTTGTGATTTCGAGGGCAAGCTGTTCGTCCAGCCAGGCGATGGCAGTGTTGAGAATTACGTCGTCGTCGGTGAGCAGCGTCTCTTCGTTGACAGGCACAGCTACTGTGGGCGGCACGCCTTTGCCCTCGATGTGGATCTCGCCGTTGGCGTCCACCGCCCGTCCGCCGGTGTATTGGAACTGCTCGTTCTCCGGCAGGCGGATCTGCTTGACGCTGCCGCCCAGACCGGCCGTGGGATAGTGGCCCACCACCGCGGCCCGGCTGTCAATCGTCATATCGTAGGTGAAGAACTCGCAGGCGCTGTTGCAATTGGGTCCGATCAGCACTGCCACCTCGCCGCCGTAGCGCAGTTCGTCCGCGGGCAGGTAGAAGACTTCTTCGCTGCGTGGGTCGAAATAGAACTCATCCCGGCTCTTGTCATAGCGCCCGGTGTTGCCCAGCACGTGATCCTCATCAAAGAAGTAGGCGGCCATCTGGTCGGCCAGGAAGCCCGAACCACCCGCATTCTGGCGCATATCAATAATCAATCCCTGCACGCCATTGTCATTCAATGTGCGCATAAGCCGTTCCCACAGTTGCACAGAAAGCAGATCGTTGTCGGCAAAGCTATTGATCTTCACATAGCCGTAATTGCTCTCCTTCAGCAGCTTGTACTCCACGGGCAGTTCAAAACCCGTCTTGCCCACATTGAAGCTGGAGAAGTTGAAACTGTCGCGTTCGCCGGTCACAGCCAGCTCCACTGTCGTCTCTTCGCCCTTCTCGTCCAGGAAAGTGACGGAGGCGCTCTCGACACCGGCGGCAAAGCGGGTGGCGTAGCGCAACTTTTGCAGCCGCTCGAAATGCGCGGTGCTGAAGGGCGCAGACCAGGCCACGGCCTCGTCAATCACCGCGTCAATCGGAATGTCGTTGAAGGCCAAAATCTCTGTGCCGGGGGCAATGCCCGCTTCAGCCGCTTTGCTGCCCTCCAGAACAAAGGTGGCGATCACCCGCCCGTCGTCCAACTCGCGGATGGCGATGCCCAGGCCACCCGCCGTGGCAAAGCTGAAGTCGTCCGGCAGGAAGGGGCCGCTCACATGACCGTCGGGGATCGACCAGGCGAAGTCACGCAGTGCGCGCAGATAGGCTTGTGAGTCCTGCTTGTCGGCGGCTTCCTGGAAGAGGGGCAGAAATTCCGCGCGCTTGGCCTCCCAGTCGATCTCTTTGTAGTCGGTGAAGGCGTACTCTTTGGCGAGAATGTCTATGAATTGGTTGAAGGCGTCGGGGTAGCTCTCGCCAGAGAGGTCCACGAGCGCCGCGCCCTCCGGCTCGATCAGGTCTATGACCGGATGGCGGGAACGGTCAAAGGTGAAGGGGTCTGTGTCCATATTCACAATTGTGTACCCCTGGGGCAGGGTCACAACCGGGTCGTCCGCGGTAAAGAGCAGGCCATCTTCGCCAAAGCCAGAAGAGAAGCCCTGGGCATCATCCGGCGCATAGACCAGAAACTGGCCGCCGGTGATCTCCCGTTCGGTATCGGCGTCCTCGCTGACACGCGTGGAGGCGTAGGCCGTGGACCAGCCGCCGCCGTAGAGGTCGCGCTGCTCCAGGAAGGGTTCGCCAAAGGTGTTGGTCCAATAGGCAATCGCAAAAATCTGCACACCCGGCTCCTCTGCCGTGTCCTGGTCCACATCGCGCAGGCTGCCTTGGGGTTCAATGGGCAGGGCGATGGAGTAGGAGAAGGGGGAGGTGAAGAAGTCGGATGTGATCTGGCCGAGGGTCTGGGAAGCCAGCGGCATCAGAAAATGCTCGTTGCGGTCAACAAAGCCCGCCTGATCTTCCAGAATGACCAGCGGCTGGGCCACGCCCAGCGTGAAAAAGGAATTGGTGTAGGGCACTTCACCGGTAATGCTGACGGCCCCTCCCTCGTCGTTGACAATCTCGGCCGGGGGCGGCGGATCGTCCTGGGCGCGGGCCATCGGTGTGACGGTCAGGCTGGCAATCAGCGCCAGGGCCAGAACGGTCTGTAGGAATTTGAAAAATCTGCGCGGCATGGGAGTCTCCTTTGGGTGGGGAACGGGGATTGGGGACTGGGAAACGGGGATCGGAGACTGGGAGGCCGGCTACCCGATCCCTGTTCCCCGTTCCCCGTTCCCCAGTCTCCTTCGTTCGTATTCGATCACACTGTCCAGTATTTCTTCAAGCGTGTGGGTGGGCGTCCAGCCGATAGCGTCGTGGATTTTGCGGATGTCGGGCACGCGACGGCGCATATCCTCGAAGCCGGGGGCATAGGCTTCGCTGTAGGCAAGGTACTCGATCCGGGAGGCGGAATCCGTATGATCGATCACAAGCTGGGCCAGTTGGTTGATGCTTGTCTCCCGGTTGCTGCCGATGTTGTAGATTTGTCCGGCGGTACTCTCCGGCTTGTCCAGCAGGGAGAGCAGCGCCTGCACCACATCGGCCACGTGGCAGAAACAGCGGCTCTGCTGGCCGTCGCCATAGACAGTCAGCGGCGCGCCGGTCAACCCCTGGCGCACAAAGCGGGGCACGACCATCCCGTAACGCCCGGTCTGGCGCGGGCCGACGGTATTGAAGAAACGGGTGATGGTGACGGGCAGGCCGAACTCCCGGTGCGCGGCCAGCCCCAGAAATTCGTCCAGCAGTTTGCTGGCGGCATAGCCCCAGCGGCTGCGGCTGGAGGGGCCGAGGAGCAGGTCGCCCTCCTCGTGAAAGGGAATCTCGGCGCTCTTGCCGTAGACTTCGCTGGTGCTGGCGATGAGTGTGCGGCAGCGGTAGCGGCGCGCTGCCTTCAACACGGCGTCTGTGCCCAGCACATTCGTCTCAATCGTCTCGGTCGGTTTTTCCACGACCAGTTGCACCCCGACGGCCGCGGCCAGATGGACAATCGCGTCGGCTTCGCTGGCCAGCCGATCCAAGACCAACGCGTTGCGCACCGACTCGATGGCGAAGCTGAAAGCCGGGTTGGGCCGCAGGTGGGCGATGTGCTCGAAATTGCCCGTACTCAGATCGTCCAACACCGCGACAGAATCGCCGCGGGCCAGCAGGGCCTCGGCCAGATGGCTGCCGATAAAGCCGGCACCGCCGGTGATGAGAACGTGCATAGAAGTTGCTCCTCTGCGAAGTCGGTGATTTGTCCGCTCCAATTGTAGCGGGAGTGGGCGAGAAGGTCAACAGTTGGTTGATTGGTGATCGGTTGATTGGGTAGAGCGTCTCTGCTCTCCCGTCCTTCTAGCCCAAATCAACTGCTTTCGGTTATACTGGATAATGTCCTGATTGCCAACCCTATCTACCTGAACGCGAGGTGACAAGACATGCCAGCAAGAGACATCTATCACAATGCGGTTAAACAGGCGCTTATCAAAGACGGATGGACAATATGGATACCCTAGACACCTATCGTCGCATCATCCAGGATGTGCTCAGAGAATACGTTCAAATTCAATACTCACACGGCAATATCCAGAACGAGGCTGTCTTTGACCACGAGACTGACCGATACCTGATCATCTCTGTCGGCTGGGACAAGTTCAAACGCATTCACGGTTGCCTTATTCACCTGGATATTATTGGCGACAAAGTCTGGATCCAACGCGATGGCACTGAATACGGGATTGCCCGCGAACTGGAGGCGGCCGGGATTCCCAAACATCACATCGTACTGGGATTTCATTCTTTGGATGTGCGACCGTACACGGAATATGCCGTGGCATAACCTTCTGGGAAGGGGTCAAGCAGATTGACCAACTGGTGACCCCTTCCCGGAAGGCGCATAGTGTGCCCATTTTTTTTAGTTGGCGAAGGTGGCCTGCAGGAACTCTGCAATCTGCTGTGCGCCGTTGACCCGTTGGCCTACGCTTGGCGGCAGGGCCAGCAGATCGGGAACCCGCTCGATCCAGCGCCCGTCGCTCAGTTCGTCGGCGTGGATAGGAAAGCCGGCCATCTCCCTTTCCACAAAGGCTGAGAGTACATCCGACTCCCGGAAGCGGGGACGGGGCACGTAGCCGTAGGGTACGCCCGCGGCGTAGACTTCGGCCAGCGTGCTGTAGCCGATCTTGCCCACCACCCCATCGCTGGCCGCCACAATGTCCGGGTGGAAGATGCCGGAACGGGGCGAGAGCAGATGGACATTGGGCGGCGCGTCCGCGACTGTGTGATTGCCGGGCAGGACAAAATGCACGCCTGGGTACTCGCCCAGCCTCTCCAAATAGCTGTGCTGAAAATCCACACCCCCCATCGTAATCAGCAGCAGGGGCGCGCCTGCTGGGATTGACAATTGGGCACGCACCGCTGCTCTGGCGGTGCGGGGATCGCGGCTCACCGGCGGGACAGTCAGGGTAGCAGTAATGGCAGGCTGGCAGACAGGCGTCGTCTGGATGTGGAAATCTGCGGCGGCGAACCAGTCGGCCATCTGTTCGCTGTAGGGCAGCAGCGCCGGGCATTCTTCCACATACTCGGCGTAGATATCCACCCACGTAAAATTCTCCACCAGCACAGAAGGCACGCCCGCCGCCTGGGCTACGGCAATTCCGAGAGGCGCAATGTCACAGAGGATAGCCCGACAGCCGAGACTATTCATCTGCGCGGCCAGTGCCCCCACATTTTTCGACGCAAAGGGCAGGAAACCAGCCAGCCGTTCGACAGTGGCGGGCAGGTCGGCGCGCAGCGCGTCCAGTTGCACGAGGCCCACGTCCGTATCCGTTGGGTGTAGCGTGTAGGGGCCGCGCAACGATTCGGCGAAGAACCAGTCCGGCGTGCGGGTGAAGATCTCCCAGCGCAGCTCCGGGATGCAGCGGTGGGCCGCGGCCATCACCGCGCAGGCGCGGGCCGCGTGACCAAAGCCGTGGGGTGTAATGAAGTAGGCGAGTGTGGGCATGGGGGATTGGGGATTAGAGATTGGCGATTGGCGATTGGGGGTAGTGTAATTGGTTCGGAGCGGGTTGGCGAATTGGGGCGATTGTGATAGGGTAGCCTTGATTACCATTGAGGAGTCGAGAATGAGCGAATCAAAGATGCCGCCGGTACACCCCGGCGAGATTCTGCTTGAAGATTTTATGAAACCGTTGGGGATTATCCAGTATCGTCTGGCGAAGGAAATGGGTGTTTATCCGCGACGGGTGAATGAAATCGTGCATGGCAAGCGGGCGATTACGCCATACACAGCCCTGCGTCTGGCGCGCTTCTTTGGCACATCCGCTGAAGTGTGGATGAACCTTCAGACATACTATGATTTGGAAGTGGCACGGGATGCCGTGGCAGCGGCGATTCAAGCCGAAGTGCGACCATTCGCCAATTCGGCGCAAAACGAAGCGTTGCAGCCAGCATAAATGGCAGAGTCGTTAGCTGCGTAATCGAGTTCCGATTCCGGGAATTGGTATCGGCGGCACTCCTCCCAATCCTCCTCGTAAATATCCCCCTACGTGCAATTTTCCACCAACACAGAGAGTATGCCCGCAGCCTGGGCCACAGCAATCTTCAGCGGCGCACTGTTGCAGAGGATTGCTGTGCAGCCGAGTGCCTGTCTCTGCGCGGTCAGCAAGGGTTTTTGTATAGGATTTGACGGTAATGGCGGGGTACGCTACTATTGGGCAAGGGGAAGGCAATGAACAAAACAAAACTGTCCCCCGCACACCCCGATGGGATTCTGCTTGAAGACTTTCTGAAACCATTGGGGATTACCCAGTATCGTCTGATGAGAAGGTAAATAGATAAATGGCCGAACTGGATACAATTACAGTCAGAGGATTCAAGAGTATTGCAGCGCTGGATAAAGTGCAACTCAGGCCGATTAATATACTAATAGGGCCGAATGGATCCGGTAAATCCAATTTTATTGGTATTTTTGCCTTTCTGAATGCAATCCGGCAAGGGCATTTAGAAGAATACGTCATTCGGGCTGGCGGCGCTGAAAAAATCTTACATTTCGGCTCGAAGAAGACAGAAAGCCTGCGCATTCACATATCCTTTGCAGACGGTCGCTATCAATATCAAATCGATCTCCATCCAACGGAGAACGATGGACTGCTGCCGTTCAAAGAGACCGTCTATTTTTGGGATCGGGAGCGCTTCCCGGAAGACCCCCCCTACGCTGAGAATGTCACACGCGCTGGCATAGAAGCAGGCATTAGCGCCCAAAATTCATCCAAAATCGTTCGCTACGTTGGCAACCGTCTGGATAGTTGGCGCTTGTATCATTTTCACGATACGAGCTTCTCATCGCCAATGAAGAAGACATCTGATATCAACGACAACCGTTACCTGCGTCCTGACGGCTCCAATCTGGCTGCATTTCTTTACTATTTGCAGGAAAAACACGAGGCTTCGTATTCGTTGATCCGACGCAGTGTACAGATAGTCGCCCCATTCTTTGCTGATTTTCAATTGGAACCGCAAAGGCTAAATCCGGACAAAATCAGGCTGGAATGGAAGCACAAGGGTACGTCGGATTACTTTGATGCTTCGTCGCTGTCAGATGGAACGTTGCGTTTTATGGCATTGGCTACGCTCTTTTTGCAGCCAGATATCTATCAACCATCGGTGATTCTGGCGGATGAACCCGAACTCGGCCTACACCCTTATGCGCTTTCGATGCTTGCCGCAATGGTTAAGCAGGCGTCGGTGCATACACAGGTCATTCTTTCGACCCAATCCCCATTTTTGTTGGATCACTTTGAACCTGAAGATGTGCTGGTTACTGAACGAATTGCCGGTGGAACCCATTTCCGCCGATTGGAATTCGAACCTTTGGCCGCATGGCTGGAGGAATATAGTCTTGGGCAGCTTTGGGAAAAAAACGAATTGGGTGGCCGTCCCGGAGGAGAATAGCTACGTGACTCGACTGCTCATCCACGTGGAAGGCGAGACCGAAGAAACCTTTGTCAACGAACTTCTGGCTCCCCATCTCTATCAATCTGGCTACTTGTCCGTCAGCGCACGACTGATAGGAAACTCGCGCCAAAGAGATCGGCGCGGCGGTATTCGGGCATGGAGTTCAGTACGCAATGACATTCTCAATCATCTGCGTGAGGACACGGGTTGTTTGGCGACTACGCTGGTTGATTACTACGCACTTCCCCAGGGTGGGCCACGGGCATGGCCGGATAGACAGCTTGCCGGCCGTCTGCCTTTTGCCGAGAAGTCTGTTACCGTCGAAAAGGCTCTTTTGGCAGACATTCGCAGTTTGATGGACGCTGACTTTGACTCGCGTCGATTTTTACCTTTTGTGATGATACACGAGTTTGAGGGGCTGCTTTTTAGCGATTGCGCAAGCTTCGGTCGAGGAATTGGCCGCCCAGATTTGATTCCAAGCCTACAAGCTGTACGCGATCAATTCAACTCGCCAGAAGAGATCAATGACTCACCTGAGACCGCTCCATCAAAGCGTGTACGGGCTATCATCCCGGAATATGAAAAGCCACTGTTTGGAACGCTTGCTGCCCTTGAAATCGGTCTTGATGTAATCCGGGCGGAATGCCCACACTTTCGGCAATGGCTGGAAAAGCTAGAGTCTTTGGCATCTTTGCTGTAGTATTTCCAGATTGATCAAATTACCTACTCTGTTATCCTCACCAGTGTATAGGAACTACCCCCATGACAATCGGTATTGGACTGATCGGCTGCGGCAAAATTGCCCAGCACCACGCCGCCGGCTACCGGGCCGCCGCGGACCTGGCGAAAGTCGTCGTCTGCTGCGACGAATGGAGTCTCGACCTGGCCCAGCAGATGGCCGCTTCGGTGGGCGGCGCGGACGCGGTGAGCCGCTGGCAGGCGGTCATCGAGCGCGACGACGTAGACGCCGTATCTATCTGTATGCCCCACTTCCAACATTCCGAGATTGCCCTGGCCGCAGCGCGGGCGGGCAAGCACATCCTCGTCGAGAAGCCGATGGCGATGAATCTGGCCGAGAGCCGGGCGATTGTGGAGGCCGCAGAGCAGAGCGGTGCGCTGGTGATGGTGGGCCAGAACCAGCGCTTTATGACCGATCACCGGCAGATCAAACAACTGATTGACGACGGCGTGATTGGCCGGGTGGTGGCTGTGCGCTTCGACTGCAACCAATTCCTGAAGAAGATGTACGCCGAGGGCAGCTGGATGTTCTCCAAAGACAAGACCGGCGGCGGTATGGTCATCTGCACCGCCGTACACAAACTGGACCTGCTGCGCCACTTCTTCGGGGAGATCCGCCAGGTGGCGGCCTACACGGGCCACACCGGGCTGAACTACAATATGGACAACGAGGACATCGCAACGATGATTCTGGAGTTCGAGAATGGCATCATCGGCGAGGGTTTCTATCTCTTCGCGGCGCACAAAGTGCCCATCCCTACCGCCACCGGCGAATTGACGATCATCTACGGCGAAGAAGGGATGATCCACAATGTGATGGGCTGGCACGTCTACAGCACGAAAGTGGCCGAGTACAGCGGTGGCGATACGAACATCGGCCTGCCCGTAGAACCATATGTCAATTCTGTCGTCTACGAAGTGCGCCACTTCCTGGAGTGCATTCGCGACGGCGCGCAGCCCCTCACCTCTGGGCGGGACAACCTGGGCACAATGGCCGCCATTGACGCCATCTACCGTTCGGCGGCGCGGCGGGAGACGGTGAATCTGGCGGATGTCTGGTAACAGGAGGTGGCGATTGGTTGAGTGGTTGATTGGGTTCTTGCCCGCATTTTCCCCTTTTGCGTCTTTTTCCGGTTCTGGTTATACTATAGCCACCCCTCTTTGCCACCCAAACGATTATGAGACCGCGCACGATGATTCAATTCCTCTATGTGGGACGCCAGAAGACGCTCGCGCAGGAGATTGAAAACGTCTGGCAAGGCATACGCGCAATGGAAAAAGATGATCCCCCCCTGCAAGCTATGCGAGTTCTCTGGGTAACCCGTCAAGGCTTGGCGATGGACGCCTTGCGCACCCAAACATTCCGCGCCATTCTGTTAGAAGTGGATGGCCGGCGCAATGATCGTACCCACTTTTGTCAAGACCTACGCCGCCGCTATCCCGCACTCCGTATCGTTGGCGTCTGCCATGAACCGCTAAGACCCCAGCGTTTTGAGTTTGATGGTCTACTCACTTTGCCGCTGCTGGCGGCGGAAACCGCGCCTTTGTTGCACGCAGTCTGCAACGGCGGGGCAGAAACACAGATGCGCATCGGTCCCATTCATCTGGATATGGCGACCCGGACAGTGCAGGGGCCCCGGGGCCGCTATCAACTCCCGCCCAAGTTGTGTAATCTGCTGCAAATTTTGATGAACCACGCCGGGGAAGCAGTCAGCCGGGAAGTAATTATGCGCCAGGTATGGGAAACCGACTTCTTGGCCGACACGCGCACCCTGGACGTACACGTGCGCTGGCTGCGCCAGAAGATCGAACCCGACCCCGCCCATCCGGTCTATTTACTTACTGTACGCGGCCAGGGCTACCAGCTTGCCATGTGCTGACCGCTGACCGCCGTCCGCCGTCCGCCGCCCGCCGTTCGCTGTCTGCCGCCCCACTGTTTGTAACCACCCCTCTCTTGTGGAATAATGGAGGGGTGAACAGTCCGACCAGCGCTTCCGTGACCTCCCGATCTTCGACCCCACACGCCCTGGCCGACGGCGTGGTATCGCCGCGTGCCACCGATAATCCTCTGAGTGAGCGGGAAATGGATGTGGCGCGCCTGCTGGTGACCGGGGCCAGCAATAGCGACATCGCCGACAAACTGATCATCAGCCCCCACACTGTCAAAGTACATTTGCGTAACATCTATGAAAAGCTGGCAGTGAATAGCCGCACTGAAGCCTCGATGGTGCTGGTGAGCCAGGGTTGGATCAATGTGCCGGGGATCGAAGCGGCTGGCGTGGTGGCAGACGAAGAGGAAGCCCCGCAACCTGCTCCACTCACAGAGTCGTCAGGCAAGCCCTTTGTCTGGCAAAGGGTCTATCTGCTTGCCGCCTTTTTGATCAGCCTGGGCGTACTCCTCACACCCTTCTTGGCGCGGCGGGTGGAATCCCTGCCCAACCTACTCAGTGATGGCGATGCTATGGCATTGGGCCGCCCTGCCATTGCCGATATACCCCGTTGGGAATCCCGCACACCCCTAAGCCGAGCACGCAGCCGGCTGGCCCTGGTTGCCTTCAACGACACAGCGCTCTATGCCATCGGCGGCGAGTCATCCCAGGGGCAGCCTGTGGCAGATGTGGATGTCTATGATTTGCGTATCAATGAATGGCGTATCGCAACGCCCTTGCCTTCGGTTTTGGCGAACGCGGGCGTAGCCGTTGACAGTACGCGCATCGTTGTGGCTGGCGGCACAACTTCCGACGGCAACCCGGAGTTGGTGATCAGTGACCGACTACTGGTCTATTTCCCCGCCGACGATAGCTGGAGCGAGTGGGGACGTCTGCCCGCGCCGTTGGCGGGCGCTTCGCTGGTGCTGGCCGGGGATATGTTCTATCTAC
>CAMDEX010000093.1 GCA_945897075.1 Litorilinea aerophila
AGGGGCGCTTGCTTGCTGCGCCCGGTCCATACGAGACGGGCGCAGCAAGCAAGCGCCCTTACACATAAGTATCTGAACAACTATACAAGAAGTAAGGAGTGTCTACCGGTGGAATTGACGATTAACGGTGAGAAACATCAGGTTGCCGACGACGGGAACAGGTTGCTGCTCTGGCTGCTGCGCGATGAACTGGGCTACACAGGCACGCGTTTTGGCTGTGGCGCGGGTATCTGTGGCGCGTGTACTGTGCATGTGGACGGGATAGCCACCCGCTCCTGCATTACACCCCTGGCCGCGCTGGAAGGGAAAGAGATTCGCACCATCGAAGGGTTGGCAGAAGAAAACGCGCTGCACCCGGTACAACAGGCATTCATCGATCTACAGGTGCCCCAATGCGGCTGGTGTATGAGCGGCCAGATGATGACCGCCGCGGCCTTTTTGGCTGCCAACCCCAGCCCCAACGACGAGCAGATTGTGGAGGCAATGGGCAGCAACTATTGCCGCTGTGGCTGCTATGTGCGTATCAAAGCCGCTGTGCAGCAGGCTGCCGGCGCAATGGCAGCCCGCCAGGATGTGTTGGCATGAGCAGTAATCAACAAAGCAACGAACAAAAACGACCCCGTTGGCGGCCCACCCGTCGCGGTTTTCTGATTGGGCTGGGCGTGTTGGGCGGTGGACTGGCGATTGGCATCCCTCTGGGGCTGCCCGCCCTGCGTCTGACCGCAGCCCGTTTTCTGAACAACGCCAGTTCGCCTGGCCCCAGCGATGTGGATCCCTTCGCCTGGTTTGAGGTGACGCCGCAGAGCCGTCTGCGTCTCTATCTCGCCAAAGTGGAGATGGGTCAGGGCATCCACACTGCGCTGGCCCAGATCGGCGCAGAGGAGTTGGGGCTGGCTGTCGAGGACTTGGAGGTTGTCCAGGCCAGCACCCACACCGGCCCCAACGATTCCTTTGGCACAGCAGGCAGCAGCTCGGTTTCCGGTGTCTATGGCCCTTTGCGCCAGGCCGCGGCCAGCCTGCGCCAGATGTTATTGGCCGAGGCAGCGCTGGCTTTGTCGGTTGCGCCGGATGCACTG
Source organism: Litorilinea aerophila (assembly GCA_945897075.1). Taxonomy (GTDB): domain Bacteria; phylum Chloroflexota; class Anaerolineae; order Caldilineales; family Caldilineaceae; genus JACQGT01. The sequence continues at coordinate 1,077 of CAMDEX010000093.1, forward strand.
GTCATCCAGCGTACCGGTTTTTTCCTGGTCGATCAGCCCAAAACGGGGATCGAGTTTGCGCCGCTGGTGGCGCGCAAAAGCGAATGGGAAGTGCCAAAAGACGCAGCGCCGCTCAAATCTGTGGCTGATTTTCAGGTCATCGGCACATCCGCGGCCCGGCTGGACATCCCCGCCAAGGTGACGGGGCAGGCGCAATACGGCTACGACATGCGTCTGGAGGGGATGCTCTACGGCGCAATCGCCCGCCCACCGCGCATCGAAGCCAAGCTGACCGCCGCGGCAGAGGGTACGGCATTGGCAGTGGCGGGCGTCAAACAGGTGGTGATCCGCGATGGCTTTGCTGGGGTTGTGGCGACGAGCCGGGACGCGGCCCGCCAGGGCGTGGCCGCTCTCGCACTGACTTGGGAGGAGGGCAAAGCCTGGCAGCAGGCGGAGATCGACGCGCTGGTTGCCATCGGCGCGAGGGGCGGCGTACATGTGCAGAAGGAGGGCGACGCCGCCACTCTCTTGGGCAAGGGCGCGACGCTGACGGCTGAATACTTCACGCCTCTGGCCGCGCATACTTCGATGGAGCCACCCGCGGCGTTGGCCCACGTCACGCCGCAGAAGACGACAGTCTGGGCGTCGGTGCAAGCCCAGAGCAGCGCCCAATCGGATGTGGCAGAGGCGCTGGGGGTGAAGGCGGAAACTGTCGAGGTGATCCCCACCTACCTGGGCGGCGGCTTTGGGCGCAAGAGCTTCTCGGAGCCGGGGCGGGAAGCGGCCATCCTTTCCCAGGCCGCGGGCGCGCCTGTGCATGTGGGCTGGGATCGCACAGAAGACCTGCGCCACGGCTTCTTCCGCCCGCCCACCAGCCACCGGCTGGCGGCTGTATTGGATGCCGACGGGCGCATCAGCGCCATCGAACACCGGCAGGCCAGCGGTGATGTACTCTTCTCCTTCTTCCCCGCCGCGGCCGCGTCGGTGCTGGGCGCGGATTTTGGCGCGTGGCGGGGTTCCACCATCCACTACAGCGCCATCCCCAACCGGGAGACGCTGGCCTGGCGCGCCAAACTGCCTGTGCGCACGGCTTCCTGGCGCGGGTTGGGGTTGCTGCCCAACACCTTTGCCGTAGAAACCTTTATAGATGAGTTGGCCCACCAGGCCGGCCAGGACCCACTCGCTTTCCGGCTGGCCCATCTCAGCGACGACGCCGGGGACAGGCGGATGGCCGCGGTCTTGCAAGCCGCGGCGGACAAGGCTGGGTGGGGTACGCCGTTGCCCGCGGGCCGGGCGCGGGGCATCGCCTGCTGCACGGATGTAGACACGAAAGTGGCCCAGGTGGTTGAGATTTCGGTAGAGGCGGGGCGCATCCGTGTCCACAAAGTCACGGCGGCGATGGACTGCGGGCTGGTCATCAACCCGGACGGCGCGGCGGCCCAGGTGCAGGGCAATGTGATGTGGGGCGTCGGCTCCGCGCTGTTGGAGAACATAACAATCAAAGACGGAGCGGTGGTTCCTGGCAATTTCGACGGCTATCCACTGCTGACGATGAAAGAAGCGCCGGACGTGGAGGTGATCCTGCTGGAAGCGGGCGACGGCAAGCCGCGCGGCGTGGGCGAACCGGCCATCGGCCCGGTCGCCCCGGCCATCGGCAACGCCCTCTTTGCGCTGACAGGTCAGCGGTTGCGGCGGCTGCCGTTTGTGTTGATTGGTTGATTGGGTCGTCGGGTGACAATGCGAAAATAGGAAGGTCCACGCAGATTGCGTGGGCCTTCCTATTTTCACGAATTCCGCTTGTATCTGTACAGATGACCGGATCAGTGAGCGCTGATTGAGTAGCCGAGTCTGCGAGGCGTATCGAAATCAAGCGAACGGGTTACGAATCTAAACATCTCCACCCGCTTGGTTTCGATACGGCGGGGAACAGCACCCGCCTACTCAACCGGCGCTAATCATAACTGCACTACGCCACGCGCCGCCGGTACAACACAAATCCACCCACAACCACGCCCACAATCACAACAAAGATCCAGGCGGGCCAGGCCGGGGCGCTTTCGGTCAGGTCAGCGCCGGTGACGGGCAACATTGCGGGTGCCGCTGCCTCTGCTGCGGGTGCCGCTTCTGCTGCCGGAGCCGCCATCGCTTCATTCGTCAGGAAGAACACGCGGTCGTTCAGTGGCTGCACGGGCCGGTAGTTGCCATCCACGATGTCGGTGAAGGCGCTGATCTGGTCGTCGGAGAGGGAGATGTCGGTATTCATCACCAGCCATTGCACACCTTCGGTGCAGGGCGGCGTGGTGAAGGAGCCGTTGTAACGATAATAGGTGCGCTCGCCGGGCAAGAGATCGTCAGCGTTGACCATCACGCCGTCAATCGTCTCCGGCTCGCCAGCTTCAGCGGGCAGATGGCTCCAGACCGGCTCGAAGCTGGGGTTCTCGTCGCCGGGGTTGATAAAGACACCGACTACGGCATACTGGCCGTCGGCGGCCTGATGCACCAGGTGCATTTCCACGGCAGCAGAGGCTCCGTCCAATGTGTTTTCGCTCAGGGCGTGGAAGTGGAACTGCTTGAGTTCGTAGCTCTTGCCGCCCACCTCAATCGTGCTGCCGGGGTCGTAGTTCACCTGAATGGTATGGCCGTTGTTGAGAATCGTCAGTTGGGACGGGTCATAGCCAAAGGCGATGTCGGCCGGGTTCAGCGGCGCAGAGGAGGGGATGTCCACGGGCGACTGTTCTGTGCCTGTGGAGCAGAGCGCCCAGTCCGGGTTGAGTTCGCCCCAGTGTTCCGGGCCGGCTTCGCCTTCGTAGGCCCAATGGGGGGCCGCGCTGTGTTCTTCCGCCATCATTGCGCCGGGGGCGAGGCCGTGGAAGGCCAGCACCGCACCGGAGCCGGGCGGGCCGACCGCATTGATCGCCACGAAGAGATCACCGGCTTCGTTGAAGTCCAGAGAGATGGGGAAAGAGAGGCCCTCGATCACAACGACAGGCTCGGCACCGGCGCTGATCTCGACGACCGATCCGGAATCCAATTCCGGTCCCTGTTCGCCAAAGACACCAAATTGTACGCCGTACAGATGGCCGTCTGGACCCCAGGCCAGGTCGGTGAGCATTGTGTAGCCGGTGGCGTAGTCGCTGACTGTGCCATCGGCGGCCACCATCACCACTTTGGCCGAACCGGGCACAAAGGGTGCGCCGGAGAGGAAGGAGACGTAAATGTTGCCGTCGTGGTCAAAGACGACGTCCGTGGGCACGGCGTCGGTCAACATTTCGCCCCCGTAATCCGGCCGGGGGAAGACGCCGGGCAGAGGATCGAAGACCGCCACCAGCGCGACTTCACCGGTTGCCGGGTCAATTTTCAAGAGATCATTGCCGCCCGCGTCGGCCACGTAGAGCATCCCATCTGGCCCAGCTTGCAGACCGTAGGGGTGAGAATCCAGGACGCTGGGGTGTGGATTGTTGGCAACCTCAAACTCCCAGGTGCTGGCCGCCATCGTCAGCGCGCCGTCGGCCCCGATACTGAGAACACCGCCAAAATTGGCGGGGAGTTCCAGCTCTGCTGCGCCAATTCCTTGACCAACAGTAGCGTAGAGCGTGCCATCCAGCAGGGCCAGCCGCGCGCCGCCGACGGCTTCCATACCCAAATTGACAGAAGGCAGGGCCGCGATCATCTCCACCGAGTGGTCGGCGGCGTTGATGCGGGCCACCTGCGCGCTGTCGCCCAGCGTGGCGTCCACTTCTTCGCCTGTTTCGCCGCTGATCCATTTGATGGCCGTCTCGCCGCCCATACCGCCGTCAATGACCCAAATGTTGCCGTCGCCATCTACCAACAGGCCCTGGGGCGCATTGAAGCCCTGGGCGATCACTTCACCGTCAGCCGCGGGCACTGGTCCCTCGTGCGCCGCGGCAATACCAGCGGTCGCCAGCAGCGCCAGAGCCAAGATCAGGCCGATAAAGCTGATGCGTTTACGGATACTTCTCATCGTGGATTTTCCTTTCGTTCTGTGGGTAGAACTGCGTTTGTATCTTGTGTATCTTGCGCTAAGATTGCTGCGCACACAAACAATTTCGTTGGCCGCGATCACCTCCCTTCTTTCCACTTTGGCTTATGCGGCTATCAGTCGGGTCTATGGCTTAACGGCGGCGGGCGGCTGCATCAGCAAATAGACCAATGCGTCCACCGCCTGCTCGGACAGATTGGTGAAGATGGGCATGGGGAAGCGGGTGATCTGATAACCGCTTACCAGAAAAGCCAGCGGGTTGACGATACTCTCCCGGATGTACTCCTGCGCTGTGGAGGCTGTGCCTGTGTAGCGCTCCTCGTGGATGCGTTCGCCCGCGATCGCGGCGAGATTGTCGTGGGGCGGGCCGAACGTGCCCAGACTTTGCACCGCGGCCAGTGTGTGACAGACGCCGCAGGCTTGCTGCCGGTAGGTCTCCATCCCCAATGCCAACAGTGCCGCATCGGTCATCGTCTCCTCCTGAACAACAGGTGTGGGTGCGTCACTGCCTGCCGGAATCTCGGCGCGCAGGGTGGCCGTGACCGGCTCTGCGGCTTGCAGCGCAGGCGTTGTGGGCAGAGGCGTCTGTGTAGGGAACGGCGTCGCGGTCGGCGTTGGCGCTGCGTTGCTCACGGCTACCCCGGTAGCCGGTACACACGCCCCACAAAGCAGAGCGCAAACAAATAGCAATGGGATGACCGTCGCTTTCATCGTTACCTTCCGGTCACTTTTTGGGGCAATGCAAAGAGTGTATTCGATTGTACCTTTGTTTTCGATTGGGCGCAAACAGTGAAAAGCGGACAGATTTATTCCCAATGTTGATATTTCGCCAAAATCCGTTACAATTGATGTGTATGAGGGTGCCGTCTGATGTGCGCAATGAGTTGCCAGGAGGTTTGTATGGGAAAAGTAATGGAAGCGGAGGCAATTGAAGCCCGGCCCGACCTGCTACCCCGCATGCCGGATATGAGTCATATCATCACGGAGGACGATGAACCAGTGGACAACCTTTTTTCTGCCAAGCAACAGCGCCTGTTGGTCGAGCCGCTCTACACTGCCTGGCAGAAAGAGCGGGTTTTTCTGGCGGATGCCAATGTGGGGGTCTTTCGCGGCGTTCATATCCCACCGCTGGTACCCGATATGTTCTTGAGTATGGATGTGCAGGTGGGTGACGAGGATTGGTGGCTGAAAGAGAACCGCAGCTACTTTATTTGGGTGCATGGCAAGCCGCCGGATGTGGTGGTGGAGGTCGTCTCCAACGCCAAAGGGGGTGAGTTGGACCGCAAAATGCGAGGGTACGCCCGCATGGGCATCCTTTATTATGTGGTCTACGATCCCGAACCCTCATCTGTTCAGTCCAAACCGCTGGTGGTATATGAATTGGTCGTCGGTGAATACCTGCCCCGGCCTGATTATCAACTGGCGAAGCTGGAGCTTTCCCTGCGTTTGTGGGATGGCGTTTTTGAAAATGGAGAAGCGGTCTGGCTGCGTTGGGCTGACAGTGCCGGAAATCTGATTCCCACCGGCGCGGAATTAGCGGAGCGGGAGCGGGAGCGCGCCGACCGGCTGGCGGCCAAACTGCGGGAACTGGGCATTGACCCGGAGAGCGTCTGATGCCCGCATGACCGGAGAGAGCGCAAGGCATGGATCGCCGCTGCCAGCGCGGGATGGCTGGGCCGCGCTTCTGGTTGCGGCGATCTCTCTGTTCGTCTATAGCCTGACGCTTGCGCCTTCTGTGGCTGCGGGCGATATTGCCGAGCTACAATACATCCCTGCCCGGCTGGGCATTCCCCATCCCAACGGCTACCCGTTTTATATTTTGCTGGGTTGGCTCTGGTCGTGGCTGCCCTTCGCCACGCTGGCTTGGGGCATGAACCTGCTCTCGGCTGTGCTGGGGGCGCTGGGGGTGGGGCTGGCCTATCTGTTGTTGCGGGTGACCGGGTTGTCGCGCAGCGCAGCCCTGACCGGTGCGCTGCTCTGGGCCTTTCAGCGTACCTTCTGGCTCTACGCCGGGCTGGCCCATCGCTATACGCTGTTGATGTTGCTGGGCACAGCTTTCTTGTTTGCGCTGCTGCTCTGGCGTCAACGCGGCGAACTCCGTTTCTTTTTCCTGGCGGCTCTGTTGGTTGGCCTGGGAACGGCCAGCCATATCGCGACCCCGCTCTTCTTTCTGCCCGGTGTTTTTCTATTGCTCGGACCGGGCGGGGCCAAACTGCCGCGGGTCAAACTGCTCGTTTGGGCGGCTCTGCTGGCTCTCCTGCCCCTGCTTCTCTACGCCTACATTCCCCTGCGCGGTACGGCTCTCTGGAACGCTTCGCCAGTTAATCAGGCATACGGGCTGCCCCTGGCTGTATTGCAAGGCATCATCCACCCCCGTTTTGCGCCGAACGCGGCGACGATCTGGCACTATTTCACAGCCGGTAGCCCAGGCAGTGTGGGCCAAGTGCTGGCCGGCGCTGCCGGCAACGTCTGGTTTGTGCCGCTTCTGATCCAGCAAGAGATCGGTGGCCTCTGGCTGGTCGTGGCCCTGGCCGGTCTGCTGCTGGTCGTCTGGCGCGACCGGGTCTGGGGTGCGGCTTTGTGGTCGCTGCTTCTGGCCGATCTCCTGCTGGCTTTCTACTACCGCCAGGGCAATGTAGAAGCCTATTTCCTGCCCGCGGCCTTTGTCCTCGTCGTTGGTCTAGCGGAGCTATTGCACAGGGCGCAGCGTCTGCTTTTGTTTTTGACCAGCTATGTCAAATCATCGGCGCTTGGCCGCTGGTTGGCGGTGGGCATTGCGCTGGCTGGTCTGCTGCTGCCCCTGGCCTTTTTGTCACGCAATTGGGAGACCGCGGATCAGCGCGCCGAACTGAGTACGGACAGCTACTGGCGCACGGTTCTGGCGCTGGAACTGGAGGAGGGGGCCGGACTGGTGGCCCATTGGAGCGATCTGACACCCCTCTGGTATTTTCAACAGGCCGAGGAGCAACGACCAGACCTGCTGGGGTTGTATCTGCCCGATCTGGCCCAGATCAGGGCCGGGTTGGCTGGCGGTGGCGCGGTCTATCTGGCGGGGCCGCTGGCTGGCTGGTATATCAATCTGCAACAGGAGATGCGCCTGATCCCCTGGGGGCCGCTGGTGCGGCTGGTCTTGCCAGCAGAGCCAGCCCCCGCCATTCCACAGAGCGGGAGCGTTATTGATAGGACGCTGGGTGGCGCGCTCACATTGCGTACAGCCGCGTTGCCCGCGCAAACACCGCTGCCAGCCGGGGCAACCGTACCCCTGACCCTGACCTGGAGCAGCCTCTCCCCTGTCCCGCGAGACCTGCACATCTCCCTGCGTCTGCGTCAGCAGGGCCAGTTGGCCGCGCAGCAGGACGACCGCATCATCTCGCCCTGGTTTGCTCTGGACACTGTGGAGCCGGGTCTGGACTTCTGGAGTCTGTACGCGCTGCGTATCCCGGAGGGTCTGCGGCCTGGCGCATACGAGCTGGGGGCGGTGGTCTACGCACTGGGCGGCCCGGAGTTGTCGCTGGACGGCGGCGGCGCTGAGATGAATTTGGGCACGTTGACCGTCGCCCCACAAATCATCCAGTCGCGCTCCTTCTTGCCGACAACAACCATCGCCCCCTGTCTGGAACTGGTTTCCGTCACGGCAGACGGAGCGACCGCGCTGATCGGCTCGCCCTTTGGCGTGCGTCTGCTCTGGCAAGCCGACTGCCAGCCGACCGCGGATGTGGGGCTGCGCTTCTTCTTGCAGAACGGGGCAGTCACGCGTGCGCTGGAAACCCAGCCGCTGGACGCGGCTTACCCGCCGACCGCTTGGCAGCGGGGGCAACGGGTGTTGACCCAAAGCGTCCTGCGCCTGTCCGCGGATCTCTCTCCCGGCCCGGCCATCCTTACGCTGGAGGCTGTTGATGTAGCCAACGGTGAGCCTTTGCGCCGCGGTTGGGGGCCGCTGCCTTTGCCCGGTCGCATACAAATCGCCGCTCTCTCCCTGACGACCCGCGCCCACGCAACCGAAGCGCCCGCCCTGGCGCACGTGGCAGATGCCTCCTTCGGCGGTCAGATTCGCCTTTTGGGGTACGAAATTGCCGCGGACGCCATCGTCGCTGGCGGCCCGTTGACGGTGACGCTGGCCTGGCAGACCGAACGGGCGATGGATGTAAGCTACAGTCTCTTTCTGCATCTGCTGGACGCGGACGGTCAAATCGTCGCCCAGCGCGATGGCGTGCCCCACGACGGCCAACTGCCCACCAGCATCTGGCTGCCCGGCGAGGTTGTGACGGACAGCTACATCCTGCAACCCGAACAGCCGCTGACGCAAGGCACGTACACGCTCATTACTGGACTCTACGAACCCAGTAGCGGGCAGCGACTTCCGGTCACGCAGGATGGCAGTTCCGGCGATTTTTTTCGGCTGGGTGGTATCGCGCTTCCACCCAAGTAAGGTCGGGAGAGCAAGTCTCTCCCGAACTCGCTTAAGGGGCGAAATCTGTTCTGAAAATAGCCGCTGTACGTCGGACTGCCAGTCCGACGTACGATTTTCGTCGTTACCGGTGTCCGCCGGTCGTGTTGCCTGATGAAAAAATAGAACGCGGATCACGCGGAAAGGGCTGATCAGCGCGGATTAAAAATCTGCGCAAATCTCTGGTTTCTGCGCTAATCTGCGTCCGCTTTTCATCGTTATCGGTGTCAGTCGGTCATATCGCCTGAAATGAAGATGCGGGTTGTAAGCGCACGTCTAGCAGCAGACGTCTCCTTACAACCCGCATCTATAGATTCCACGCTCTTCTTGACCAAAAGACGGTCTCGATACCGATCAGCCGACGCTTACATCCGTCGGGTACAAATCCATCCTCTCCACATTGGCCCGCTGGGGCAGACTGGCGGCAAAGACAACGGCCGCGGCCACGTCATCTGCCTGCATCATTTTGGCCCGATCCTCGGCGGTGGGGGGCTTGGGGCGCAGCTCCAGGATGGGGGTGGCGGCTACGCCGGGGTTGATGGTGCAGGCGCGCACCATGTGGGGGTTGCCCTCTTCGTTGGTGACACGGGTCAGGGCGTGGATGCCCATTTTGGAGGCGCTGTAGGCTACGCCGGCCAGCAGGCTGGGGTAGTTGGCGGCCTTCGACCCAATGTTGATGATTGTCCCCTCCCGCCGTGCCACCATCTCCGGCAGGATGTTTTTGGTGAAGAGCCAAGCGCTGGTCAGGTTGACGTTGATGATGCGCTGCCACTCGTCTTCGCTGGTGGCGTCAATGCGCCGGTGGGAGACATTCATCCCCGCGTTGTTGACCAATACATCAATGTGTCCCAGCCCGGCGCGGGCCGCGGCGACGGTCGCTTCGATCTGTGCCTGCTCGCCCACATCACAGGCACAGACAACAGCCGTGCGCCCCAGCCCGCGGATGCGGGTCGCCAGCTCTTCCAACTTGTCGGCCCGGCGCGCCACCAGGGCCACATCCGCGCCAGCCTGGGCACAGGCCAGGGCGATGGCCTCGCCAAAGCCACTGCTGGCACCGGTGACAACGATTTTCTTGTTTTCCAGTCGGTTCATACGGATCCCTCGTTCGGATGGTGGGTGGGTTGTCAAAACCAGAGAATCATAGCACAATCCATCAGAACAGCCCCACCACCTGCCCCGTCTCAAAATCAATATCCACCCGCTCGGCCGCAGGCGAACTGGAAAGGCCGGGCATTGTGCGCATCTCTCCCAGCAGCGGGTAGATAAAGCCCGCGCCCACACTGGCGCGCACCTCGCGAACGGGGACAGTGAAGCCAGTCGGTGCGCCCTTCAGCGAGGGGTCGTGGCTCAGGCTCAGATGCGTCTTCGCCATACAGATGGGCAGTTTGCCATAGCCCGCGGCCTCGTACTGGCGAATCTGTGCCTCGGCCTCGGCCTCGTAGGAGACGCCGGCCGCGCCGTAAATCGTTGTGGCAATTTTTTCAATTTTGGCTTTGATGGGCTGGTCCAGCTCGTAAAGGAAGCTGAAATCGGTCGGCTCCTCCGCTGCTTCGATGACTGCCTGCGCCAATTCCAGCGCGCCCGCACCGCCCTCGGCCCAGTGGGTGGAGACCGCGCAGCGCGCCCCCTCCTCTGTGGCTACGCGGCGGATGGCCTCCACTTCGCTGTCGAAATCGCTGGCGAAGTGGTTGACACAGACCACCGGGCTGACGCCGTGTACGCGGATGTTCTGAATCTGCTTCCTAAGATTGGCCGCGCCCGCGTACACCTCGTCCGGGTTCTCTTTCAGCATCGCGTCGGGCAGGGGGCGGCCCGGCACCACCCGGTGTTTGCCCGTGTGCAGCTTCATCGCACGCACCGTCGCCACCAGCACCGCCGCATCCGGGCGCAGACCGCTGTAACGGCATTTGATGTTGAAGAACTTCTCGCCGCCGATGTCCGCGCCAAAGCCCGCTTCGGTCACCAGATAGTCGGCGGTTTTGATGCCGATGAGATCGGCCAGAATCGAGCTGTTGCCGTGGGCGATGTTGGCAAAGGGGCCAGCGTGGACCAGCGCTGGCGTATTTTCCAGCGTCTGGAAGAGATTGGGTTTGATGGCCTCTTTCATCAACACAGTCATCGCACCCGCCGCCTGTAACTGCTCAGCGGTGATCGGTTGCTTGTGCTTGCCGCCGGTCATCCCAATCGTAATGCGCGCAAAGCGCTCGCGCATATCGCGCAGGCTGGTGGTCAACGCCAACACTGCCATCACTTCGCTGGCAACCGAGATGTCAAAGCCTGTGGCGCGCGGGCGTCCATCGCCTTTGTCGCCCAGACCGCTGATGATATTGCGCAGTTCCCGCTCGTTGACGTCCATCACCCGCCGCCAGGTGATGCTGTAGGGGTCAATGTTCAGGCTGTTGCCCTGGAAGATGTGGTTGTCAATCATCGCAGCCAGCAGATTGTTGGCCGCAGTCACCGCGTGGATGTCACCGGTCATGTGCAGGTTGAACTGTTCCATCGGCACCACCTGGCTGTAGCCGCCGCCGGCCGCACCGCCTTTGATGCCAAAGGTTGGCCCCTGGCTGGGCTGGCGGATGGCAATGTTGGCCCGTTTGCCGATATGGTGCAAGCCCTGGCCCAGACCCACAGTCGTCGTGGATTTGCCCTCGCCCAGCGGCGTGGGTGTGACAGCCGTGACCAGAATGTATTTGGCGTTGGGGCGATCCTTCAATTTTTCCAGCACTTCCAGGCGGATTTTGGCCATCGCCCTGCCGTAAAATTCGATGTCGTCCCGCTCCAGCCCCATCTTCTCGGCAATGGCCTCGATGGGCTGCAACTTGGCGGCTTGGGCGATCTCCAGATCACTGGGAACAGGTGTACTTGGCATGAGTGGCATACTCCTTTGTATGGGGATGATGTGTGGCAGGGTGACAAGGCGACCCGGTCGTAGGTTGGGTTCTCCCGGCAAGAGAGCGTCATCTACGCGACCAGACTGTGCCGGGAGAACCCAACACACTGCGGTCTACTGAGTATAGACGACGCAGGGGATTTTTCCAAGAGAGAGGAAGGGGAAGCGGAGAGGGAGTATTACGAAATAATAATGACCGCGAATGAAAGGACGACGCAAATCAGCGGTCGGTTTGGATTGTCCAGAGACGACCTTACACGGCAACTATGCGCGCAATCCTCCTACTCGCGGTCACTTGGATATTACGCAATCGTCCGCGCCAGGTACATGCCAGCGGCCGCACATGCCAACCCCACCAGATTGTTGGCGAAGATGTTGAGCAGCGCGTGCCAGTTGCCGCTGTTGTGGGCCAGAACCAGACTTTCCACGGCGAAGGAGGAGAAGGTGGTGTAGGAGCCGAGGAAACCCACGCCGATCAGCAGCCGCACCTCTGGCGTGACGGGGACGCGCTGGCTGGCCAGGCTGACCAGAAAACCCAACGCCAGGCTGCCGGTCACATTGACGAAAAATGTGGCATAAGGAAATGCCACACCCAAATGGCGGGCCGCCCAGACGCCTAGCCAATAGCGGGCGTTGGCACCCAGCATGGCGCCCAGCCCGATGAGGAGAATACTTTTCACAGTAGCATCAATTCAGGTGGTTTTCTGGGTCTGGAGTCAGGAGAACTTCTAATCCGGCTACCTCTTCGTCCCCGACCACCCATCGCTCAACCCACTGTTGCAGGGTTTTGCGGAAGTCCGGGGATTCGGAGAAGAGTGCTGGACTTGCTTGCCCGGCATGAAAAATTGTGGCAAGCAGCGCGCGGAAGAGAGCCAGCGGTTCTGTGTCAATCAGCCGTTGGCTGAAGCCCGCGTCGTTGCTTGCCCACTGCGCGTGGATGATGGCAAGGTGCGCTTCGCTTTCCGCAGCCAAAAGTGCCGGGAAGCTGTTCAACTCTTCTCCCATTTCCAGAATTGGGGCAGACGATGTAAGGAAAAAGACGCTTTTGACAACATCCTCCGCGCAGTGCAGGATGCCACCGTAGGAAAAAAAGGCGAGTTGTTTGCCTAACCTGTCGATTACATGAATTGGGCCAGGGCAGACCCGCCGTTCGTGGGCAGGGTGCCGCTGTCGCGTTAATTTCGTCCTCTGCACGACCTGCTCTGGGGTGAGCAGGCAGAGTTGGATGGCCTCTGGATCATAATGGGCTTCGGTTGGCACATCACGGATTATGATTGTCAGCGTGTAGGCAGGAAGAAGCTCTCCCTCTGCGCTATAGCTGAGAAAGTAACCCAATTCTTCTGTGGTTGAGGAAACCCTGTCATCCATGCCTGACTCTCCCGCTTGACTGCCAATCAAATGCCAGATCAGCGTGCGGCCATCCGAATCCCGCCGTCCAGGCGGATGACTTCGCCGTTGAGGTAGGCGTTCTCAAAAATGTGCTGCACCAGCGCCGCGTACTCGTCCGGGCTGCCCAGCCGGGCGGGGAATCGCTGGTCGCCTGCATCTGATTCTCGTTGACCAGATCGATCTGCGCAGTTACTTTTGTTCGGGTCTGTTCACGCGGCAGACAAAGACTGCGTTGCGCTGAAAAGGGCAATCCAAAATTGGTGAAAGCCGTTCCACAATGTGAGCGCCGTAGAGTTCTTCTTCGGCTCTGCCCACGAAAACGTAGCGAACATTGTACTGGTGAAGAAGCTTTGCTGCAAGCGCAGGATCCTGCGTCGTATAAATGATTGGCACATCCCGCTCCCTTTTCTCGATCTCTTGCACAGCCAAAGGGTTGCTGCCCTGCCATAGGCGCACATGTCCGCCCGAAGGCCAGCCCAGCAGAGTGGGTCGTGCCGTCACCGAAGCGGGCCAGACTGGGAGGGGGCGATAGGCGAGACCAATCCCGCTGAGTAGAATATCGGATGGCGCGGTGTTGGCCTCGATCCATTCTAGCGCCGCGGATTCATCCGGTATCTGCTCCCGCGCATACTGAAGCCCGTCCAGGCTGGGCGCTGATTCGATCCAGCGGTTGCCCCAGAGCAGCGTCGCCACAGGATAGACAAACGCGCCCAGGAGCAGACCCCCAATCAGTGTCAGGTAGACAGAGCGCAGAAGTTTCCCGGACCAATGGACAAGGCGGGATGCCCTGCGCTGCAATACCCATAAACTGTACGCCCCAGCCACGCCCCATAAAGTCCACGCCTGGTAGTAGAATTTGAAGACAGTATTGATGCGGCTTTCGGAGAAATCGCGCACGTAGACAATATCGCTGCCCAAGAGTACAAACGCGCCAACCGTCCACAGGAGCAAGGCAAAACGTTCGCTGACAGTGACATTCTTGCGCAAAGTCAAGAGCAGCATCCACAACCCCAGCGGCAAAAGAACGAGCAGCGGAAAGCCCAGATACATACCTGCCAGCCAAGTGATGGCGCAGATAACCAGCGCAGACCGGTCTATGCGTCCCTGCCACAACGACCGCTCCCATCCGATGGGGATCAGAAAGAAGAACAGAATCCCGACATGGACACCGAAGATCACCAGGAATTCAAAGAGCGACGTGTGATCCGGGGCCGGCAACAGGGAAGCGCCGATGCGCCCGAAGATCGGATGGTTGGCCCAGATCGGGGGGATCGAACTTTGACCGGCAAAAGGTGTGAAGCTCTGCAAAAAAGGCAGGATGCTGCACCCGGCCAGCGCGTAAACACCCAGCATCTGCCCCGTTGCCAGTAGCAGCCGCCTTCCTGCGCCGGGCGAGCCGATATTGCACCAGCCGCTGCTCAACAGCGCGCCACCGACAAGCAACGCTACCGTTGGCATCTCCCAGGCATTGGTCATATACAGAATGCCCAGACAGATTCCCGCCATCCCCAAGCGCGCCAGACCGTCGCCGCCAGCGGGCAGCCCGGCAAGCAGCGTCAGCACAAGCGCAAGCAGCAGAGTTGTGTAGGGCAGCACAAGGAAATGCGGGTGCAGCGCGCCAATAAAGAGCGAGAAAAAGGGCGTTTCGGTGATCAGCGGTCTGAGCGGAGAGGCGGGGTCGGACGCTTGCGCGCGATCCCAGACCGAGCGCGCGGCCCACCACCAGTTGAATGTATAGGGTGTCGGATTTTTTGACTCCAACTGGGCCACAATCCCCCACGGGGCAATTGTCGTAGCCACCGGTGGATCGATGCGGATCGTCTCCTGCCCTTCGATCTTTTGGAGCAGGGCAGACGCCATCTGCGGGCCATTGAGAACCACAGCGCGTGGGTCATGCAAGACAAGCTGTGACAGGCCGTGCTGGTTGCCCATCAACAGGACAAAAGCCACACCAGCGATGGCGGGTAGCCAGACCGCAACTTTGGCGCGCAGCGTTGACAGGGCGGCTGCCGGTTGGTGAAGCAGCGTGCGCAACAGACCCAGCAAAACGAAAGCAGTCAGGGCAAAGGTCGTCGCCAGCCCCAAATTGAAGGCCACCGGTCCAGGCGCACGGCTGAGTTTGGCGAGTACGGCCATCGGCACGTAGCCGAAATAGTAGTAATTGACTGTGAAACCTGCCAGCCACGGGTCTGGGGGAGGAAATCGGGAGCTATGCAAGAGGCTGGAGAGCAGCGCCAGATTCCAGGGCGATTCGGAGCGCCAGATGGCACCACCTGGCGCGCTTTGTAAGCAGAGCCACAGGCCAAAGGCAAAGAGAGCAGCAAAGAGGGCTTCGTACCGGCAGATTTGCCGCCAGTGCTGTCTGAGCAGGGCGGGCAGGCTGCGGTAAACGGAAAGACGACCGCCGCCGGATATGCCAAAGATGAGAAGGGCTATCCCCCCGATCGGCAGCGGGTGCAGACGCAACAACCCCAGACTGACAGCCAGCCAGACGACATAACTGACTACAAGCAGCCCAACCGTCTTGGCAAAAAAGTAGGGGTGATAGGTGACGTTGCCAAACAAGCGTATGCAAAGGGGCAGGGCGCAAAAGCCGAGCAACAACAGAGCCAACCACCACAAGAGAAGCGTGACGGCCATCGCTCTATTCTTCTCCTTTGGGCAGACGGAAGATGCGAATCGAGGGCCCGCCTTGCCACGCGTCCGGGACAAATTCCTGTAGCAGTGGCAGCTCTGACAACTGTGCGTAGAGCTCCAGTTGGGCCGCGTAGCGCTCCGGGTCTGCTGCAAAACGATTGGAGATTTCGCTGCTGGTCATCACAAAATCGAATTCCCCCGACAGATAAAAGTCCAAAGGGCGTTCGGGCAGGACTGGCTGAGATACAAAAACAAAAGGGGTGTTTTGCAGCGGCGCAGTATAGAGTTCCCCGATTATCCGGCTCTGGGGAGGCACGTTTGCTTCGATCCAATGCCGGGCCTCGATGCGCGTGCTGGTCGAGCGTAGCTTTACCACAACTTTCCCTGTGGTGTAGGCAGGTTGGGCTACCAGAGCGATGCCCAAAAAAAGTGTCACCGCTACATTCAGACGGGCGTCAATCCACCGGGTAAGTATTGTAACCATTCTTTCCACCCCAAAGGCCGCCAGCAGAGCCAGGACAGGGGAAATCTGGATTGTCCAGCGTTGCCAATGAAGAGCGGGGATGCTGATAATAGCCACATAGACAAGGACAAAGCCCGCTAGCGCCAGGGCGCGCCATTGGCGCTGCCAAAAACTCCAGGCCACGCCTAGCAAAAGTGCAAAGCTCTGCCCATTGTAGATGGAAGCTGGAATAGCGGACGTCAAGTACCAGAAGAGCCGCTCCAGATAGTTCTTGCCGTCTGCGCCGACGTGGCTGCTGCGCGCCTCTGCCAGCAAATTTTGCCAGGCCGTCTCAAAATCGAAAAAGAAGAAGGGCGAGCTCAGGGCAAAGATCAGGGCTGATACCAGCCCACCGATGCAGAATCCCCATATCGCCCGACTGAATCGTCCATTCCGCCGCCACTGGGGAAGTTGCAACAAAAAGAATACCAGATAGACAAAGTAGATAGAAACCATCAGATAGCGGCTGGAGAGTGCCAATCCCATCGCCCCGCCTGCCAGGACAAAATGGGCCAGCCTCGGCTCGTCCGCCGCTTTCCAGCAGAACCAGAGCGCCAGGGCGACAAAAAACATCGCCGATGTGTCAGTTCTCACAACTGTCGTGTGCCAGGCCAGCGTAGGATAGAAGATGAGGAAAAGCGCTGCGAGAAGCCCTACCCGTGCCCCTGCCGCCCGTTTGCCCAGGGCAAAGGTCAGGGCACCTGTCAACAGCCCATAGGCAATGGTGAGCAGACGACCGACCAGATAATAGATGCTGCTGTCCGCCGCGAAGGCGGTGGACAGGCGGGGATCGGGGCTGAGCCAAGCGCCCGCTTCCGTTGCTGCGAACCAGAAACGATAGATAGCCGCCAGGGGATAGATAGTCGTCGAGCCGGGATTGCCAAACCAGTGGGGGTTGGGGTCACCTGTGGCGGCCATATGAATGGCCCGCTCAACAAAAATCGGTTCGTCGATAAACGGTTCGTAGGGTAACTCCCGCTGGATGCCCCACAGGTAGAGTGTCCAGCCGAGGAAGATGAGGGTAATGCTAAACAATCGCAGGCTTCGTTGTGACATTTTCTAGCGCGCTGCCATCCGAATCCCACCGTCCAGCCGGATGACCTCGCCGTTGAGGTAGGCGTTCTCAAAAATGTGCTGCACCAGCGCCGCGTACTCGTCCGGGCTGCCCAGCCGGGCCGGGAAGGGGACCTGCTCGCCCAGGGATTTGCGGGCGGCTGCGGGTAGGCCAGCCAGCATCGGCGTATCCATAATGCCTGGCGCAACGGTGCAGACCCGAATGCCGGAACGGGCCAATTCGCGGGCGATGGGCAGGGTCATCGCCACGACGCCGCCTTTGGACGCGGAATAGGCCGCCTGGCCGATCTGCCCGTCAAAGGCGGCCACCGATGCGGTGTTGACGATTACCCCCCGCTCGCCATCGCCGTTTGGCTCGTTCTGCGCCATCGCCGCCGCGGCCAGGCGGATGCAGTTGAATGTGCCGGTCAGATTGACGGCGATGACCGCGGCAAAGCGGCCCAGATCGTGGATCGTTCCCCGCCCCAGCAGACGCTCGGCGATGGCGATCCCCGCGCAGTTGACCAGCCCGTGCAAACCGCCGAAGTCAGTGACAGCCAGAGCGATGGCGGCCTGCACCTGCTCCTCATTCACCACATCCACGGCGGCAAAGCGCGCCAAAGCGCCGATAGACGCGGCGGTGGCCTCGCCCGCCTCCCGGTTCATATCCGCGATGACGACCTTTGCGCCGTCGGCGGCCAACGCCCGCGCCGTGGCCGCGCCCAGCCCAGAGCCGCCGCCGGTGATGAGGATTGTCTTGTTGCGGATGTCCATCGCTTTGCTCCCGGTAGTGTGAGGAGTGATGGCTTGATTCTACCGGAGCGGGCGGGGAGATGTCAATTGTAGGACGGAATGCCATTCCGTCCTACGCGGGCAAGGCCGCCAGCAACTGCGCCGAGTCAGACACCCAACCGAAGATACCCCCCTGCGCAGTGATGGTTTCCAACGCGGCCGCGTGGCGGGCGGGACTGTAGGAGGCCACGCAATCTTCCAGCACCAGCGCGTTGAAGCCGTGATCGTTGGCGGCGATGACAGTGGCAAAGCAGCAGACATCCGTCGTCACGCCGGTGATGAGCAGATTTTCGATACCCCGCGCCCGCAACAATTCGTCCAGCGGCGTGCGGTAGAAAGAGTTCTTGCCCGGCTTGTCCAGCACAATTTCGCCGGGGAAAGGCGCTACTTCGTCAATGATGGCGTGACCCGGCTCGCCCTGGACAAGAATGCGCCCCATCGGGCCGGGGTCGCCGATGCGGTTGCCCGCGGGCCAGCGGGTCAGTTTGGTGGGCGGGCAGTCGGCCAGATCGGGCGGATGGCCCTCGCGCGTATGGATGATCAGCATTCCCCGTTGCCGGGCCGCGGCCAACACAGCCTGAATTGGCGCCACAGTACGCAGGAGCAGCCCGGTGTCGTTGCCCAGCAGTGCGCCGTAGCCGTCGGGGTAGAGAAAGTCTTTCTGCATATCAATGACCAGCAGGGCGGTGGCCGCCAACCCCCAGGTCACCGGATGGGGGCGGGCAGCGATTGTTACGTGCGTCATTTCTCCCTCCCCAAATAGCCCAGCCAGCTGCCCAGATGGGTGATATCCTCGGCTTCGCCCGCCACGTAGCCCTCGCAGCAAAAGCCTTTGACCAGCGAACCGTCGGCCAATTTCACTGTGCCGATGCCCAGCGGTGGCGGAATTTTTTGGAGGAAATAGCCCAGATTCGCCACCGGAATCTCCCACAGTTCCAGCGCAATGGCCGCGCCCGTGCCGTCGGTGACGCGGATCGCGCCCGGTTTGGCCGGCCCGGCGTTGGTGATGGCGTAGAGCCGGTACTCCGCCGCGGTGAAATCGGCGCGCAGAAATGTCGCGCCCAGAGTGGTCAGTTGGTGATTGAGCGGTTGCCCGCTCAGATGCAGGCCAAAGACGGCCAGCGGAATCGTTTCCATCACGTTCTCCTATCCAGACAGACTGGAATCAAAAAGAGTTTGTATACACGGATAGAGAAGAACACGGATGAAAAGATAGCGATTGCGTGTTCTTTTCTATCCGTGTATACGAAAATCGGTTGCGCCCAGAGGCAGACCGCGTCGCTGTTGGAAGACCCGGCCAATCGCCAGCAGGCGGGCTTCTTCAAAAGCGGGGGCCAGCAGTGTCAACCCTGCGGGCAGCCCGTCCGCCTGGAAACCGTTGGGCAGAGCCAGCGCACACAGATCCAGCAGATTGGCGAAATTCGTGTAGCGACCGAGATTGCTGTTGAGCGCCAACGGTTCAGCCTGCACTTGGGCGATTGTATAAATCGTGCCCGCGGTGGGCAGGGCCAGACAGTCGATCCGCTCCCACAGGGGCGCGATTTCCCGGCGCAGCGCTTCCAGCCGGTATTGGGCGGTGAAGAGATCGGCGGCGGAATAGGTTTTTGCCTTTTCCAGAATGGCGCGAATGACGGGCAGGAAGGCGTCCGGGCGGGCGTCGAAAAAGGCTTTGACCGCGGCGTAGCGTTCGGCTACCCACGGCCCTTCGTATAGTAGATTGGCGACGGCCAGCAGTGGGGCGAAATCAATCTCCACCCGCGTGCCGTCCAGCGTTTCCAACAGCGCCAGCCCTTCGGTGTAGAGCCGGGTGTATTCGTCGTTGCCGAAGAATTCCAACTGCTCGGCGCGGGGCACGCCGTACCGCCAGCTGTCAGCTTGCGGTACAGGGGAGCGGGCGCGACTGTAGGCATCTGCCGGGTCTTCGCCCTCGCAGACGCCCAGGACAGCCGCCGCGTCATCAACCGTCAACGCAAAGATGGAAACGCAGTCCAGCGTGCGACAGGCAGGGAAGACACCCGCGGCGCTGATCAGCCCGCGCGTCGGTTTCAGCCCGACGGTATTCGTGTAGCCAGCGGGAACCCGGCCCGAACCCGCGGTGTCTGTGCCCAGGGCGAAGGAGACCAGACCTGTGGAGACGGCCACCGCGGATCCGCTGCTGGAACCGCCGCTGATGTAGTCCGGGTTGAAGGGATTGGAAACCGGGCCGTAGGGGGAGCGCACACCCACCAGCCCGGTGGCGAACTGGTCCAGATTCGTCTTGCCGATGAGCAGCGCGCCGGCTGCGATCAGTTTCTCTACGACTGTGGCCGACTTTTCGGGGGTGAAGGCGAAATCCGGGCAGGCCGCGGTGGTGGACATTCCCGCCACGTCGATATTGTCCTTCACAGCGAAGGGAACGCCGTAGAGAGGCAAGGACGCGGCTTCGGCGGGCGCAAGGTTCTCCAGACGCCGGGCCTGGGCCAACACATCAGCCGCCGGTACGCGAGAAATCCAGACATTCGGGTCCGGGTGGGCGGCGATGCGGGCGAAGAGGGCTTCGGCTACTTGTGTGGGGCGCACTGAATTGGCCGCATAGGCGTGGCCCAGAGCGGTCAAATCCAGGGATTGGGTGTGGTTCACAGGTTGTCCAGGGCGGTGAGGAGATGTTGGGAGTTGCTCACAGAGCCAAAGACACCGCCCTGCATTTTGATCATTTTTACGGCGGCCCTGTAGTTGCCGAAATCCGTGGCCCCCGTGCAATCTTCCAGCAGCAGACATTCGTAGCCCAGGTCGTTCGCCTCGCGCATAATTGTATGGACGCAAACGTCGGTGGTGATGCCGGTGAAGATCAGATGGGTGATGCCCCGGTTGCGCAGCACCAGATCGATGTCTGTGCTGGTGA
>CAMDEX010000094.1 GCA_945897075.1 Litorilinea aerophila
CAAGCAGCGCCCCTACGGGAAATGGGGTCGGTCACGATAACGCCTCCAAATCAGCTAGAATTTGCGCCTGCAATTCGTCAGAACGGGCGAACAACGCTCGCAACTCCTCCACCAGCCGGGGCATCTTTTCGGCGTAGGCTTCGCTCTCCTCGTCGTCTGCCTGGCTGCCCACGTAAATCCCCGGCGTCAGTTTGTAGTCATGGGCCTGCACTGCGTCCAGCGTGACCACTTTGCAAAAACCCGGTTCGTCTTCCGGTATGTCGTAGCGTTTGTAGCGCCGGTAGAGGTCGGCGATGCGCCGGATGTCGTCGTCGGTCAAGACCCGCTGGCGGCGGTTCACCATCTGGCCTAGTTGGCGGGCGTCAACAAAGAGAATCTCCTCGGCCCGGTAGCGGTAGCCGTGGCTGCCCCGCCGGTTGCGGCTGAGAAACCAGAGACAGCAGGGGATACCCGTGCCAAAGAAGAGTTTGTCGGGCAATTGCGCAATGCAATCCACCAGCCCCCCGTCCACCAGCGCCTGGCGCGTGGCCTTCTCCTCGTTGGTGTTGGTGGTCATCGCGCCGTTCGCCATCACATAGCCCGCGCTGCCCCCGTCGGCCAGGTGGTGCAAAAAGTGCATCATCCACATATAATTGGCGTTGCTGTCGGTGGGCTGCCCGCGGCCATAGCCAATGCGCAGCCGCTGGTCTTTGCCGTCGATTTTGCTTGCGCCCCAGCCGCGCAGGTTGAAGGGCGGGTTGGCGATGACAATATCCGCTTTCAGGGCCGGGTGGTTGTCGTTGAGCAGGGAGTCGCCCAGGCGGATGTCCCCGTCCAGCCCGTGCAGAATCAGATTCATACGGCAGAGACGCAGGGTGTTCTCGATGCGCTCCTGGCCGTAGAAGGAGAGGCCGCTGTGGCTGACCGTGCTGTTGCCGCCGGGTATTGTCTCCACTCCGCCGGTGAAGCGGGCCGACTGTACAAACATCCCGCCCGAACCGTTGGCCGGGTCAAAAATTTTGTGGCCTTCCGTGGGTTCCAGCATCTCCACCAGCAGGCGCACAATCGAAGAAGGGGTAAAGAATTCGCCGCCCCGGTTGCCCTCTGTGCTGGCAAAGTTGGAGATGAAGTATTCGTAGGTGCGCCCCAGCAGGTCAGCGCCGTTGCGCGCGGCGAAAATCTCTTTGGAAAAGAGGCTGATCAGCCCGGCGGTCTGGTCCACGCTCAGGTTGCTGGCTGCGTAGATGCGGGGCAGAACGCCGCCCAGCTTCTCCGGGTAGGCTTCTTCCAGCAGGCGCATGGCGTTGTCCAGCTTCAGTTTGATGTCGCCGGCTCTGGCCTGCTGGCGCAAATAGTCCCACGTGGCCTCTTCCGGTAGCACAAAGACATTGGCCCGCATATACTCGCCGGGGTCTTCCAGAATCTCGCGGTCAATGGCCGGGTCGCCGGTGTAGTAAACGCTCTTGGGGTCGGCCAGGAGTAGTTCCAACTGGCGGTGGTGTTCTTCGTAGCGCAGGGAGAGGTAGCGCAGAAAGAGCAGGGGCAGGACAAAATGTTTGTAGTCGGCGGGGGCGACGGTCCCGCGCAGGGTGACGGCGGTCTCCCACAGCTCTTTTTCAAAGTTTATATCGGCCTGGGCGGGCATTGGGTCAACCTTTCGGGAAGCGGCGTGTTCCTTCCGGGAAGCGGCGGTGACAATTCGGTTAAGCGTGCGAGACTGGCCGCTTCCCGGAAGGTGGATCGGGGCCAGACCTTCCGGGAAGCGGCGGCGACAATTCGGTTAAGCGTGTGAGACTGGCCGCTTCCCGGAAGGTGGATCAGGCCAGACCTTCCGGGAAGCGGCGGCGACAATTCGGTTAAGCGTGCGAGACTGGCCGCTTCCCGGAAGGTGGATCAGGCCAATCCTTCCAGATAATTGCGCAGCCCTGGCGGTAAAGTCACCTGACCGGTCAAATAGGAAAGCACATACGCTTCGTATTGTCCAGGCTCTGGGAAATGGGCGGCCACGAACGCCCGATCAACCAATGTGCCGGGACGTTTTCCGATCCATTCCAGATAGTTGGAATAGGGCCACAGATCGGGGGATAGTACCAGCCCGTGACGAACGGGATTGGCGTGAATATACCGGCAAAGATGGCGCAGATACTCATCCGACTCGACCAGAATCGCATCGAAAGTTCCCTCAAATAGGGTTCCACTGCGGTTGTAGGTGTTGTTGAATGCCTGGCTATAGCTGCCATATACCCGAGCCACCAGTTTGCCAGCGTTAATCGTGCCGTTCTGGCGGAGAAGCCAGTGGTAGTGATTGGGCAGCAGACAATAGGCGATCACAGAAATGTCACAGGCGGCGGCGATGTTCTTGAGCAAGCCCAGAACGTAAAGGTAGTTCTTATCCTCATAGAAGATCGACTGGCGTCCTGCGCCCCGGTTGTAGACGTGATAATAGTGTCCTTGCGCGAAACGAAGTTTACGACGTGGCATCGAATTCCTCGCAATCTGATAAACCTTCTGGGAAACGGCCACAACAACTTCGCTATGCCCGCGACACCCTGGCCGCTTCCCGGAAGGTCACGTTTGCCGATAGGGGGTTATGATACCGTAAAGCAAGGATGAATGCAAGCCCGACCTTCCGGGAAGCGGCGGCGACAACTTTGCTATGTCGTGAGACTCTGCCGCTTCCCGGAAGGTTCGCCGCCAACCTGAAGTAGACCTGCGACTGAATTTCGTTTGTGCTATCACTGCGATTCGTCTACAATAGATCGAAGGTGTCTATTGACCAACCAGCTTCCATACCCCAGAAGAGGAAATGCAATGTATACTTTAATTCAATCAATCTCCTTACGCCGACTGCTCCTGGAGCAAGGGGTCGCATTGGGCTTTTCCATCCTGATTGCAGAGCTTTTCTACAAATTTCACAGTTTTACGCTCGAATGTGTGGCATTTCTGGCAACCTGGTATCTGCTTGACTTAGGCATTCAGTCTCTTGCCAAATGGCTACGGCCTGCGCAGCAAAACCTCACAAAGTTCTAGCGCGCCTGCCTATCCATCTCTCCCATTTTGCGCGACTTGCCCGTGACCGCGCCAATGGGTACAATAGAAGCCAGTACTCCTACTCTCTGTCATTCGTATATTCACCAGCGGAGGAAACAATGCCTCAAAGTTTTAGCGGTAAAATTCTACATGTGGACCTCACCCGCGGCGAGACGTGGGTGGAAACGTTGGACGAAGTGCTTTACCGGCGCTATCTGGGCGGCAGCGCGCTGGCCAGCCACTTTCTGTTGCGCGATGTGAAGCCGGGCATCGATCCGCTCGGCCCGGAAAACCCGCTGGTGATTATGACCAGCGTCATCAACGGCCTGGCCCTTTCCGGGGCCAACCGTTACACCGCAGCGGCCAAATCACCCCTGACCGGTGGCTTTGGCGAGGCCGAGGCGGGCGGCTACTGGGGGCCGGAGTTCAAGCGCACCGGCTTCGACGGGATGATCGTCCACGGCCAATCCGAGAAGCCCGTCTACCTCTACGTCCACGACGGCGGCTGTGACATCCGCGACGCCAGCCACTACTGGGGTCAACTGGCCGATGTTGTCCAGGACGGGCTGGAAGCAGAGCTGGGCGACAAGAAAATCTGCGTGCTACAGACGGGCGTGGCGGGCGAGAACAAAGTGCTTTATGCGGCCATGACCAACCAACTGCGCCACTTCCACGGGCGCTCTGGCCTGGGCGCGGTGATGGGCAGCAAATTGCTCAAGGCGATTGTCGTGCGCGGCAAAGAGCGTCTCGTCCCCAGCAGCCGGGAAGAGACCAACGGCGTCGTCAAGTGGTTCCGCGAGCATTACGATCAGGAAGCCGACCGCTATCACCAGACCGGCACCGCGGGCGGCGTGCCCACCCTGCAACGCGACGGCATTCTGCCCACCCACAACTTCCGCGACGGCGGTTTTGACGGTTGGAACAACATCAGCGGCCAGACAATGGCAAGCACGATTCTGGTCAACCGGGGCACCTGCTTTGCCTGCAATGTGGCCTGCAAGCGCGAAGTGGACGTGCCGGAGCGGGGTGTCACCGCCAAGCACGGCGGTATGGAGTATGAGGTCATCGCCGCGTTGGGTTCGCTGTGCGGCGTGGACGATCTGGCGGCGATTGCCGAGGGCAGCCAGTGGGTCAACCGCTATGTGCTGGACGGTATCTCCACGGGCGTCTGCATCGCCTTTGCCATGGAGTGCTACGAAGCCGGTATCCTGACGAAAGAGGATACCGACGGCATCGAACTGGTCTGGGGCAGCGCGGATGCGATGCTGGCGATGATCCACAAGATCGCCAAGCGCGAAGGCATCGGCAATCTCCTGGCCGACGGCGTGAAGAAGGCTGCCGAGAAGCTGGGGCGGGGCAGCGAGAAGTTCGCGCTGCACGTCAAAGGGCAGGAATTGCCCATGCACGAACCGCGCGGCAAAGTCGGCTTGAGCCTGGCCTATGCCATCTCGCCCACGGGCGCGGACCACATGGAAGCGCCCCACGACCCGGCCTTTGAGGGGCTGGGCGTGCTGGACAACGGCCTCTCCGAAGCCGGGCTGATCGAGCCGGTGGATCGTATGGATTTTGGCGGCAAGAAGGTGCGCGCCTTCTTCTATGCCCAGGCCATCTGGTCTCTCTACAACAGTGTGGGGATGTGCGATTTTGTGGGCATCCCCATCGGCACGCTCAAACTGAAGGCGCTGCAGGAGTTTGTCAACGGCGCGACGGGCTGGGATATGAGTCTGTGGGAGCTGCTGAAGGTGGGCGAACGCGCCAACACAATGTCCCGCCTCTTCAACCTGCGCGAAGGCTTTACGATTGCCGACGATATGCTCCCCCAACGCCTCTTTGAACCCCTGCGCAAGGGCAAGCTGGAAGGTGTCTCGTTGAACAAAGGCGACTTTATGAAGGCGCTGACCACCTATTACCGCATGGCCGGCTGGGACGAGAACGGCGTGCCCACCTATGCCAAACTGGCTGAATTGGATTTGATGGGTGTGGGGATGGAGTACGCGTAAGGTGGAAGAAGTTCGACAACCTTCCGGGAAGCGGCCACAAAATCAATGGCATAGGGAAGTTGTTGTGGCCGCTTCCCGGAAGGTAACGGGAGGATCGTATGGCATACCGCTTTCCCGGCATGGACCCCTATTTGGAAGACCCGGCGATCTGGCGTGGCTTTCATCATCGCCTGGCCAATGAAATCGCCGATAGACTCAATCCATCCATCGGGCCTAAATACTATGCCGATATTGAGATCTATACGACCTTTGAAGAAGTGCATATCGGCAAAGCCAAACCGATTATCCCCGATGTAGCTGTCGTTGCTGCGGGGTTTGGAGCACCTCTTGCGCCAGTCGCTGTTGCAGAGCCGACAGCGGTCTTGGCACCGGTGCGCCGTGCAAGTAGGGTTACACCAGTGACACTACGCGCCGTCCACATTTACATAACAGAGACAAACGAGTTAATCACCTCCATCGAAATCCTATCCCCCTACAACAAACGGGGGGAAGGTCTGGCCGAATACCGGCGCAAGCGTTCCACTTTGCTGGCCTCCAACGTCCATCTGGTCGAAATTGACCTGTTGCGCGGTGGTGAGCGCGCCGGCAGTGAAGTGCAAGGGCCGCCGCTCGATGCGGCGGACTATATTCTGCTCGTCAACCGCGGCACAGAAGTCAATCCGGGCGTCTGGTCAGACATCTGGCCGGTGACACTGGACAAAGCGCTGCCCCTCTTGCCCATCCCTCTGGATCCGCCCGATGCGGACGTCTTGCTCGATTTGAATGCGACGCTGCGCACTGTCTATGAACGCGCCGCGTATGCACGGCGCATTGACTACCGCCAACCTGTGCCGCCACCCGCTCTGCGCCCCGGCATGGCGAAGTGGATGAAGGCGCATTTGGCAGCAACAAAAGCGGACGCAGATTAAAAGAGTGAAACAAAGAGTAGCGCAGATCAATTCAGATCATAAAAATCTGCGTCCTATCTGCGCCGATAGTCCCCCGGAGTGAGCGATGAACCTCCTCAGCCGCGGCCTGGCTGCCAGCGCCAGTCTGACCTCCCTCACTTGGCCCGTGGCCGGGCGCATCTTCACCGAAAAGCTGGAAATTGACGAAAACCGCTCGGTCTGGGCTGCGTCCACGCCGGACTATCAGCCCGGCCCGCCGTTAATCGGCGACACGACGGCTGATCTGGCGATTATCGGCGGCGGCTTCACCGGCACCTCCACGGCCTATCACTTCAGCCGCCGCTACCCGGAGAAACGGGTGGTGTTGCTGGAAGCGGCCAGTCTGGCCAACGGGGCCAGCGGACGCAACGGCGGGATGCTGCTCAACGGTCTGCCCCTGGACCCGCCCCCCAACCCGGCCGTGGACGCGCTGGTCTACCAGACTACAAATGCAGGGATTGACACAATCGAAGAGATCATCCGTCGCCACAACTTGCCCGTCAGCTACCGGCGCGATGGCACCCTCAGCGTCTTTACGAGCGCGCAACGGGCCGAAGCTGCCCACGCCAAAGCCGAGTACCAGCGCAGCATCGGCCTTCCCAGCCAGTTTGTTGACCGCGCCACGCTGTCGGTTCGCTTCCGGCTGGAAGGCGTACACGGCGCGATCCTGGACCCGAACAGCGGCCAGCTCAACGGTGCGCAATATGTGCGCAGCCAGCGCCCGGTATTGGCGGCCCAGGGGGTGGAGATTTACGAGCGGACGCCCGTGCTGAAGGTGGAGGAGGGGCGCACAATTACGCTCACGACGCCCAACGGACGTGTGCGTGCCAGCGCGATTGTGCTGGCGACGAATGGCTATACCAGCAAACTAGGCTACTTCCGCGACGCTCTCTTCCCGGTCGTTTCCCACGTCTTCGCCACCGCGCCGCTCGACCCCGCCGCGCAATTGGGCTGGCAGCGCTGGGCGGGCTTCTACGACGATATGGACCGCATCTCCTATTCCAGCATTACGCGGGAAGGGCAGGTGATCTTTGGCGGGGGCAGCCCAGTTGGGTCGGTCTACAACTTCAACAACGGCACGCGTTTCAACGGCAGCCCGGCGCAGGCGGCGCGCATCAGCGCGTCCATCGAAGCGGGCTTCCATCGCTACGCGCCGGGCGGGCGGGGCGCACCCATTGCCCAGCGTTGGTCGGGCACGCTCGGCCTGACTCTGCGGCGCAACATTCTGCTGGGTGTGCGGAGCGAGAATCGCAATGTCTTCTACGCGGTGGGCTACAACGGCCACGGCGTGACGCTGGCGAATGTGGCCGGGCAATTGTTGACGGATATCTATTCTGGCGATGACGAGCGTTGGCGGGGGCTGCCCTTCTATCAGGACGGCTATACGCGCATCCCGCCGGAGCCATTCCGTTGGGTCGGGTATGCGATGTTCACCCGGCTGGCGGGCCATTTGCCCCGCTATTAAATCCAATGCGTCACCGTTTCAACCACAAAGACTCCAAGTCACAAAGGAAGGAGCGAAATCATCTGCTGTTTTTCGTGTCTTTGTGACTTTGTGGTTTAGAAATCTTTGACACGCCTCCCCGTGCCCGCTACAATACACCCCTATCTTTCCCAACTCTCCCTGCCCGGCCTACACCGGAGCACAGGAAGGAATCCTATGTCCCTGCGCAACGACAACCCCTTGTCTGAAACCGAAATCTCCGAAATTACCTCCAGCCGGGAGCGGGTGACGCACTTTGCCGCGCCCGGCCACGGCAAGTATCACATCTGGACGATTGGCTGCCAGATGAATGTGGCCGACAGCAACCACGTAGCCGCCGAGCTGGAGAAGATCGGTTACGACCCCACCGACGACGTGGACGCGGCCGATGTGGTCGTCCTCAACACCTGTGTCGTGCGCCAGAGCGCCGAGGACAAAGGCGCGGGCAAAGCCAGCAGCCTGAAGCCCTGGAAATCCCAGAAGGCCAACCGCACCCTGGCCCTGATGGGCTGTATGGTGGGCGTCAAACCCAGCCCGCAACTGCGCGCCGCCTTCCCCCACGTGGATGTCTTTATGCCGCCCAGCGAAGCCGCGCCCCTCATCGGCTTTCTGCGCGAGGAGGAACTGGCTGCCGAGGCATCCCACATGGAACAGGAGCAGTTGGCCCGGCGTTACCGGATGCAGGATGACATCCAACCGGTGGGCACCGTCCAATCCATCAAGCACCTGGCCCTGAGCGGGGAAGCGCCCGTGTCGGCGCATGTGCCGATTGTCTACGGGTGCAGCCACGCCTGCACCTTCTGCATCATCCCCTTCCGCCGGGGCATCGAGCGCAGCCGCCCGGTGCAGGAGATTGTCAACGAAATCCGCGGGCTGGTGGCCCAGGGCGTGCGCGAGGTGACACTGCTGGGGCAGATTGTGGACCGCTACGGGTACGACTGGCAACGGGAAGATGACAAGATGACAAGGAGACAAGGAGACAAGGTGAATAGCGACACTCTCACCCTGTCACCCGTTCACCCTGTCACCCTGTCCTCCCCAGATTTGGCCGACCTGCTGGCCGCGGTCAACGACATCGCCGGTCTCTGGCGCATCCGCTTCTTGACCAGCCATCCAAATTATATGACGGATGGAATTTTGGAGGCGGTGCGCGATTTACCGAAGGTGTGCGAACACATCGAAGTGCCGGTGCAGGCGGGCAACGACGAGGTGCTGGCGGCGATGAAACGGGGCTATACCGTCTCCGACTACCGGGCGCTGGTGGGTCGCATCCGGGCGATTATCCCGAATGTCGCCATCAACACCGATATTATCGTCGGCTTCTGCGGCGAGAGCGCCGAGCAGTTCGACGATACCTATGAACTTCTGGCCGAGCTGAAGCTGGACAAGACCCATCTGGCCCGCTACAGCCCGCGCCCCGGCACAGTCTCCGAGCGGCGTATGCTGGATGACGTGGCCGAGGAGGAAAAGGCGCGGCGTCACCGGCTGTTAGAAGAGTTGCAAGAGCAGGTCTGCGCCGAAATCAACGCGTCGTTGCTGGGTGAAACGGTTGAGGTTCTTGTGGAGGGGCTGCACAAAGGCAAGTGGCGCGGGCGCACCCGACAGAACAAACTGGTCTTTGTGGAGAGCGGCCTCGACCTGCGCGGGCGGCTGATCGAAGCCCAGATCACCTGGACCGGGCCGTGGAGTATGCAGGGCCGCTTCGCGCGCGATGTCTCGCCGCAGGGGGAACGGGTGGGCACACGCAGCGAAACGTTTGGACTGGAGATTCCTCTCCTCACATAACACACATTCGTTGATGTATGTGGCCTACTGGCTGGGTTCTGCCCGGGCGCTGGGGCCGGGGCTGTTGGGTGATTCTAGCTTAGTTTGAGTGGGGGAATAGATGATGAAACGGTTCGATACTGTCTCTTGGGGATGGCCCATTGGTTGGGTTCTGCTCTTTCTGGTTTCTCTTGTACTGATTCTGGCCCTGGAGTCGGGCCGGGGTATGGCCGCGCTGGGCAGACAGACTTCGCCTTTGGCTACCGCTACCGCGGCTGTTTCGCCTCTGGAGACACCTACCCGGACGCCGACGCCGACCGCCACTTCACCTGTGCCCCCCACAGCGCAGCCGCCTGTGACTCTCCAAAGCTGGCCGACACCGACGCCGACTGCCTTGCCTGCGGCTGTGCAGTCGGCGTTCGATACCCTGACTGGCGACAAGACGCTGGATATTACTCTTCCGGAGTTTTCCGCGCAGCTTCTGGTGGAGAATCCGGTCACAGGAGACGAGCTGACCGCTATCCGTTTGACCGATCCCGCCACGACAAACACTTACTGGCTGGGTGTCACCAGTGACGGTGACGCAACCCTTCTGCCCGATTTTAGTGACGAAGCGTTGGTGCTATTGGCCCAGACCGAAAAGGTGGTTGTGGCTGACCTTCAATTTGTGTACGCATTCTACATCCCCTTTCCCTTCACCCGCCAAATCCTCTGGCTCGGCCAGGTATCCAACACGAAGAATGGCACGCAATATAGTCTTGCCCTGGACCTGGCCGGTGAAGAGGTGGACCAGGCTGTAGCTACGCAGGCTGAAGCGACGGCTGTACTCGACTACTGTGGGGCAATCGATGTTTCGCTCTGTGTAGAGATGTTATACGCGCCCGCTGGCGCAGAGTCCAACGTCGTCTTGGTGATGGCAGAAGAGGGTGATGCGCAGCAGATCGTTGCCTTCTTGGATGATCTTCAGCTTCTCTATGAACAGGATGAGGAGAGCTTTTACTTCCGTCTTGACAACGATACTCTGCGGGAACTGGCCCACCTGGATGGCATCGAGACAGTGCAAAAAAATTATCCGGATGAAGTGCGCCCCCTGGACACGAATCTGGTCATCGGTCTGATCGAGCAGTCCGGCGCGCTCTCCTTAACCCTGGAAAGCCAGAAAGCCTATCCCCTCCTCAGCTACGGGGTGGAGGCGACGCTGGAACGAGTGACGATTACCCGGACGCAGAGCATTACCCTCCTGGCCCAAATTGACGGCATTTTTACCCCGACCTCTGGATCGTCGGGTCTGGCCCCGGCTACGGGCGCGCTGGCTCTGGGTAAGCTGAGCGGTCGCTATAACTTGGCGTTGGCCTACCGCGACCCAGCGCGGGGTCTTGATCTGCTCGACAGCTATCTGCTGGTTGTGAGCAACGGACGGGTTGTCATCCGCCCCAGCGCAACTGCCTTTACCTGGCCGAAATATGCGACCTGGCTGCGGCTG
The DNA here is from genome assembly GCA_945897075.1 of Litorilinea aerophila. Classification (GTDB taxonomy): domain Bacteria; phylum Chloroflexota; class Anaerolineae; order Caldilineales; family Caldilineaceae; genus JACQGT01. Next base: position 10,666 of record CAMDEX010000094.1, read on the forward strand.
CCCGCCAATGCCATCTGGTTTGTCGTCCAGGCGCGCAGCGTTGACGGCGAGGGCACAGCCATTACAGCCGACGCGGACGAATTTGCGAAAAAGGCAGCAGCCTTTTACGCCGATGTCGCCGGTCTGCGCGCACAAGAGTTGGGCCTGTCCGAAGGTATCTACACCAACGCACACTTTGTGCCCCCCTGGCCCACCTGGCAGAACCCCGACGGGGAGCAGGTGCGCATTCCGCTCAACGACAGACAGTCTTATCTGTTCAAATGGCCGGCGATCCGTTACTTTACCTACGGCGGGTCGTTGCGCGCTGTGGAGGCGATCATCACCCAACACTGCGTGGATGAAGTGATGATTGTCGGCTACACAGCCAACGGCGACATATTGGACGTCTGCCAGCCGTAGAAGCATCCCCCAATGAACCAATGAACCAATGAACCAATCAACCAATCACCGCCTTGACAGTTGATTGGTTGATTGGCTGCATCCCAAAGGACCGCCTATGTCTTCTTCCAGCGAAACGAGCGCAGAACTCTGGCTGATTCGCCACGGGGAGAGCATCGGCAACCGGGACAGGATCTATCAGGGGCAGAACGATCTGCCCCTCTCCCCAGACGGTGAGCAGCAGGCGGCGCTGCTGGCGCAACGGTTGGCTGCTCTGCATCTGCTGCGGCCCTTCTCTGCTCTCTATTCCAGCGATCTGCAACGGGCCTGGCAGACGGCTCTCCCCTGCGCCCAGGCCATCAACCTCCCGATCCGGCCCAGTCCCGCTCTGCGCGAGATTGATGTGGGTGGCTGGTCGGGGCTAACCTTTGCGGAGATTGCAAGCCGCTTCCCAGAGGAGTGGGCGGCTGCCTATCCGGTGATGGACCCGGAGCGGGTGCGCGGCGGCGGCGAAAGTTACCGCCAGGCCCAGCAGCGGGCTGTCGCCAGCCTCTGCGCCATCGTGGCCGCCCATCCCGGCCAACGAGTGCTGGTCTTCTTTCACGGCGGGGTCTTGCAAGCGGTGCTGGCGCATGTGCTGCAACTGCCGCTCCCCAACAAACGTTTTCTGCGCACAGCCAACACATCTATCTCCCGCCTGCGTCTGACAACCGACAACGACAACCTGACGGGTCTGGTCTTGGGCATCAACGACATTGCCCATCTGGAACAGAGCGGGTGGACTCTCGCCAGCGTCGGGCCGGAGTAGGGGATTGGGGACTGGGGATTGGGGACTGGGGACTGGGGACTGGGGACTGGGGATTGGGGACTGGGGATTGGGGATTGGGGACTGGGGACTGGGGACTGGCGACCTGCCACCTGCCACTTGCCACCTGCCACCTGCCACCTGCAACTTTCGACTTGCAACCTGCTCACTCGCCGAGGTATCAATGCTGATCGAACGTATCCAATCCCAACTGCGCGCCAGCGCGGCAGCAGCCTACGCAGCTACCGCCATCCCGCCCTTCACCTGCTATGTCAACCCGGACGATCCGTCGCCCGGCTACAACTACGCCATCCCCGATGCAGCGCTGGCGGGTGATCCGGGCCGGGCGTTGGACGATCTGGCCGAATTTTACCGGGGACGGGGGCGCGCGCCCCGTTTTGAGTTTCTGGAAGCCTACGCGCCGGGACTCTCCCCGGCTCTCGAAAAACGGGGCTACCGGCTGGAGATGCGCAGCTATCTGATGATCTGCACGCGGGCGGATGTTGTGCCGTTGCCGCCCGTTGCGGGTGTAAGCGTGCGCACACTGAGCGCCGCTTCGCCCCTGGCCGACTTCCAGGCGCTGATGACCGTCCAATCGCGCAGCTTTGGCGCGGCGGATGCGCCCGCGGCCAGCGCCGAGGTCGCCGAGAACTTCCGCCGCCGTTTTGCCGCCTCTACCCTTTTTGTGGCTGAAATGGACGGGGAGATCGTCAGCGGGGGCGCATTCACCCCACCCGCGGATGGCGTGACCGAAGTTGTGGGGATTGCCACCCTTCCCGGTTTTCGGGGCCGGGGCATCGCCGGGCTGTTGACCAGCCAGATCACCCGCCACGCCTTTGGGCAGGGGGTGGAGCTGGCCTTCCTGACCGCGGGGGACGCAGCGGCCGGGCGCGTCTATGGCCGGGTCGGCTTCCAGGCCGCGGGCTTTGGCTGTGCGTGGATTTTGGAGTAGGATAGGAAAGGCGTGGGGGATGGGGAGAAGCGGAGGTATCGGTGGCTGAGCCAGCGCGCGAGCAGAAGGCAGACAAGGCAAACCAGAGCCAGGAGAGTCAGCCACAGACGGTGGAACAGCAGTTCCCCGTGGCCTCTCCGCTTCTCCTGCAACGGGCGCAGTTGGCCCCGCACAGCCTCTCAGCGGGGGATGTATTGGCCCTGCAACGCACGGTGGGCAACCGGGCGGTCGGGCGCATCTTCAGCGGAGAGCGGCCTCTGCCCGCGCCTGTTGTCAATCCCTTGCAGACTTTGCAGCGTATGCACGCCGAACACACGCGCCTGACCAATCAGCCAAGCCCAGTAGAGCAGCCATCCATCACACCGTCACCTGGCGGGATTGCGCAGCGGGCCTACGAGCTGAACAGGCTGAAGGATGTAAAAGTCACACAGGATCACCGGGCCAAAGAGGTCTACGCGGAGAATTTGCGCGGTCAATCCCTCGGTGCGGCGGCCAATTCACCCTCTGTCGCGCCTTTTGGCTGGAACGAACTCTGGGATAAAGGACATACACTTGGCAACCGGGGCGGCAATTCCAGCCATTACAACGCGGTGCGTATGCACCTCTGGAATGGCCGTCTGGGTGGGCCGGGCAATGAGACCTGGAATCTGGCCCCCGGCCCGGCCAAAGTTAACAGTATGATGTCGGCTGGGCCTGAGATGAGCGCCAAATTGCTGGTGGACGCTGGTTATGCGGTCTGGCTGCGCACAAAAGTCAGTTATATGAATAACTCCACCAATGCCAACGACTTTACCTCCGTCGTGCCCAATCGCATTGATATGGAGTGGGGGGTAATGGGAGATACGGCATCGGGCAGTTGGGGCATGGATATCGAACTGCCGGTGGCCCCACTCTCTGGCCTGGCTGCCCAGGAATACCGGGCCTGGGATAAGAATGATCCCAACGGTCTTGTGGGCAAACTGGCTACTGTGACCGATCAGGTGCGGGCACAAGCCTACGATCTGGTGCAGCACAACGAACTGCGCCTCGCCATTCTCAAGGCATATCCCCAAATCTATCTGGGGATGGATCCGGTTTCTCAGGGCGGTGTGCTGCAAAAAATGGCTGACCCGATGCTGTTGGACTTTTACACGAATGTCTTGCAGGCTGCGGGCAAGCCGGATCTGCTGGTCGAACGGGTGGTCTTGCCTCTGGCCGAGGCGGGCGATCCACTACGCGGCCAGAAGGTCTTCGACACACTCTCCCGGGATGATCAGCGCAAGGAGATCATTGCCTATAAATGGGATTTGCTGCAACATTTGGGGGAAATTGCAGAGATATTTTCCATGTCCGATTGGACAATTTTCCAATACAACCCACTGGGCAACCAGGTACATCTGCTCGAGGCGATGGAGGACACAGATCAGATCGATGGTTTTCTGGCTGAACGTACCAAAACAAAACGCAAGGAATTATTCAATATCTGGGCCTTTCACAGAGGGAAGATCAAACCCGAGCAGAGACAAAAGTTCATCCAGTCCAGGCCTAATATCAGCGACAAATTCAAGCGAGAATACAAGACCGCTATGCTGATGGAAGAGAGATCGGAGAAATATCGTGCAGCGCATGGCCTGGGGTCGGCAAAGACCAGAGCCAGACCGACGGGTGGGAGATTCGGTACGAAGTCCAACAAGACCGTCGGAAGCGGCAAAGTCGTCAAATCCACCAATCGGTTCAAGAAGCGCAAAGTGACAAAGAAGTAGAGAAAAGGTTCTATGACAGCTATCTTTCTTCCACTCGTTGAAGCGATGCTGCGTGGGCTGAAGCAGACGCCCGGTCTGCGCCTATTGCGCGCCGAGATTGCGCCGCCCGCCTCCCCGGCCGCGCTGACCACGGCGCGCAACTATGCCGGCTACCGTCTACCCGCGGGTGTGCCGGAATTCTACAGCGAGATGAACGGTCTGGAAGTAGGGTGGGAGAGCGCGGGTGGGAAGGATCAGGGATCCGTCGCGCTGCTGCCTGTGGAACGCATCTTCGGCAATTGGAAGGGCGCTATCTGGTTTGACGACTTCCCCGGCGGCGACCGTTTCCGCGCGGTCAAACCCTTTGACTTTTTCCAGCCCGAAGGCTGCGCCGCCTTTTTACAGACGACGGATCGCCCGCCCGATGAGAAGGTCTATTTTCACGCAGTGGGCGAGGAGCTTTGCGCGATGGGCTGCACCTTTTCTGAATATATCGAGCGGATGCTGGTCTGCCGGGGCTATCTCTATTGGCAGCTCACTCTCTGCGCCGAAACGCAGGCCAACCCAGAGGTCGCAAACTTTCACGCACGGATGCCCCATCTCTTCCCCGATTTTCGTGCAGAGATCTTCCGTCCTGGGTAACTGGTCGGCCTGTAGTAGAATGGGGCTGGTATATTGAGGCGGAAGTAATTCAGTAGATCAGTGGGTCAGTAAGAAAGTGACTCTCCACTGTGCTACTGTCTTGCTGGCAACCGTTAGTTTACTTCCGCCGGGCTGTACTGGTGTGTTTGGAAAGATCAACTTTCCAAGCGACGCCTTTTCGAGTAGACTTGGGTAAAGTTAACCTGACCGCCGCGAGAGTATAGCCATGCCCTTCGATTCTTACCCCCTCAACAGCGAACCCGCCACCGCAACTGTGGCTGAAACAGCGCAGCCGGCAAAGGTCTACCAACCGCCGGACACGGCGGCTGGCTATCGGGTGACGCCGCCCACTGCGGTTTACGTGCCGCCGATGGATCTGGCGGAGGTCAGCCTGGACGAATTGGCCTCGTCGCCGGTGATCTACAACCGGGAACTGGCCTGGCTCGATTTCAACTGGCGCGTGCTGGAAGAGGCGCTGGACGTGCGCAACCCGCTGCTGGAGCGCATACGCTTTCTGGCCATCACAGCCAGCAATCTGGACGAGTTCTTCCGCAAGCGCGTGGGTGGGCTGAAACGCCAACAGGCCGCGGGTGTCGCCAATCTGAATCTGCTGGGCTGGGCGCCGGACTACCAGATTCGCCTGATCGCCCAGGCTGTACACGAGATGATGACCTACCAGAGCGGTGTGCTGCTGGATGAATTGCTGCCCGCGCTGGCAGCCGAGGGGCTGGCGCTGGTTGATTACCAGAACCTGAGCGCAGAGCAGCAAGCCCAGATGCAGGACTTTTTCCACCGGGAAATCTACCCGATTCTGACCCCTCTGGCTGTGGACCCCGGACATCCCTTCCCTTTTATCAGCAACCTGAGCCTGAATCTGGCTGTGGAACTGTGCGACCCGCTGAGCGAGGAGACCCGCTTTGCCCGCGTAAAAATTCCGCCCATCCGCGCCCGCTGGGTGCGGGTCGAAAATTCGTTCCACTTTGTGCCGTTGGAGCAGGTGGTGATCCACAACCTGGCCGCGCTCTTTGACGGGATGCAGATTGTGGCGGCCCATCCCTTCCGGGTGACGCGCAACGCGGACCTGGCGCGCAACGAGGAGGAAGCCGACGACCTGCTGGATATGATCAACGATGAACTGCGCGAGCGCCGTTTCGCCCCCATCGTGCGCGTGGAGGTGACCGAGACAATGCCCGCCCGCGTGCGCGACCTGCTCTTGCAGGAGATGGGGCTCTCCCAGATGGATATCTACACCACGCGCGGCCCGCTCGGTCTGGCCGATCTCTTCCCGTTGGCCGACGTCAACCTGCCCCATCTAAAATTTGAACCCTGGACGCCGCAAACCCACGCCGCCATGACCGGATTGAGCCGCAAATCGCGGCCCGGCGACATCTTCGCCATCATCCGCAAAGGCGATGTGCTGGTGCATCACCCCTACCAGAGCTTTGCCACCAGCACCCAACTCTTTGTGGAGGCCGCCGCGCGCGACCCCCAGGTGCTGGCGATCAAACAGACGCTCTACCGCACGAGCGCGGACTCGCCGGTGGTCAAGGCGCTGATTCAGGCCGCGGAGCGGGGCAAGCAGGTGGCTGTGCTGGTGGAGCTAAAGGCCCGTTTCGACGAGGAACGCAACATCGAGTGGGCGCGCACGCTGGAGGATGCGGGTGTGCATGTGGCTTACGGGCTGGTGGGATTGAAGACGCACACAAAGACGACGCTGGTGGTGCGCGAAGAGGAGAACGAACTGCGCGCCTACGCCCACATCGGCACAGGCAACTACAACCCCAAAACCGCCGCCCTCTACACAGATTTCGGCTTCTTTACCTGTCGCCCGGAGATTGGCGCAGACCTGATGGACCTTTTCAATTTTCTGACCGGTTACAGCCGCCAGCAGCACTACCGTAAGCTGTTGGTGGCCCCGGTCAATATGCGCCAACATTTTTTGGAGATGATCGAGACGGAGATGGCCAACGCGCTGGCGGGCCGTCCCAGCCGCATCGTTGCCAAGATGAACGCGCTGGACGATCCGCCCATCGTCGCCGCGCTCTACGAAGCCAGCCAATCCGGTGTGCAAATCCAGCTGATCGTGCGCGGCAACTGTCGTCTGCGCCCTGGCCTGCCGGGGATCAGCGAGAATGTTCAGGTGATCAGCGTCATCGGACGCTTCCTCGAACACCACCGGATTTTTTATTTTGAAAATGGCGGCGACCCGCGCTACTTTATGGGCAGCGCGGATTGGATGACGCGCAACCTCTCCGACCGGGTGGAGGCGATTGTGCCCGTCGAAGACCCGCTCCTGCAGCAACAGTTCCAGATTGTGCTGGATACCTGTCTGCACGACCAGCGCCAGGGCTGGGAGATGCTGGCGGACGGTCGCTACCGGCGGCGCTGGGTAGACGCCGGCGCGGGGGTGGCGGAGCAGGGAACACATCTGACGCTGATGGCCTTGACGCAGCGGGGTGGGGATTAGGGAGCGGGGACTGGGGAGCGGGGAGAGGGGAGCGGGGACTGGCGACTGGCGAGCGGGGAACGGGGACTGGCGACTGGGGAGCGGCTAATCTGTCCCCAATCCCCAATCCCCAATCCCCAATCCCTAATCCCCAATCCCCAATCCCCACTCACAGCATTTCCTCGACCGCTGCCCGCTCCTCCAAGAGTTCCGCGCCTGTGGCCTGTATTTTGGCGCGGTCAAAATCGCTCAATTCCAGCCCCTGCACCACCTGATAGACGCCATTTTTGACAGTGACCGGATAACTGAAGATCGTCCCCGCTGCTGATCCGTACTCGCCTGTGCTGGGGATGGCCATACTCACCCAATTGCCAGGGGTCGTGCCGTTGTGCCAGCTTTGTACGTGGTTGAGGGCGGCGTTGGCCGCGCTGGCCGCGCTGCTGGATCCGCGCGCGGCGATGACAGCCGCGCCCCGCTTCTGCACAGTCGGGATAAAGTCGTTCTTGATCCAGGCGTCGTCGTTGATGACCGCGGCCGCGGGCTGGCCGTCAATGCGGGCGTGGAAAGCGTCCGGGTATTGGGTGGCGCTGTGGTTGCCCCAAATCGTGACATTTGTCACCGCAGAGACGGGCCGCCCACTCTTTTGGGCCAGTTGGCTGACGGCCCGGTTGTGATCCAGCCGGGTCATGGCGGTGAAGCGCTCGTCGGGGATGTCCGGCGCGTTGCGCATGGCAATCAGACAGTTGGTGTTGGCCGGGTTGCCGACAACCACCACGCGCACGTCGTCGGCTGCGTTGTCGTTGATCGCCTTGCCCTGGCCCACAAAAATTTTGCCGTTGGCGCTGAGCAGGTCTTTGCGTTCCATGCCTGGCCCGCGCGGGCGCGCCCCCACCAGCAGCGCCCAATTGACCCCGTCAAAGGCTTTGTTGGGGTCGTCGGTGGCAACGACGTTGTGGAGCAGGGGAAAGGCGCAATCGTCCAACTCCATCACAACGCCATCCAATGCGCCCAGCGCAGGGGTGATTTCCAGCAGATGCAGGCTGACAGGCTGGTCGGGGCCGAAGAGATCGCCGTGGGCGATGCGAAAGAGCAGTGCATAGCCGATGTTGCCGGCAGCGCCGGTGATTGCGACACGGATTGGGGAAGTCATAGCTCAATTCTCCCTGATGACTGAGGATCGAAGATGCGCGCAAAGGGAACCAAAACAGCAATTGTTCCGTTCATCACAAGAATACAGCGATTCGCCGGAAAGATCAACGTTTAAGGGTTGAGGGTAGCGCCTTTCGGAACGACGCAAACCAATCAATTCGGCTTCACCGGGCGGTTGTGCTACAATGCGGGCGAGTTGCGCCTCTGGGAACGCCGCCATCCCTGGCGGCGTTCCCGGATGAGTAGGTACTCTTTTATTCAAAACAGATTGTTCGACCGCACGATGGCCGAAGGAGAAGATTAATGCAACGCTACTTTCTATCCAGGGTCACCAGAATTTTGATCCTACTCTCACTGCTGGTGCTCCCCAGCCGCCCGGCGCAGATCGCGCTGGCGGAGCCAAGCGCCGGTCCGGACGACGAGATCATTTACATAGACGGCACTGGGGTGATTCGGGTCATCGATCCCAATGTGGAGACGGGCACCCAGGAGATCACCTGGTCCAGCCCAGAGAGTGGCTGGTTTGACTTCGCTACCGGCGATTTCAACAACGACGGCGACGACGAGATCGTTGTTATTGGCAACAGCAGGCTGACTGTCTTCGATCCGGTTGTACGGGATAGCACGATTGTGCCGGACAATACCAGCAATCTGGTGCCCTGGGTGCGTCTGCACGAGCGGGCACTCTCCAATGCGGACATTATCGGCGCGGGCAACCTGGATCAGGGCGCGGCAGGGGATGAGATCGTCGTCGGCTACAATGTCAGCGAATCCGGCGGCATCAATTACCGGGTGGATGTGCTGAAAACTCCCGATGGCGGGCGCACCTGGAACACCCACACCAGCCAGGGCTACGGGGCCAAGTGGACATATATCAAAGTCGGCAATATCAACAACGCTGGATCAGAAGATATATTGTTGGGGCGGACGACAGCCAACGATTCGCTGGTGGAAGCCCACGAGGTGGACAACAACTTTGCCACGATTTTCTCCCGCGGGGACAGCACAGTCTTCACCCAGAAAGATGGCGCAATTGGGCAGATATACGGCGGCAGCACCGGCGAGACGGTTCTACTGCGCTCCTTCAATGGCACTACCGAAGCGCCTGTCATGCTCATTTATCAATTTACCAATGGCGCGTGGCAGATCGTTGAGGATTCCAACAACTCTGAGACAGACGACTCCGCCCATTTTTTCCCCCATCCTTTTAAGGTCGTGACAGGGGATGTCAACAACAGTGGGGACGACGAGATCATCTGGCTGCGCGATGCGCCTGCCGGCAATACGACTACCGTGCGTCTGGTGGTCGTCAACCGGGGCAATGATACGCTGCCCGCCTTCGAGACACCGCTGGACGGAGACAATGGGTACAGAACCCTGGCCACGGGTGACCCGGACGGGGATGGCCGCGACGAGGTGGCGCTCATGCGCAACAACCGTATCCTTGTCTTTACCGCTGTCGAATCGGGTAATACTTCGCTCAACAGAGATTACTCCAACATCGGGACAAACAACCGCAGCCTGCAACTTGCCAACCTGGACGGCAACGGCTTTGTGGCGGGCGCACGCTTCAGCGCAAACCCCACCAGCCTCTCGGCCAGCCTGATTTCGGGTACGCAGGGTACGCAGGTTCTGAGCATTCAACTGACAAATATAGGCAGCGGCGGCGCTCTGCCCATCAGTGTAAGCAAGGAAGGTGGCTCCACCTGGTTCAGCTTCTCGTTGGGGGCCAACACCACGCCGGCCAGTATCTTTGTCACCCAGTTCGACGCCTCCAATCTGGCCCCGGGTCTCTACAAAGACCGGCTGAAAATCACATCTTCCAACACCAGCGTTCTCAACCAGCCTTTTTACATTCCCATCGAGATGACGGTCACCGCGGCCAGTTTTTCTCTTTCGTCCAGCTCCTTTGTTGTGGGTTTTTCCCAATCGGAAACGCTGACACAGACCCAGACTATCGCGGTCAACGGTCTGCCCGGTCTCACCTTCTCGGCTGCCATCCTGAGCCAGCCGGAATTCAACGCGGCCGCGGCTGCACTGGGCACAGACCCGACCCAAGCCCACTTTGCCGCATCCGGCGCGCTGATTCTGGGCAATGGGGTTGATGAGTATCCCACATCCATCTCCCGTTCAACTACCGGGGCGCGGGCTGCCTCGGCCACTAGCTGGCCTTCCGCCTTCCCCTGGATCTTTGCCTCATCCCCAGGCGTCACTGTACCCGGCAATATCACCGTTGCCATCTCGCCCACGCTGATGCCAGTCAATACTGCCAGCAAGGGTGTCCTGCTCGTTCTGGCCGATGACCGGGCCGGTGGCTTTCCAGACAACCTAAAGATGGTCGAATTCATTGTGGTGAAGTCAGCGACACCGGTCTATCTGCCGTCTATCTTCCGCTAGAGACAATAGACGCTGGCGCAGCACAGCAACGAGCGGTATCCCTACAATACAGCAAAAGCCCTCATCCCAGCGGATGAGGGCTTTTGTTCTATTATGAGAATGGGTGGCGTAGGGGCGCTGCTTGCTGCGCCCGTTGGGACAAGTGACAGGTAGGGGCGCTGCTTGCTGCGCCCGTTGTGCGCCGGGCGCAGCAAGCAC
>CAMDEX010000095.1 GCA_945897075.1 Litorilinea aerophila
CTGCTGTACTTTGTCCAACTTCGGGGACACCGCTGACTGCCAGGTCTGGTTCGGTGTTCCCGTTTTTTATTGGATAGAGCTACGGAGTGTCACGCGCCATTTTCGGCTCCTTCCTGGATTTGTGGGTGGTAGACGTAGAGCCAGTATAGTCGATCAGACGAACGAAGAGTTCCCAATTCTGGCGCTAAACTTCCCAACTAATCAAATGAGCGGACAGGGCAACCCTGTCCGCTCTTTTGATTGGGGTTTTTCCGAAAACGGTTGCGGTGGCGCTTTGCTTGCTGCGGTTGTGTGACAGGCGCAGCAAGCAAACACCCCTACGTTCCAATATCAATACCCCCCACCCGGGCAGGAGGGATCGTACACAAACTGAACTATCTCTCCCGCAAAGTAAGTGCCTGGCGAACTGGGCGTTCCACCGATCCAAAGATGGAACGGTCCATTGGACATTGTAAAACTACCAGGCCAGGGCTGGGATATTGTTGTAGCTGTACTTGTACTTGTGCCTGTGCCTGTCCACCAGTGATCGATATCCGCTGGGTTGGTTTTGGCAGCAAAGGATAGAAAATCTGGCGTAACAGGTGATGAACGTAAGTAATCATACCAATTGGATCTGCCACTTACTAACCCCGAACGGGCGAGAAACGTCTTTGCCCCTTCCCCCGACCAACCCTGCGTGCGATTGATGCCATCAATCGCCCAGGGATCGCTCAAATGAGAAATACCGTTCAAGCGTAGCTCGGTTTGCGCAGAGATCGCCCTGACATGCAAGTTCGCCTGCATATCACCGAATTCGTCCGCAAATAGCGTGTAGAGAGCAGTGGGGCCAGTTGCGGGAGCTACGATTGCATCAAGCGTTATAAACGGATCTTTACAGGTAGATATTGTTGATGTTAATGGTTGCGTGGTTGCAGGTTCAAAGAGCCGGGCAGCTTCACGCGAAGATGGCGCATAACAGTCGATGTAATCATCCCGACCATCGAATTGGATAGAGTTTGCTGAAGGCGATAGACCTCCCATGAGCGCGCAATAGGGTGTGTTACTCTGCCAGGCAAAAGAAGCGGGCAAAGCAAAATTGGCTGTAGTCGTTCCCTGCGCTAGAGGTGTCGTAGCACTAAGCGCGAATTCGACGGTAATCTGTTTGGTATAAGCAAGACTACTGTTAGAAGATAGATATTCCTGGTTGGCGATCCAGTGAATGTACAAAGTGCCATTGATTGTTTGGCCACGCAGCTCCCACCAGGAGTCACCCGGTGACACGGACGGTGTTGGCGTGGGTATTGGTGTTGCAATAGGCGTTGCTTCGTTCGGTGTTGGCGTTGGTGTGGGTGGGAGGATTATTATTACAGGGAACACATAGTAATCCTCAGTTTCGCCATACATATAACCGCCGGCGGGGCCGCCACCTGCCGGGACACCCGTACTAGGCGAAGGCGGCGCAGGTTGGGTGGTCAACGTCGCACGCACCCACAGGGGGGAGTCGATCATTGGGTTCATGGCGGCAAAAGGCACTGTCGTAAAGGCGCTGAAGCCAACAGGCGCATTGACGATCTGATTCTGGACAGCCCATTCGGTCACAGTGACTGGACTTCCTGTTGCATCGATACAGGATAGGCTATCCTCCCAGTCACCATCCCGGTTGAAATCAACCCAAACATTGAACAGCCACTTATTGACCGGAGTCACAGCCGTGACATCATAATCCAGCGTGGCAGAGCCGCAGATGGGCATTTGTAGAGGCAGACGAAGGCCATCATCGAATAGGTCGCTGTTATCGATTGCAGCAGAGGGATCGATGTTATTAACTCCATCTGAATCCCAACCCATGTCAGCTTCGTCCTCAACCGTTACCGATTTGCCGAGCCAGGCAGCAGACTGTGCTTGCTGGTGATAAGGAGCGGGGTCGGCAGGGTCGTTGTAGACTGTGGGGAAGAGAGCCAGTACGCCGCCGCCGTAAGTGAACATTGGAACGCCGGGAAAGTTGTTTGTGCTGTCGGGTGCATCGCCCAGATCAGCCATCGGTGTTTCTGTCGGTGTCGCCGTCGCAGTTGGCGTGTCGGTCGGTGTCACAGTCGCAGTCGGCGTGTCGGTCGGTGTCACAGTGGCAGTCGGCGTTTCTGTCGGTGTCACAGTCGCAGTCGGCGTGTCGGTCGGTCTCGCAGTCGCAGTCGGTGTTTGGGTCGGCGTTGCAGACGCAGTCGGTGTGTCGGTCGGTGTCACAGTGGCAGTCGGCGTTTCTGTCGGTGTCACAGTCGCAGTCGGCGTTTCTGTCGGCGTTGCAGACGCAGTCGGTGTTTCGGTCGGTGTCACAGTCGCCGTTGGCGTTTCGGTCGGTGTCGCCGTCGCAGTCGGTGTTTCTGTCGGTGTCGCCGTCGCAGTCGGCGTGTCGGTCGGCGTTGCAGACGCAGTTGGCGTTTCTGTCGGTGTCACAGTCGCAGTCGGCGTTTCGGTCGGTGTCGCAGTTGCCGTCGGCGTTTCGGTCGGCGTTGCGGTGGCAGTCGGTGTTCTGGTCGGCGTTGCAGATGCAGTCGGCGTTTTGGTCGGCGTTGCAGATGCAGTCGGTGTTCTGGTCGGTGTCGCGGTCGCAGTCGGTGTTTTAGTTGGCGTTGCAGTCGCAGTCGGTGTTCTGGTCGGTGTTTTGGTCGCAGTCGGTGTTCTGGTCGGTGTTACAGTCGCAGTCGGTGTTCTGGTCGGTATTTTGGTCGCAGTCGGTGTTCTGGTCGGTGTCGCGGTCGCAGTCGGCGTTTTAGTGCGCGTTGCAGTCGGTGTTTTGGTCGCAGTCGGTGTTTTGGTCGCAGTCGGTGTTCTGGTCGCGGTTGCGGTCGGCGTTTTGGTGCGCGTCCCAATCGGTGTTCTGGTCGCTGTTGCAGTCGGCGTTTTGGTGCGCGTCCCAATCGGTGTTCTGGTCGCCGTTGCAGTCGGCGTTTTGGTCGGTGCTACAGTTGCAGCAGTCGCTATAATTGGGGTTGTTGGTGCCAGCAAACCACAAAGAAACAATAGGCAACCTAGAGCAATGAGCTGCCTAATCAGAAAACGTAAGAGAGCGTGAGAAGATTGGGGACGCATAGCGGATTTCTCTGTATTTGATGATTAAAGCCAAAATTGATTATACTTGTTGTAAGTATGGTTGTCTCTCTTGCTAACACGTCTTAGTAAGTAAGATACATTTATCACATTTGCCAAGACAAAAGATCCCAACTTTGGTTCGATTTTTCCCAACTTTCCCCAATCTTTTTCAACAAGCGTATGTATCTTTTCAATAAGCCGGGGTAGATTCGTAAAGAAGTTCGACTTTTTCCGAAAAGTCGAACTTCTTTGCCCCAGAGAAGATACAAGCATATCAATTGGCACGACGCCAGGAGATTTGAGATGGCTACTGAAAAGAAGAAAAAGTTGTCTGGTGTTCCGCTTTCCTCTTTTGAGGAACTCCTAAAGGATGCATTAAAGCTCCTTCAAAAACCCAAAGAATTGGGCGCGACTTTGCCTTTCCCTTTGGGTTACTTTCTCTACCAATTGATCCAATCCCCCATCGACAGCTTAAGTGCCGACATCAACAGCTTGAGTGCCGAAGAACGGGGGCTGCTTTTGTACCAGGCCCTGCTGGAGGCAGCCGAAAGTTTGTGGGAGGGCAAGCCCCCCCACAACAAAGAAGCGCTGCAAGCGGCTATCAATCAAGAGCGAGCTACGCCCGGCACTTCCAACTACTCCTTTTTACTGCTGGAATTGCGTTGTTTTCGACGCTTCTTTCCGGGCATTTCGATGGCCGCTGTTTATGAACAGGAGCATCTGCTCTCCTATGACGAGCGTTCGGAGCATTACCGCAATTTTGATATTGCCGTTCAACAATTGGCAACAGCCCTGCTCAAACGCATCTTGCCTGGGCTGCGCCCCGAATCGCCTTACGCCTCGGCGGCGCTGATTGGGTATGAAAATGCCATCGAGCGCGTCGTAATAGAGTTGGAAGCGGGCGCGCTGGTGATGGTGAGCGGCCCAGGCGGGGTAGGGAAAACCAGTGTAGGGACAAAGGCAACCCAGGAATGGCAAAGGCGCGCAGCGGGCCGCGAACGCTCGGTTTTTTGGTTTACCATCCGCCCCACCCTCAATGACAACCTGCCCAGTTTGCTCTTTGCCTTGGGCCATTTCTTGTCAAAGCAGGGCGCTTTCGGCTTGTGGGGGTATCTATTGGCACAGGCGGGGCAGATGGAGGATACACTTCTTGCTCTGCGCTTGGCCCGCCACGATCTCAGCCAGTGCAGCCCGCCGCCCCTTCTCTGTTTTGATGAACTGGAGCGGTTGCGGGTTCTCGACTCGGAGGATTCGCGGGTTGCCCACACACAGATTCTTGAATTTATCGAGGGGTTGCGTAGGGCATCGCCTATTTTGTTGATAGGACAGCGCCCGCTGCTACAGGATGTCTTTCATCAATCCCTCTCTGGATTGGCGACACCACAAATCCTGCAATTGTGGGAGGCGGCAGGCAGAAGACTTTCGGCAGAGGCAGCCACCCAACTCTTTCGTTATACGGGTGGCAATCCACGCCTGTTGGTCTTATGCAGAAACCTGCAGCAGCCCAATGAAAGCATTGATGATCTTTTACTCCAGTTGCCCGATAAGCCCGCGCTTGCGGCTATCTTTCAGCGGCTCTGGATTCGTTTATCCGCGGAAAAACGTCATCTCTTACAACAGCTTTCCGTCTTTCGCAGCCTTGCGCCAGCAGAACGCTGGGAGAAAGCAATACTGCAAGAACTGATCACGCAACAGCTCGTCGAACGCGACGGGCAGGGCGGGGTTGCCATCTTGCCCGCCTTTCGCGAATTGATCTACACCGACCTTCCCGGTGAAGCGCGCCAACGATTTCATCTACAAGCCGCGCTCATTCGTTCTGAAATGCTCGAGTATACGGCGGCGGCCTATCATTACTGGCAAGCAGGCGAAGATGCCAGCGCCGTGGGCATCTGGTATCCACACCGGGAAAGCGAAATTAGCAAGGGGCAAGCGTCGGCCGCGTCAACCATTTTTGATGCAATCAACAGCGATCGTTTGGAGCAGGCAGTGCGTGAACTGCTTGTGGTGCTGCGCGCCCAGCTTGCCCGTTTGCAGGGGGAACTGAGCGAAGCGGCTAAAATGATTGAAGGACTGGAATGGAACAAAAAAAGCCGACCGTTTATCCAGAGTCGTCGCTTGTTAGGCGATTCTCAAGATGCGCTGGGCAATCCCGAGGCTGCCATGCGTAGCTATGAACAGGGGATCGAAACGATTGCTCAGTTAATTGGGGAACTAAGTGAACTCCATGATAGAAAAGCAACCATCTATACGGAAAGAATGATGGATCAGGAAGCTGCGCAACAACAATTACGTTGGATAGAATATCAATATCGGAGGCTGGAGGGTGTCCTTCACCAAGCAAAAGGTAACTATCCTGATGCTCTCCGTTCGTTTCAAACCGCGCTGCTTTTGGCCCAAGAATTGGGTGATGAGCGAACCATTGCTGGTATAGAAGGAAGAATAACTATCATTTTTGGCGTGCATTTTCAAAATATAAAGGAGGCGGAAATCCATGCAAACCAGGCAATCACCATTTATAAGAAATTGGGCGATGGCCTTTCTCTGGCGCGGCTTCGTTCGAATCTTGCCGGTGCCTATCTTGATTGCGCAATGTATACCCGCGCCGTTGAAATGGGCGAAGATGCCTGTCGTTATTTTACTATCGCGCAAGATGTAAATTACCTGGCTAATGCTCTGAATACCGTAGCTGAAGCTTATTTGGAATTAGGCAACACTGAAAAAGCAGAGTACTATGCACGGAAATTGTTGGACGAACTGGAAAATCTTCAACTCATGCCCTATGCTTGGCATACACTGGGCAAAGTGAAACGAATTCGGCAAGAATTCCCCGACGCTCTCTATGCCCTGCAACAGTCAATCCGCTGGGGTGAACGAAATGAAGATCCCCGCATCGTTGCCTATTCACAGCGCGAATTGGGGGATATCTGCCTCCAACTTCACCAATTAGACGATGCAGAACAGAACCTCGAAGCTGCATGGAAGTTCTTTGCCAAATCAGGAATGGAAAAAGAGGCAGAGAAAACGCGAAAAATGATGGATACCCTGGGCCATTGAAACGATTGGCCTTTTGCCAAAAGTCTGTTTTCCGATCATCCTGTCTATCGAATGGAGCATCCCATGTCCAAAGCCCGTGTCAAATGGATCGAAGGCAAGACTTTTCTCGGCGTAGACGCCAACGGCAAGAGCGTTGTGATGAGCAGCACAGACGGGCCAGGTGTCAGCCCGATGCAGATGCTTCTGCTGGGGCTGGGCGGCTGTTCGCTGGTGGATGTGGTGGGTATTCTGCAGAAACAGCGCCAGCCCTTCGTCGGGGTGGAAGTGGAGATTGACGGCGCGCGCGGCGAGGAAGCCCAGCGCCCGTGGAAAGATATTCACATGCACTTTATCGTCACCGGCGCGGGTGTAGACCCGGCCAAAGTCGAGCGGGCCATCGCCCTCAGCGTGGAAAAGTATTGCGGCGCGTATGCTACGCTCTCCGGTGTGGCGACGATTACGCATGACTTTGAGGTGCGCGGGGAGAAGTGAGCGTGTTGCGTATTCCGTTCTGTTTGCTTGAAACGTGAAACGAGAGGAAATCAATGCTACTAAAACCTGAAGTTGTCCGGGCGTTGGAACGGGAACAGCGGATGTGTACAGCGGCCATTGAGCGTCTGAAAGAACGCTCTCACCCGCTGGAACAGCAGTATGGCTGGTCAACCGAATTGTTTTTGGAAAAGTTCAATACTGGCGAAGCCGGTGATGAGCAGGTATTTTTCCAGTGGTTCGCCGTGGCCGAAGCCATTAAGGATTGGCAAAAGACCTATGACAGCTTGAACGAACTATTGGCAGATGCCGAGTTGATGCATGCTTAGGCTTCATCGTTCTGCAATTGAATCGGCCATTCAAAAGTCTATGGCTGTAGTTACCTATAGTCTGAATGTCGTGCAATTCAGCCTTGAAACCGCGTACATAGAAGGTGAGATAGTATTCGCAGAGGGTATACGGCTATTCTTCTTTGAGTTTTGGCAACGTTCAGGAGACGGTACGGAACGCGAAAAGTACCGTTTTCATTGTATGGATGTGGATAACCAGCTTATCTTTCGCTATGATAATGCGCCTCATCACCAAAACATCAAGACGTTTCCCCATCACAAGCACCTGCCCTCTGGAATCAGAGAGAGTATGCCACCAGCCTTTGCAGATGTACTCGCCGAAACTGAAGCGTATATATTTGGGAGTTCCTTGACGTAGCCGGGCATGACAGATGAAAGATAGGACTCCCAATGTTTGACCGACTCCTCCAATGGACTGGCTTAAAAGCCAAAAAGACACCCCGCCCGGTAACTTCGCAACCGGCGACTGTCAAAGCGCGCCCGATTCACGTCACCGACGACGACTTCGCTTCTGTCATTCTGGGCAGCGAACAACTGACCGTCGTTGATTTCTGGGCGGATTGGTGCGGCCCCTGCCATCAGATGTCGCCCCACATCGGCTTTCTGGCCGAAGAGTACGCGGGGCGGGTCGTCGTCGCCAAGCTGGACGTGGACGAGAACCCTACCACCCCCGCTCGCTACCACATCCTGGGCATCCCCACCGTCATCTTCTTCCAGAACGGGGAAGCAGTGGATCGCCACACAGGGGTATTGACCATCGACGGGCTGAGCGAGCGGGTGGAAAAATTATTGCGTATTGCGTAGTGCGTATTTGTGATCGGGTGGAGTACAAGAAAACGGAATACGAAATACGCAATACGGGACCAAAGCGAGTCGAAATCTCAACTTACCTACCACGCCCCAACGGGCGCTCACATACGGAGTGTTGATTATGCGATTGTCAAAACTTTTTTTCCAGACTTTGCGCGAAGTGCCCGCGGACGCGGATGTGCGCAGCCACCAGTTGATGCTGCGCGCTGGGCTGGTGCGCCAGGTGGCCGCGGGTATCTTTGACTTTCTGCCTCTCGGTCTGCGCGTGAAACACAAAATCGAACAGATTTTGCGCGAAGAGATGGACGCCATTGACGGCCAGGAGGTCTCGCTGCCGGTGGTGCAGCCCGCCGAACTCTGGCAGCGCACAGGCCGTTGGCAAGCCATCGGTGACGATCTGGCCCGGCTGCAGGATCGCAACGGGCGCGATCTGGTCTTGGGCATGACCCACGAGGAGGTCATTACGGAGATGGCCGCCGGTGTCATCAACAGCTACCGCCAGCTTCCCCAGATGCTCTACCAGATTCAGACCAAATTCCGCGACGAACCGCGGCCACGCGGCGGGCTGATCCGCGTACGCGAGTTTACAATGAAGGACGCCTACTCCTTCCACAGCGACTTTGCCGACCTGGACGCCTACTATCCCGATGTCTACCAGGCCTATTTCAACATCTTCCGCCGCGCCGGGCTGCAAGTGATCGCGGTGGAGAGCGACACAGGGATGATGGGCGGCACGATGGCCCACGAATTTATGGCCCTGACCCCCATCGGCGAGGACACCCTTCTGCTCTGCGACGCCTGTCACTACGCGGCCAACCGGCAGATCGCCACTTTTGTCAAAGAAGCCGCGCCCGCCGAAGAAGTCCTGGCGTTGGAAGAGGTGGAAACACCCCACGTCAACACCATCGCTGCCCTGGCCGACTTTCTGGGCGTCCCCGAAAGCCGCACGGCCAAAGCCATCTTCCTGGTGGCCGAAGTGGACGGCGGCGCTGGCAAGAGCCGTGAACAGTTTGTCTTTGTCGTGATGCGCGGCGATATGGAGCTAAACGAGACAAAGCTGACCAACGCCATCGCAGCGCGGCGCGTGCGTCCGGCCACAATCGAGGAGATCAAAGCCATCGGTGCGCAAGCGGGCTACGGCTCGCCTGTGGGCATTGACCGCGGCCAGGTGTTGCTGGTGGTGGACGATCTGATCCCGCGCAGCAGCAATCTGGTGGCTGGGGCCAACCGGGAGGGCTGGCACTACAAGAACGTTAACTACGGACGGGACTACGCGGCTGACCGCGTGCTGGATATTGCGGCCGCGGCCGAGGGCCACGGCTGCCCGGTCTGCGGCGAACCCCTGCGCTCTGTGCGCGGGGTGGAGGTGGGCAACATCTTCAAACTGGGCACGAAATACAGCGCGGCGATGGATGCGCTCTATCTGGACGAGAAGGGGGAGAGCCACCCGCTAGTGATGGGCTGCTACGGCATCGGCTCCGGGCGGCTGATCGCCAGCGTGATTGAGAACAGCAACGACGAAAACGGCATCATCTGGCCGGTGACGATTGCGCCCTACCATGTCCATCTGGTCAGCCTGGCCACGCCCAAGCAGCCGGAGATTGTGGCAAAGGTGGAGGAGGTCTACGCCGTGTTGCAGGCCGCGGGCATTGAAGTCCTCTACGACGACCGCGATGAACGGGCCGGCGTCAAATTCAACGACGCCGACCTGCTCGGTCTGCCCCTGCGCCTGACAATGGGCAAACGGGGGGTGGAGAACGGCATTGTCGAGCTAAAGAAGCGGCGCACGGGTGAGGGCAGCGAGTTGGCGCTGGATGGGGTGGTGGCCGGCGTACAGGCCGCGCTGGACGCGGAGCGGGCGCGCATCGCGGAAACTCTGCTGCCGGAACAAATGGGATAGTTCGTGGACGCTATCGTCCACATTGTGCAACAATTTTGCAAGTCGGACCCCAATCGGTCTACGCCTTGCGCAACCGATTGGAGAAATAGAGAGATGAAATGCCCCATCCAACTGGCAGCCTGGCTGCTGCGCGGTAGCCTCCTATTTGTGATCTTCACACTCACCGCTTCCTTTACCCCCAGCCTGTCGGCTCAGCCATTGTCCCAAGAGCCAGGCGGAGCGAAAGTCGAGTCGCCCGCCGCGTGCAGCCAGGCGCAATACCGCATGGGCGTCATTCCTAAGCAAGACGAGGAGAATGAGATTTACTTTGGCACGCCCCCCAATCCCGACGGCCCAACGTTGGTAGACTTGGGGCTGTTTCTCGATGAAATCAGCGCCATCAACGCAGTGGATGAGCAATTTGCCATCGAAGGCTATTTGGATCTGCTTTGGTGTGATCCACGCGAAGCCTTTGACCCAGCCGAGGTCGGGGTGACGCACAAAGTCTATGTCGAAGCCGATGCGGCGGCCAAGCTCGCTGAAATTTGGTGGCCGGACATTGAGATTGTCAATGAAATTGGCGGGCGCTCGACGAAGAATCAAGAATTGATCGTTGCCGCCGATGGCACGCTGGAGTATAGCGAGAGGTTCTCCTCTGTCCTCGAAAACCACTTTGAACTGCTGCGCTTCCCGTTTGACCGCCAGCAACTGGAAGTGGAGATCGAGTCATTTGCTTGGGATGCTGACTTTCTGATCTTCCATGTCGAGACGGACAAAATTGGCTTTAGCGACAAAGTTGAACCGGTAGCCTGGCAGATCGAATCGGTTACCACTCAGATGGAGATCGTCCAAGAAATCCGCGATCGGGCACCCTTCTCCGAATTCCTGCTCACAATCAGCGTGGCGCGCCGATCTGGCTTTTATGTGTGGAAGGTGCTGGCACCGCTGCTCTTGCTCGTCTTCATCGTGTGGGCTGTCTTCTGGCTCGGCGTAGACGATCTGCCCAGTCGGCTCGGCGTCTTATTCACCGGTATTCTGAGTATCGTAGCCTATCAGTTTATCCTCACTGGTGGCTTGCCGCCTGTCTCCTACTTCATCCTTACCGACAGTTTGATTGGCTATTCATTCCTGTTCATGGTTCTTACCGTCGTCGAAAATGTCTATATGAGTACCCTTCACAGCGGCGGACAAGAAGCGCGAGCCGAACGACTAGACCGTCTCTGCCGTTGGCTATTCCCCGCCAGCTACGCGATCGGGTTGGTGGTGATCGTCGCGCTCTATTTGCTGCCATAACCCTTGGCGTGCGGCGCGGATCGCGGCGATGGTTGTCGCGGCGAAGATGTAGGAATTACCGAATGGTAAGAGGAAGATGATAAGCGGCACAATCGCTAAAGTTCGGGTGGCTATTGACGAAAAATTCCGACCGACCATTCCGGTCCTGATTCCTAACATTCAGGACATTCGCGATTTCGCCCTTCAGTTGCACCGCACGAATGAAAACTGGCAGGGAAATGTATTCGGCTGGGATGCTGAGTACCAAGCCTCGCTCTCAGAATCACCAGAAAATTCGCAGATGTCTTTTACGCCGGCCACATTCTGGATTGGGGACGCTACGATCTGGGGCTTTTCAATGATGTGGGAAGATGGGGATAGCAAGCCGCCTGTGGAAACAATCTCTGATTGGAATGTCATTGAGGAACTTCAGTCGGTCTGACTTTGAACACACCCAAATTGTTATGGTTGCACCGGTATTTCATCGGCGGAGATGCGACGACGACTCGGATTGTACGGCGGCAAAGCGGAAAAAACAATCGGCTGAATCTGCCTTCCTCGCTTCCTCAGAGTTTTCCCAACACTCCCATCAACAAGCGGGTGAGCCGCGGCACAATCTCTGCACCGGTTTTCAGCACTTCTGCGTGGCTGGTGTCCGCGACAGAATCGAGTGCATCTACCGCCTCATTGGTGATGCTGCTGATGCCCAACACCTCCATCCCGGCGTGGTGGGCAACAGTGACTTCGGGCGCGGTACTCATCCCCACGGCATCCGCACCGGTGCTGCGCAGGTAGCGCACCTCCGCCGGCGTCTCAAAACTCGGCCCGGCAATCATGGCATAGACGCCCTGCTGCACAGGAATTCCCAACTCGGCCGCGGTTTCCAGGAGCAAGGCGCGTAGCCGCGGCGAATAGGCCCGCGTCATCGAGGGGAAGCGCAGGCCAAACTCCGCTACATTTGGCCCGTAGAGCGGGTGGTTGCCCGCCATCCCCACAAAATTTAGATGATCCTCAATCAGCATCAGATCACCGGAACGGAAGGCAGGATTCAGACCGCCAGCCGCATTCGTGACCACCAATTTCTGCGCACCCAGCCGCCGCATCACGCGTACAGGAAAGGTAATCTGCTGGGGGGTGTAGCCTTCGTAGAGGTGAAAGCGCCCCTGCATGGCGCAGACCTGCGCCCCGGCCAATTGCCCGATGACCAGCTGCCCGGCGTGGCCCTCGACTGTACTCAGGGGGAAGAGGGGAATGTCGGCGTAGGGGATGCGCACCGCCTGCTCGATGGCTTCGGCCAACGGGCTGAGGCCGCTGCCCAAAATCAAACCGACGCTTGGCGGTTGCGAGATGCGCGCGCGGATGTAGGCCGCGGCCGTGTCATACTCTTGCAGAGAAAATTGTGTGGGCATAGGTTGGTTGATTGGTTTATTGGTTGGCTGGTTGATTGGGTGGATTGGGCTGTTCGGGGAGTACGGCGATCCCGTCTAGGAGGAGGAAGGAGGCAGTATCTTCGTAGATTGGGGTCTCTGCCCATTTTGTCTGGCTTAGATGACGCAGGATGCGCGGCGTGACCGGTCTGCCTATGCCGGCGGCTGCGGCATGGGTGCGGACAATCAGCCAGATACCCTGCCGCGTAAGCCTCTTGCCGCGCTGGTTCAGGAAGAGTGGCTGGTCGTCACGGTTGGTAGCTTCCCCGTCTTTGCGCAGCCCTGCCCGGCCAGAGAGCAGGTAGTCGCTGAGTGCTGCTGTGGCGCGCAGACCAAGCACCACCCGGCGTGGGTGGTTGCTGGCTGCGCCGCACACAATGGCATGCGCACCCGCTTCCACATCCCCTACATCCAAACCAGCCAGATCCGAAGGCTGTAGACCAGCCTCACAGAGCAGCTCCAACAACGCCCGATCCCGCGCTGTGGTCCGGCAAAGAGTGCGCGCTGGCTGGCCCAACAGCCGAACAATCTCTGGCGGGCTGAGCAAAAGCGGGCGCGCAGAGGGCGCGACGACAGGTTGGTTCACAATCTGCACACCGCTGCATACCGGCGATTTCACCCCACAAAACGCAAAGAATTTGGCAACGACAACGCACTTCCGTTTGATGGAAGAAGGGCTGCGATCTAATCTCTCCAGATGCGTCCAGTAAACGGCCTGGTGAGCATATGTGATTTCTTGCCAGTGCGCCAGCGATGCATCTACTTTTCTCACAAAGGCGCAAAACTGACGGATGTCAGAGCCATAGGCACTGATGGTATTGTGCGCATACCCATCGTCCTTTAACCTTACCAAAAAACGGTTGATTGTGTTTTCCACCCAAGTATCCCTACCTTCCATTTCTTCTACGATATTGTAGCACAGGTTGGGCAAGAGATGCAGCAGAGAAAGTCGCAGAAGACATATATTGATTATTTGTAGGATGGTCAAATTGTGCAATTTGCTTTGGCTGTCTGTTTGCCAGCGTCTACTCCCACGGGTATAATACAGAGAGTCCCGTCGAGGCTGGCGCGAGGCGATCTGTTGTCATCTTATTGTCGTCAACGCATCAATTCCTTCATCTTTCCTTCATCTATTGTCCAATCGTATGAAAATTCAAAACCCCAAAGGAGTGAAGTCAATGCGAACTTCTCGATTTACCTGGCTGTTTGCCCTGCTGTTGATCAGCGCGCTGGTGTTGGCGGCGTGCCCGGCCCCGGCTGCCCCTGCCGCGCCAGCGGCAGAACCTGCTGCGACGGCTGCGCCTGCCGAAGCGACCGCTGCCCCCACAGCCGCCCCCGCCGCCGAAGCCCCGGCCTTCAAAATTGGTCTGGTGACGGATGTGGGCCGGGTCAACGACCGCAGTTTTAACCAATCGGCTTGGGATGGTGTGCTGAAGGCGCAGGCGGATTTGGGCCTGACCGACGACGATGTGAAATACATCGAAACCCAGGATGCCAAAGACTACGCCGACAATATGGCCCAGTTTATTGACGCTGGCTACAGTGTCATCGTCACCGTCGGCTTTGCGCTGGGTGATGCGACGATTGAAGCCGCCAAGAACAACCCCGACATTCTCTTCATCGGTGTTGACCAGTTTCAGGTCGAAGCGCTGCCCAACCTGGCCGGTCTGATCTTCCACGAGGATCAGTCGGGCTATCTGGCCGGTGTGTTGGCCGCCAGTATGAGCAAGAGCGGCACCATCGCCGCTGTCTTGGGCACAGACCTGGTGCCCCCGGTGGTGGCTTTCAACGAAGGCTACATCGCCGGCGCCAAATCGGTCAACCCCGACATCAATGTCATCTCCACCTACCACCCCGGCGAGATCAGCCAGGCTTTTGTGGACCCCGAGTGGGGTGCGGCCACGGCCAAACAGGCGATTGACCAGGGCGCGGATGTGGTCTTCGGCGCAGGCGGCATCACCGGCAACGGCGCACTGCAAGAAGTGGCGACCCACGCCGGCCTCTACTGCATCGGTGTGGACACGGACCAGTGGGATACAGTCCCCGCGGCCCAGCCTTGTCTGATCTCCAGCGCCATGAAATTGATCGTCCCCGGCGTGTCTGAACTGATCGCCTCTGCTCAGGCAGGCAGCTTTGCGGGCGGCAATGTCTTCGGCGCGGCGGGTCTGGCCGACTTCCACGATTTCGACAGCGTTGTTCCCCAGGAAGTCAAAGACCTGCTCATCGCAACCAAAGCCGGTCTGGATGATGGCTCGATCAGCACGGGGTATGGCAACTAATCAGTAACCAGTGATCAGTGATCACTCCTCTTTTGTTTGATCGACAGAGCGGGAGGTTCAGCAGCGCTGATGCCTCCCGCTCTGTCTAATTCCACCAGAACAGGACACCCACAATGGCGACCGTTTCTCCTGCTCTGCCCACCCCCCACCCGTTGGGCCGTCTCTTGCGCGCCCTGCTCATCCCCGCTCTGGCGCTGTTGACCGCTCTGCTGGCCGGCGCGCTGGTGATGTATCTTTCCGGCGACGACGCGGCTTCGGCCTACACTGGGCTTTTGCAGGGCGCATTCGGCAGCGCAAAGGGCTGGGCCATCACCATCCGCAAGACGGTGCCCTTCATCCTCACTGGGCTATCGGTGGCCGTGGCCTTCAAAGCCGGTCTCTTCAATATCGGCGCTTCCGGCCAGTTTGTGATGGGCACCGTCTTTTCCGTCTTTATCGGCATCAATTTTGCGGGGTTGCCCGCGGCCATCCATCTGCCCCTGGCGATACTTTTCGGTATTATCGGCGGGATGCTGTGGGGAGCGATCCCCGGCATTCTGAAGGTCTACACCGGCGCGCACGAAGTGATCGTGACCATTATGCTCAATTACGTGGCCGCACTCTTCGCCGGGTGGACAGTCTATGCCGGCGGCACGCAGGGGCAGACCCCCGGCCCCCTGTGGGATCGCACGGCCGGCCCCATCTCCGAGACACCGGATGTGCTGGCCTCGGCGCAGATTCCCTGGCTCTTTGGCCCGCCCTATCGCGTCCATTACGGTGTCTTTATTGCCCTGGCCGCGGTCATCTTCATCTGGTGGCTGATCTACAAGACGACCATCGGTTTTGAGATTCGTACCGTCGGCCAGAATATGAAGGCGGCGCGCTACGCCGGGATCCGGGTCAACTGGACGGTCATCCTGACAATGGCGATTGCAGGCGGGCTGGCCGGGCTGGCCGGCGCGGTGGAGACGCTGGGGTTGAACCACAAATTCGCCCCGGAGTTTGGCGGGCAGGTGGGCTTCGATGGGATTACTATCGCCCTTCTCGGCCAGACCCACCCCTTCGGCGTCGTCCTCTCGTCGCTCCTCTTTGGCGCGCTGGACGCGGGCGCGGCCAAAATGCAGTTCGATTCGGGCGTGGCCGCCGACATTATACAGATCATCCAGGCGCTGGTGCTGGCCTTTGTGGCCGCGCCGATGATCATCCGTGCCATCTACCGCATCAAACGGTTGCCATCCGAAAACAAATCAACGTCCCTGGGCAGCAGTTGGGGAGGATCCTAATCATAATGGGCAGCACTTTTTGGAAGCGTTCCTCTCTGATTTCGATGGGGCTGGCCCTCTTTCTGGTGGTGATGGCCCTGCTGGTCAACCTGACGCCGCTGGGTCAGTTCACCTGGCTGCGCGTTCTCTTTGGCATCAGCGCGCTCAACTTCACCCTGCGCGCCTCTATCCCCCTCGTTCTGGGCGCATTGAGCGGTATCCTCTGCGAACGATCCGGCATCATCAACATCGGCATCGAGGGGATGATGCTGGCCGGGGCCTTTGCCGGTTTTGTGGCAAAGACGAATACCAATCACTGGCCGCTGCTCAATAGTCTGCTTTTCAGCGTCCTCGTCGCCCTAGCCGTGGGTGGGTTGATGGGCCTTCTGCATGCCGTTCTCTCCATCCGCTTTCGCATGGATCAGATCATCTCCGGCACAGTGATTATCATTCTGGCCGCGGGCATCTCCTCCTATCTCTACGACCGCGACGCCATCGCCGAGGGTAAATTCTCGTCCATCGCTATTCCCGGTCTGTCGAAAATTCCCGTCATCGGGCCGGTGCTTTTTGACAACCCGCCCATCACCTATCTGGCGCTGCTGCTGGTGCTGGCCGTGCATGTCGCTCTTTTCTATACCCGCTGGGGTCTGCGCACGCGCGCCGTGGGCGAACATCCGCGGGCTGCGGATACAGTCGGCATCAACGTCAACCGCTACCGCTACGTCAACACATCCATCGGCGGGATACTGGCCGGGCTGGCCGGCGGCTATCTGGTGTTGGAGGCGGTGGGTCAATTCCAGGAGGGGATGACCGCGGGCCGGGGCTTTATCTCCCTGGCCGCGATGATCTTCGGCAACTGGAACCCCTTTGGCGCGCTGGGCGCGGCCACGCTTTTTGGCTACACCCAGGCCCTGCAAAACGAGCTGCTCCTGGCCGGGGTGACGACCGTTCCCCGCCAATTTGTCTCGATGTTGCCTTACGTCGTGACGATTGTGGCGGTCTCCGGCTTTGTGGGGCGGGTACGTCCACCCGCGGCCGAGGGGAAGGTCTACGAGACGGAGGGGGGGACGGAGTAGGGATTGGGGATTGGGGATTGGGGATTGGGGGGCTTTAGAAGGATGAAACCGAAGCTGACAGTTGATGCTCTTAAGACGGAGGCCCGGAACTTCGCTGCACACGAATCGGCTCATCGCGAACCGGCTCTCTTCGGTGTGACCGATGGCAAGGCAGTTGGGACTTATTTTGAGTACAAGTTTCGGGGGCATCTTCAGTCGCTGTTCGACTTCCAACAGGGATCGTCTGCGAAAGGGATCGATTTTCCGGAACTCGATGTTGATATGAAGGTCACGAGCATCAAACAACCGCAGTCTTCGTGCCCATACAAGTCCGCCAGACAGAAGATCTTCGGACTCGGCTATGCGGTGCTTGTCTTTGTGTACGACAAGAATGACGATCCAGCAACAGAAACCGGACTCTTGGACATTCAACACGTGATCTTCGTCGAGAAGGAACGCACAGCGGATTTCCAGACCACAACAGGCATCCGAAAGATCCTCGAAAATCAGGGGAACAAGGACGATATTCTGGCTTTCCTACAGGAACGGATGCTTCCCGTTGACGAGATCGAAGCGTCAAACATTGCCGACGATTTACTGAGTATGCCACCGGAGATCGGATATTTGACCATCTCCAACGCGCTTCAGTGGCGGCTTCAGTATCGGCGCGTGATCGACAACGCAGGAACGCTGGCTGGCGTACTCAGGTTGAAATAGCTGATGATACACGAGAAGAAAGACAAGGCTGAGTTCGGTGACTTCCAGACGCCTCTGCGTCTCGCCAGCGAGGTCTGTTCGGTCATTGCGCGTACTGGCTTCTCGCCGGCTTCTGTCATTGAACCGACGTGCGGTCGCGGTGCCTTTCTGCAGGCCGCACTGGAAGCCTTCCCGGACGCCAGCGACATTCTCGGAGTAGACCGCAATGCCCAGTATGTCGAGGAAGCTC
This sequence comes from Litorilinea aerophila, assembly GCA_945897075.1. Taxonomy (GTDB): domain Bacteria; phylum Chloroflexota; class Anaerolineae; order Caldilineales; family Caldilineaceae; genus JACQGT01. Next base: position 17,848 of record CAMDEX010000095.1, read on the forward strand.
TGGTCGCCACCAGCCATATTGCCTCTAATAAGCGGCTGCGGATCGTACAAGGTGACTTTTTTCAGACGGACTGGCCGATTTTCGTAGCGAAGCTGCCGAGGCCGATTCTCATCCTGGGCAATCCACCCTGGGTGACAAATGCCGCGCTCGGTGTCTTGGACAGCGAGAATCTTCCCGACAAGGCCAACCACGGCAACCTGCGCGGCATCGAGGCGCTGACCGGGAAATCAAACTTTGATATCTCCGAGTGGATGCTGAGGAAGAATATGGAGTGGCTGGCTGACGCGCCAGGAATGTTGGCCGTCTTGTGCAAGACTGCGGTTGCGAGGAAAGTGCTTGCATACGCCTGGGCACAGGACTTGCCGCTCTGCTGCGCCGAGATACGCCGCATCAATGCCCAAGCGCACTTTGGCGCTGCTGTCGATGCGTGTCTTCTTATTGTGACCTGTATGCCGGGTGGCGTGTCAAGGGATTGCACTGTCTACAGCTCACTACAGGCGACGCAACCGGAAGCGATCACCGGATGGCGCGACGGCTTCCTGGTGGCGGATGTGTACGCTTTCGACAAGTGGCGTGGCCTGTTGGGGCGTGGACTTTCTGGATGGCGATCCGGAATCAAGCACGACTGTAGCAAGATTTTTGAACTCGTGCCGAATGGGAACGGCTACGAAAACGGACTTGGGGTGCGCGTCGATGTTGAAGATGGCGTTCTTTACCCACTGCTGAAGAGTTCCGATCTGGCGAGAAACAGACATCCGCGCAAATGGTTGCTTGTTCCACAGAAAACGATGACCGCCTCATCCGCAGATCTGCAACGGTCTGCCCCGAAAGCGTGGGAGTATCTGCTTGCGAATACAGCGCTCCTGGCCCGGCGTGGCAGCTCGATCTACCGCAATCGCCCGCGCTTCTCCATCTTTGGGGTTGGGGCATACTCCTTTGCGCCGTGGAAAGTCGCCATCTCCGGTCTGTATAAGCAACTCGAATTTGTCAAAGTGTCGCCGTTCCAGGGCCAGCCCGTTGTATTGGACGACACTTGCTACTTCTTCCCGTGCCAAACTGAGGACGAATGCGACGCGCTTCACCAACTCGTCAACTCCATCCCCGCCCAGGAGTTCTGGTCAGCTTTTATCTTCTGGGATGCCAAACGTCCAATCACAGCGCAAGTTCTCAATCTGCTTGACTTTGCAGCCCTTGCCGGCGCTGCGGGGATGGAGTCCAACATCACACGGATTCTTGCGGAAAGACAGCTTGTGGGCTACACGGAAGGGGCGCACCAGCAACTGCTCTTGCGGGAAGATGAAGATGGGCGCAGCAAGCAAGCGCCCCTACCAATGATTATTTAACTGTCAACGCCAGGAGTAGACCTGAGTGGACACAACAACACCCGTTCTCGAAGCCCGCAACATCACCAAACGCTTTCCCGGCGTTGTCGCCAACCAGAACGTCAATCTGACCCTCTATCGGGGTGAGATTCTGGCGCTGTTGGGCGAGAACGGCGCGGGCAAGTCAACGCTGATGAATATCATCTACGGCCTTTACCAGCCCAGCGAAGGCGAAATTCTGGTCAATGGCCGCGCCGTGCAGATGCGCTCGCCCAAAGACGCCATCGCGCTGGGCATCGGGATGGTGCATCAGCACTTCCAACTGGTGCCGGTGATGAGTGTGGTGGACAATGTGATGTTGGGCAGCGAGAGTGTGCGCGGCGCTTTCCTCAACCGGGAAGCCGCGGCCGCGCGTATCACAGAGCTTGCCGAACGCTACAATATGGCGATGGACCCCTACGCGCTGGTGGAGGATCTGCCTGTGGGCGTGCGGCAGCGCGTAGAGATCATCAAAGCCCTCTACCGCCAGGCCGACATTCTGATTCTGGACGAGCCGACCGCGGTCCTCACTCCCCAGGAGATCGAAGGACTCTTTGCGGTGATGGACCTGCTGCGCCAGCAGGGCAAGTCAATCATTTTCATCACCCACAAACTAAAAGAGGTGCTGCGCGTGGCCGACCGTATCGGTGTGCTGCGCCGGGGCGAAGTGGTGGGCGAAGCTGACCCCAAAACAGCCACCCAGTCCAGTCTGGCCAGCCTGATGGTGGGGCGGGAGGTGATTCTGGAGGTGGAGAAGTCCGCGGCCCATCCCGGCGCAGCCATACTGGAGATGACGGATCTGCATGCCTCCACCGACCTGGGCGAACCGGCCCTACGCGGTGTCTCTCTCTCTGTGTACGCCGGGGAGATTGTGGGCGTGGCCGGTGTGCAGGGCAACGGCCAGACAGAACTGGTTGAGGTACTCACCGGTCTGCGTCATGCCACCAGCGGGACAGTTCGCATCCACGGCCGAGATATGACCAACGCCAGCCCGCGACGGATTACAGAAGAAGGGCAGAGCTGCCACATCCCCGAAGACCGCCACACCTTCGGGATGGTAAACAGCTACTCCATCGCCGACAATCTGGTGCTGAACACATATTATCAAGCGCCCTACGCCAGGGGCATCACAATCAACCGGCCTGCCATTGACAAAAACGCAGAGGCGCTGGTAGCAAAATTTGACGTGCGTACCCCGTCAGTTCATCTGAACGGGGGCAGTCTCTCCGGCGGCAACCAGCAAAAAATGGTGGTGGCGCGTGAGTTCAGCCGCCCGATCCAACTCCTCATCGCGGCCCAGCCCACACGGGGCATTGACGTCGGCTCCATCGAATTCATCCACCAGCAGATCGTCTCCAAACGGGACGAGGGAATCGCTGTTTTGCTCGTCAGCTCCGAATTGGACGAGATTCTGGCCCTCTCCGACCGCATCGCCGTGATGTACAAAGGCACAATCATCGCCATTGTGGAGCGGGACGTGGCGACGCGGCAGATGCTGGGGCTGCTGATGGCGGGGGTGAAGGAGGAGAAAGCTGACGGGGTGAGTGGGTGACAGGGTGACAGATGACGCTGAGCCGAACTTCTCACGAAAACCCCAATCCGTGAATTCTGTCATCCGTGTTTTTGTGCGACAACCCCTTCCATCTACTGCAAATCCAGTTGTTCCTGCAAAATAGGGATGGCGTGCTGGACGTGGCCTTGCAGGTGTTCCAGAGAGATTGTCAGTTCCGCCAGCGTCTCCTCTCCAGCGTTTTCATCTTCTCGCCAGGCGTGGGCGCGCAGCGTTACGAGCAGTTCCAGGATGTTTCTCGCTTCTTCTTCGATTTCAGAAAGATGTGTCGCCAGAAGTCCGTTCTTCATAGGCAAACCGACTGCTGTCAACACCGCCTGCATCTCGTCTTCGAGGCGCAGCCCGTCAATCGTTTTGAGAATTTTGCTGTTGCCCATACCGGTTCAAGATTGCTATTGTTGTTCAGATAATCATTTGTAGGGGCGCTGCTTGCTGCGTCCGTCTCCT
>CAMDEX010000096.1 GCA_945897075.1 Litorilinea aerophila
CCCTTCCCCGCCGCCGAAGGCAAGACCCCCGGCTGTGGGGTGTCTGTCAGCGGTCTCGGCATCCCTGCCGGGGCAGCGAACCCGGATGGAGCCAAAGCCTATATCAACTGGCTGATGTCGCCCGAACAGAACCCGGATTGGGTATTGCGCCCGGGCGGTGGCTTCCCCACGCTGAAGAGCATCCAGTCCAGCGAGCAATTCCAGACCCCCTTCTACCAGCAAGCAGCGGAAGTGGTCTCGCGCAGCGCGTGCAGCCCCTGGTACGGTTCGCTGGATCGCAAGGCCGAGGCACAGAAGTTGGGAATGGGTGCGGTCTACAAAGTGATCAAAGAAGACCCGACCGCCGACATCGCGACTGAGCTGCAAAAGGCCCAGGACGAGTACAACGCGGGCAACTAATCAGTTACCAGTGAACAGTAATCAGTTATCAGTGGCGTCGTCTCGACGACTGATAACTGATTACTGTTCACTTCTGTTCAGGGGGAGCCATGCAACAGACCGGTTTACGACACAGGACACAACGCTGGCTACGCAATTCCCTCCCCTTCTGGCTCATCCTCCCCACCCTTCTCATTCTCTTCGCCATTCAGGTCTACCCGGCCCTCTATACCGTCTGGCTCAGCTTCCAGGAGCGCCAGCCGTCGGGTTGGGTCTTTGTGGGAGGGGCCAACTTCAAACGTCTCTTTGGGATGGGGCTGTTTGGCGAAAGCATCGGTCATACCCTGATTTTTCTGGTGGGCTACGCCGGCCTGACGCTTGTGCTGGGTTTTGTGATTGCCCTGCTCCTGAACCGTAAACTGCGCTTCTCCGGCCTCTACATCACACTGCTTTTCATCCCCTGGGTGATCGCCGATATTATCGTCGGCATTGTCTTCCGTCTGCTCGTCGTGCCGGACTACGGCCTGCTCTCCGGCATTCTGCAAAGCCCCGCGCTCTTTCCGCCCAGCGGACTTTCTATTCTTACGGCTATCCCGCCCCGCCCCTGGCTGGGTGACTTTCCCTTCCCGCCCGCGCCGGCGATGATCTATCTGATTCTGGCCGCGGCTTGGCGCGCCCTGCCCTTTGTCACACTGCTGATTTTGGCCGCCCTCCAGACGATCCCCAGCGAAATCCTGGAAAGCAGCCGCATTGACGGGGCCAGGCGCGGCCAGGTGATCCGCTATATTGTGATTCCGCTGATTTTGCCCACGCTGGTAGTCGCCATCTTCAGCCTCACATTGAGCGGGATGAACGGCGTGGGGATGGTTTTTAGTCTGACCGGTGGCGGCCCCGGCTCGTCAACCGAAGTGCTGAGTTATATGCTCTATTCGATTGGCTGGCGGCAGTTGGAATTTGGCCGCGCCGCGGCCCTGGCCCTGCTCATCGCCGGTGTCAATTGGCTGCTGATCGGGGGCACGCTGCGCCTGACCGGTGTCGAAGAAAGGGGGCGCTGAGATGTTCACCCTCTCCCCCAAACGCGTCGAAGCCTGGCTGGTCAACGCCGCCCTGATTCTGATCTGCCTCTTTGCGCTGCTGCCCATCGCCACAACCGTCCTCATCTCCTTCAAAGGCGAACGGGACATCATCCGCAACCCGCCCAACATTCTGCCCTGCGACACGCCAGAGCGCGCCTTTGACATACGCCAGTGCCGTTGGGCGCTGGAAGGCTACCAACGCGTGCTGGCACCGAAACCATCCGACGGTCTGCTGCCTGTGGCATTGACGGGCAATATCGTGCGCGTCTACATCCCCAATTCCTTTCTCTACGCCACAACCACCGCCCTGCTGGTGGTATTGCTGGCCGGGATGGCGGGCTATGCCTTCTCGCGCTACCGCTTCCGTGGACAGCGGGCGCTGCTGATCGGCATCCTTGCCATCACCGGTGTGCCCCTGCTCACGAATCTGCTCGGTCTCTACCAGATGGGGGCGACGCTACGCAAGGCCAACCTGCCCATCTACGATGACCGTCTCTTTCTGATTCTGGTCTATCTGGGCTTCTTTCTGCCCCTCAGCGTCTGGATTGCCAAAGGCTTTTTCGACACCATCCCGCGTGACCTGGACGAGGCCGCGCTGATTGACGGGTGCAGTCCCACTGGCGCGCTGCTGCGTGTGATCCTGCCCCTGGCCTTCCCCGGTCTGATGGCGATCTTTCTGCTGACTTTTGTCAATGTCTGGAACGAGTTTATCGCTGGCTATCTGCTCGTCGCTAAAAACGAGTTCAAGCCTGTGATGTTCGGTCTCTACGAATTTCTGAGCCAGAATATCATCAATCTGCAAGTGGTGGCCGCGGCCTGTGTCCTGATTGCGCTGCCGATTGTCGTGATCTTCATCTTTGGCCGCCGCGCCTTCTTCAGCGCCATGACCGAGGGGGCGGTGAAGGGGTAGATAGAATAAACCGAACAAACCGAGTTTCTTCCGAGAAACTCGGTTTGTTATATCTCAGTTCGTTATACTATTGCTATGACAATTTCGCAACCTGAACGCGTCCTTGCTCGTCGCACAATTATCAACATGGCTTTGCGCCGTCAACGCCCAGGCAGCGGCAGTGCGCGTTCATTCCAGCAGCAGAGGACTGCAGTTATGCAATGGCCCGATCTTTCGCCTGTGTTGGGGTCTACCCTCTGGGCAGTCGTGGGCGCGGCGGCCACCCGGCTCTATATGCCCGAACGCGCCACCCGGGGTTTGGGTGTGGCGATTGCTGTGCAGGACGCTGACAGAGCCTATGAGAGCTTGCAGCGCGCCGGTTTTCAGTTTGTCGGCAAGCTCAGCATTGGCGGAAGGAGCTGGCGTACAGCCGGTGGCGAAGTGATTGATGTGATTGAGGGGACGGAAGGCTGGTGGCCGCTGGCGCTGGCCGCAGCCCAGAACAACCGGGACGGCCAGGGGCTGCCCGTTCTACCGCTCGCTTATCTCGTGCTGATGAAATTCAACGCAGGCCGCACGCGAGATTTGGGCGATATTACACAGATGCTCGGTCTGGCCGACGAAAAGGCGCTGGATGAAGTGCGCCAAGTTTTCGCTACATACGCTCCCAAAGATCAGGCGGACCTGGAAAGCTTGATTCTATTGGGTAAGATGGAAATGGAATAGCAAAAGAGCTGCCAGGTTTTCTGAAACCTGGCAGCTCTTGATCCTCACACAAACACCACCACATCCTCTCCCTCCTGCGCCACGCGATAGGTGCGCACGCGCAGCTTCTCGTCGTAGAGTGCCTGGCCCGTCGCCAGGTCAAATTCCCACTGGTGCCAGGGACATTTGAGAATCTGTCCTTCGCGCTCGTATTCCCGCTGGTAGACGCCGGACGACGTAACCAGCGGACGGATGCGTCCCTGGCAGAGCGGCCCCGCCCGGTGCGGGCAGCGGTTGAGGATGGCGTAGAAGCTCCCCTCCACATTGAAGACGCCGATTTCGTGGCCATTGACAGTCACAACTTTGCGCGCGCCCGGCGGCAGCTCCGCAGCGGGCGCGACGATATGGCGGGTAGTTTGCATTTGCGTCTTTCCTCTTTTCCTCCCGCGAAGACGCAGAGCCGCAGAGAAAAGCACACATTCCTCATTCTTTCCCCCTCTGCGTCTCTGCGCCTCTGCGGGAGACTCTTTGCGGCTGCGTTGCCCTACGAAATATCCAATACCCAATATCTTTCACAACCCGTACAACGCCCGCGCATTCTCCACCATCACCTTACGGCGCAGATCCGCGTCGTGGCCGGCCAGGAAAGTGCTGGGTTCGTCCCAATCCCAGTGGGGATAGTCGCTGGCAAAGACCATCACTTCGTCGGCGTGCAGCCAACCGAGGAAGATCTCCAAATCCTTTTTGCTGGGCGTGTTGGGTAGGGGCTGGGAGCCGAAACGCACATTGCTGCGCACATATTCACTGGGCAATTTCTTGATCCAGGGCGTGTAGTCGCGCAGACTCTTCCAATCCCCGTCCATATGCCAGAGCAGACCGGGCACCCAGAAAACGTCGTGTTCGATGAAAAGAAAGCGGAAGTTGGGGAACTTCTCGAAGACGCCCTCGCAGATCAGGCTGGTCAGATGGGCCATCGCAATCTGCGGGCGGGCCATACGCATTTCCAGATAGTAGGAGGGGAAACCGGCCGCGGTGGGCGGCGCGGAGATACCCGCGCCCTCCGCGCCAAAATGGACACAGACCGGCAGCCCGTGGCGTTCACAGGCTTCGTAGATGGGGTGATAGAAACGGTTGCCGTAGGGCATACGCGCGCCCGCGGGCATCAAGACCTGTACAAACTCCGGGCAGGGGCCCAGACGCTCGATCTCCGCCACGGCCAGGGCCGGGTCTTGCGGGGCGATGTGGATGGAGGCGCGCAGACGGCTGTCCTGGCTTGTCCATTTGTCCAGCGTCCAGTCGTTGAAGGCGCGACAGATGGCCGCCGCGTAGTCCGCGTCCGGGTGCACCGCCGCCGCATAGGGGCCGCCGGTCAGCACGCCGATGCCGATGTCGTAGACGTTCAGATGCTTTTCGATGCAAACCGACGGCTGGGTGGCCGGGTTGACTTCTTTGTCAATCCAGAGATCGGTACGCGCACCGCTGCCCGGCATATTTGTATAGCCGATTCCGGGCATCATCGGGCCGAAGTCTTTGATATATTCCACGTAGTGGCGGGGCAGATAGGGAAAGAGCGTTTCCGGCTTGTCGTACTGGTGATGCACGTCGCAGTCAACAATGGCCGTTGGCTGGCGGGAACGGACCGCGCCATTGGTGGCGCTCTGTGCGGCCGGGGGCGGAGCAATTGTTGTCACAGACACGGCTTTCCTCCTGTGGGGTGGGATGGCAGTTGGGCTATGGGAGGAAGTATAGCACAAAGTGTACAATTTATCTCTCAACCAGGCCATTCGTCATCGTCTGATAAAGCCAGCGCCGCTATCAACGCGTTCTTCAATTCGTGCAGCTTTCCCTGTGACAAATGTCCGACATAATTTGTTAAGAGAGATTTCGGCAGGCTCATCAGAGCGTCACAATGAATGCTACTCTCATGCCTCAAGCCTTCCCCAATACCGACAACGACTTGCGTGGACAGTCCATCGTGCTGGCTGAAGATTGGCGCGCAAATTACAGTCGAGAACTTGGACGTAATCAGCGAGTCTCGACTAACGACGACAAAATAGCGATGTTGTTTGGGATCATTGCCCGGTGGCCTGGATACGCGATAGACTTCGCCGCGCTTCATAACGGTACTTGGTAGGACAATGCGTCCATGACTTCACTGTTGAGATAATCAGCCCGACGATTGATGATCTCAATGTCTTTGGCGTTCTGCTGGGCGCGGCGTAGCTTGGCGATGTAAGACCAGGCGGCCGTTTCCAGAAAGAGGGAACGGTTCTGATCCGCGCCGAGGAAGTCGTTCATTACTTTTAACAAATCTTCGGAGATAGTGACTGAGGTTTTGATTTTCATACCACGAATATACCACCATAGATATCGCTTGTCAATGCTACTCCCCCACCGCCACATCCCCCACTGGCACATTCAACGCCACCGCGCTGACGCTGACCCAACCGCCTGCCCGATCCGGGGTGCGGATTTGCAGCCAGTGCCCGCTTTTATCTACGGCATAGACGCTCATCGTCAGGCCGGGGAGCAGACTTTGGATGGTGTCGAAGTCCCGACCGGGGCCGACACGCAGGGGGGTCGCTTTTGTGACCAGCGCATAAGGCATCGCGCCATCCACCGGGGAATCCCCGCTCCAGAAGCCCCGTTTGGCCTCGGCTGCTTCTGTCGCCAGCCTGCGGAATTCGACGGCCAATGTCACGTCGGGTTTGAATTCCAGGGGTTGCGCCCAGCCCTGGGCGATCATCTGCTCATTGACAAAGACGCCCGCGTCTGTGTAGATAAAACGCAGCAGACGCCCGTAGCGATCCTTGTCCGTGTGATCGGGGGCCAGCCAGAGCGTGCCGCTGCCCAGCAGCGTCTGATTGGCCGCGGCCGCAGCTTTGTAGCCCGGCTCACCCCGCTCCGGCGTGTCAATGCCCACATAGCGTACCGTCAACGCCTGACCACCCACTGTAACTTCGGCGGTGTCGCCATCCACCACCTTTACCAGCACGGCCTGGAGCGCCCCTTCCGGCACGCTGGACGGGATGCTCGCTTCTGGTGCGCCGGACGGGACAGTCGCAACCGGTACGCTGATGGGCGTCGTGACAGGCAGCGCCTGCTGCAATTCGGGCAGGCGGAAGATGTCCACGCCAAAGCCCGCGGCCAGAATCCCGGCGATGAGCAGAATGATGCCCCACTGCCAGGGCGAGACGCGTTTGCGGACCTCGCGGGCGGTGGCGTCGGCTTGCGCCGCGGCGCGGCTTTCGTCAGTTTCAGTCGGTTTGTCTGTTTTGTGTTTTTCGCTCATTCCTCTATTCTACCCCGCGCGCATACAGAGTCAAATCAGTCTATAGACAAACACCACTCCTCTGCATTGAAAATTTTGCATAGACAGTGGTATAGTGTATACACGATAGAATCGTGATTGCTTCGGATGCGCATTTGCGCGCCACCGGGCATGCAAACCCGCGCCAATCCGACAATTCCGTCATCCGTGTTCAGCGGGGTGCAAACCGCACCGACACAAATCCGCAAATTCCGTAATCCGTGTTCTTGCTTTCCGGTAGACGTGCGCTTGCGAACTGGAGACTGGGGATCGATCCCCGCTCCCCAGTCTCCGCTCCCCAGTCGCCAACAGATAGAGAAGGATTGTAGATGAATTATCAACCCCAGAACCCGCTGATTGTTCAGGGCGATGGCAGTGTTCTTTTGGAAGTGGACAACCCCCTGTACGCCGGCGCGCGGGATGTGTTGGCCCGTTTTGCCGAATTAGAGAAAAGCCCGGAATACATCCACACCTACCGGGTCACCCCGCTCTCCCTCTGGAACGCCGCCTCCTCCGGTCTGCGCGCCGAGGAAATTCTGGCCGGGCTGAACCAGTATTGCAAATACCCCCTGCCCGACAACGTACGCGTGGAGATTGAGTCCTCCATCAACCGCTACGGGCTGGTCAAACTGGTCAGACGGGGCGACGACCTGCTGCTGACTGTGGACGACCCGGTGGTGTTGGTGGAGATCGGGCGGCGGCGCGAGTTGGCCGCCTACATCCTGGAAGAGGTGGACAGCAAAAGCGTGCGCGTGGATGGGGCCATGCGCGGCCACATCAAACAGGCGCTGCTCCAGGCGGGCTATCCCGCCGAGGATCTGGCTGGCTACGTCAACGGCGAGGCGCTGGCCGTCGATCTGCGCGGCCAGACCCGGCAGGCCAAACCCTTTCGCGTGCGCGCCTACCAGCAGGCGGCCGCCGATGTCTTCTATGCCGGGGGCGCGGCCCACGGCGGCTCCGGTGTGGTGGTGCTGCCCTGCGGCGCGGGCAAGACGATGGTGGGCATGGCAGCGATGGCCCAGACAAAGTGCAATACGCTGATCCTGACCCCCAACAGTATCTCTGTGCGCCAGTGGATTGATGAACTGGTGGACAAGACCTCTTTGACTGCGGAGGAAATCGGGGAATATACGGGCGACCGCAAAGAGATTCGCCCGGTGACTATCTCCACCTACCAGACGATGACCTATCGGCAGCGGGGCACAAAGCCAACCCAACCCCTCAGCGTCCAGCATCCCCATTTTGCCCTCTTTGGCGAACGGGACTGGGGACTGATCATCTACGACGAAGTACACCTGCTGCCCGCACCCGTCTTTCGCATCACCGCCGAGTTGCAGGCGCGCCGCCGTCTGGGGTTGACCGCCACTCTCGTGCGCGAGGACGGCGCGGAGAAGGATGTCTTCTCGCTCATCGGCCCCAAAAAGTACGACGTGCCCTGGAAGGATTTGGAACGTCAGGGCTGGATTGCCCAGGTTGATGTGGTGGAGGTGCGCGTGCCCCTGCCCGACTCGGCGCGTATGGAGTATGCGCTGGCCGAACACCGCGAGAAGCAGCGCGTCGCCGCCGAGAACCCGCGCAAGCTGGAGATGGTGGACGCCCTGCTCGACAAGCACATCGGCGAGCAGACGCTCATCATCGGGATGTATCTGGATCAGTTGGAGCGGGTGCAGCGGCGCTTCGGCTATCCGCTGATCACCGGCAAGACCAGTAACGCTGAACGCCAGAAACTGTACGACCAGTTCCGCAGCGGCGCAGTGAAGCGGCTGATTGTCTCCAAAGTGGGCAACTTCGCCATTGACCTGCCTGACGCCTCGGTGATGATCCAGATCAGCGGGACATTTGGCAGCCGCCAGGAAGAAGCCCAGCGTATGGGGCGTATCCTGCGCCCCAAGAGCGATGGCCGTATGGCCCACTTCTATTCGATTGTCACCAAAGACACCCAGGATCAGGAATTCAGCGCCAACCGCCAGCGTTTCCTGACCGAACAGGGCTACCAATATATGATTTTGTACGAAGACGAGATTCAGGACTATACGCCCAGGGAGCTACCCACCCGTGCCGACGCTTGACACCCTCTCCCGCAACGATCTGACCGACCTTTTCAGCAAATCATCGCTTGCCAAAGCCCGGGACTATCAGACACGGGTGGGCAGCCCTGTGCGTACAGGCAACCGGCTCAGCGCCAAGGTGCTGGGAACGAAGATGTACACTGTGGAAGCGGAGGTGAGCGAACAGGGCATCTATGCAACCTGTACCTGTTCTTACGACTGGGAGGGTCATTGCAAACACGTCGGCGCGGTCTTGCTGCGCTGGATCGAGAAGCCCGATGCGTTTCAGACAAACCAGGCGGAGCCGGCCCCAGCAGTTGCCGGCTTGGAAGTCGTCCCTGCCAGGAATCCCTCCCCTACACCGCCCACGGGTCTCCCGGTCTGGCTCACGACCTCCTTTGCCGATCGTCAAAAACGCGAGCGGGAAATTCTGGCAGCAACGTTGGATCAGCAGACGCTGGTGGAACTGCGCCAGATTGCCGCGGCCAGGGGCTGGCGGCTGAGCGGGACGCGCAAGGCCGAGATTGTGGCGCAGGTCGCCGAGGGTATCGCCTCGGTCGGCGAGACAGCCAAGGCCATCTACTCCCTGGAAACAGAGTACCAGCAGGTTCTGCGCAGTCTGGCCTTGCACAGCGGCAGCAAGGTGAGTCTGGGCCGCACAATGGAACAGACCGCCCTGGCCCAGGGACCTCTGCAAACATACGATAAGGCTACCGCTTACACATACCGTCTGGTCGAGTCAGGGCTACTGTTTTCGTCGGGGGATGTGCTGCCTTTTGCCCTGGCGCGCAACTTTCCGCCCCTGCTGGAAACCGTTGTTCCTTCCACCTGGCAACTGGAGAGCGCGCAGACGGGCCACACAGTAGACTTGGCCGACCCGCAGAGGGTTGTGCGTGTAGTCCAGAATCTGCTGCTGCTCTTTGAACAGCAACCGCCCCAGCTACGCCCGCCCCAGCCCCGTCCGCGTATCGAAAAATTTCAGCCGAATTTGCAAGGATGGGCCTACGATGCCGACGAAGTTGCCCGTGCGCTGGCCCGAACGCCAAAAGATTTGGCGCAACAGGCGGCGGTCTTGACTGTTCCACCGCCGGGCTATGCGTTGACGGATGAGGCCATCGAAAAGTTTTTGCCTCTCACCCAGAATCCGGCCCATCTGGACTTTCTCTATACTTTGCTGGCGGCCGCGGGTCTGATCCAAAAAGGCAGCCCGGCGCAGGTCTGGCCCGCGGGTCGCGACCCTTTTCTGCTGCGCAGCCCGGCCATGCAACATGCGGCCCTGGCGCGCACCTATTTCCAGATGAACGGCTGGAGCGAACTGTGGGAGGTGGAAAGACGCGACCCGCATCTGCGTCTCAAACGGCGCACCAACGCCTACTACCAGACCGCTGAAACAATCCTCGGCGAACTGATCGAATACCGGCGGCTGGCGTTGCGCCTGTTGGCCTATCTGCCCGACAACCGCTGGATATCCATCGAACAGCTCACGCCCCTCTTGCAGGCTTTCTGGACACGCATAGGCGGGCAAGTGATCACCTACAACAAAGAGCGCTCCTCTGTCTGGTTTCTGGCCTGGGATGGCAAGGAGTTGGATGGGGAGAGCCAGGTGGATTGGCAGCGCGGGTCGTGGGCCTTCTTTGCGGCCATTCTACAGGGGCCGCTGCGCTGGTTGGGTCTGGTCGATCTGGTGCAGGCTGGCGAAGAAGTCCACGCTTTTCGGCTGCACGGCCTGGCCGATCTCTTCTGGGATCGGGTCGAGGCGCTCGATTTTGCCGAATTGGGTGCGCCCGCCAGCCCCGGCGCTTCCCCGGCCGCGGTGGAGGATTCGTCGCCTGCGCTGACGGTGGACAAAGCCGGGCGCATCCGTGTGGATACGGCTGTCGTCACCACAGCTGGTCACAATCTGCTGCGCCGTGTGGCCCAGGTCGTCTCGTCAACCGTGGGTGAGTTTGTCTACAAGCTCGATCTGACTATTGTCTATGCCACCTTTGAAGCGGGCGTGAGCGCGCAAGATTTGGTGGATCAGTGGAAGAGCAGTCTGCCCGTGCCCATGCCCCGCGCGGTGCGCAGCCAGCTATTCCAGTGGTGGCAGCTCTACGGGCAGGCGCGTATCTATCGCAATGCCACCCTTATTGAATTTGGCGACGACTATGCCCTGACCGAAATGAAGGCTGTCACTGGGCTGCAGAAGGCGCTGGTGGCCGAGCTTTCGCCGCGTCTGGTGTTGATTGACGGCAGCGCGGTGACCGATCTGGTGGCCCAACTGGAAAAGGCGGGCTACACGCCCAAAGTGAACTAATGTAAAGCGGACTGACAGTCCGCTCTACGGGGGGGTTGCCGATGAGCAGCGAAATTGACCAGATTTTTGATTTCTATAACGCCGCGGATCTGAGCAGTATGGCCAACGAGGCCGGGCTGGTCGCCCTGACCACCAGCGGGCGTCCCAAAAGAGAGGATGTGGTGGGTATCCTGCGCCAACGCTTCTTTACCACAGAACGCATTCACGCCGGCTACGCCAAACTCAGCACGACGGAAAAGGAGATCCTCAACCGGATACTCCTGCATAAGGAGGCAACCCCGGCCCGTGTGCTGCGCCGCGAATTGGTCAAGGCGAAACTCGTCACCGAAGCGCTGTCTCCCGAAGTGCCGAACCGCCTGTGGGGTCATTCCGGGACGAAAGAGTACGAGGGTTCACCCACCAGAAGAAAGTCTATGATCTTTGAGGATGTGTTGGCCCGCCTGACTCTCCATGGACTGGTCTTTAGCCAACGCGGGGAAGGTGTAACAGGCAAGCAACGCCTTACGCCGGGGGGCGTGTTGTATGTGCCCCAGATCGTGCGCAATGCTTTGCCCGAACCGACGGCGATCCCTCTGCTGGCAAACGAATTCCAGCCAGAGCGTATTGTAGCGGGCGATTCCAACCGTCTGCTGCGCGATCTCTACCTCTATTGGGACTACGCGCGCCGGGGTGGGATCAACCTGATCAACAGCGGCGCCGTGGGCAAGCGCGAACTCAAAGTGCTGAATGGGCTGATGCTCGTCCCCGACCCCGCGATTGACAACGCGCGCCGAGAGGAGGAGATGCTCCATCTGCACTTTCTGCGTACGCTCTTGCAGGGGATGGGATTGCTGCGCAGCGTCTCCGGCCAGTTGCGCCCCACGGCCAGCGATCCCCTGGAAATCCCCGCGTTTTGGCGCGGCTCCACAGAGCAGCAGATGCTTGCCTGTCTGAAACGCTGGGAAGCCTCCCCAGAGGGGGCCGAGACTGCGCATTTGAGCATCAATGACAACCCGCGCACCAGCCACGCCCGCACCCAATTGTTGCGCATGCTTGCCGCTGCGGGCGTATCAGAATGGATATCGGTAGATGATCTGCTGGAGAATCTGTGGGCGGCGGAGGTGGATTTTCTCTTCGCCATGCACGCGCGGGCAGAGGAGTCGAATCGCTGGTATGGGGGGACTTTTCGTGGGAGCTATTACTACGGCGACAAAGACAAGCTGATCCAGGCCATACAGACAAGCGAACGCACTTTCATCGAAAAATGTCTGGACGATTCTCTCTCTCTGCTGGGGCTGTTGGATCGGGGCTATCTGGGCGCAACGGGCAAGGAGACGGTTCTCTACCGGCTCAACCAGCGCGGGCGCAGGGTGGTTGCCGCCTATTTCGACAAAACCGCCCAATTGCCCGATACCCAATCTGCGGCGGACACGGGCCGGGTTCTGCTGCAGCCCAACTTTCATCTGGTGGCAATGGGGCCTGTGCCTCTGGCTGTGCTGGCCCAACTGGACCTCTTCGCCACCCGACTGCAAGCGGGTGTGGGCGCTTTCGAGTACGAATTGACCCGCGAGTCGGTCTACCAGGCCCACCAGAACGGGATGGAGGCCGGGCAGATACGCGCGTTGCTGGTGGAAATCTGCGCGGGGGCATTGCCCCAGAATGTGGAGCGCACCCTCTCCGAATGGGCGCAGCACCAGGAACGGATCGTTTTTCGCACAGGCGTAGACCTGCTCCAGACCGGCGACCCGGCCCTGCTGGAAAAACTGACCGCGCTTGGCCGCGTGGCAGAGCAGGTGGAGCGCAATCTGACGCCCCAATTGGCGCTGATCCGCTCCGGCGGGGCCAAGTCGCTCATTGCTGGTATGAAAGAAGCCGGACATCTGCCGATTGTCAGCGCCGCCCTCCCCGCGGCCGCAGACAAGAGCATCCGCCTGGACGAAGACGGGTCGATCCATCTGATCCATCCCTTCCCCAGTCTCTTTTTGGAAGGCCGTCTGGCGAAGATAGCCGAGCGCTCGAAAAGCGGCCAGTGGAAGCTGGTTCAGTCCACTGTGCGCCAGGGCGGGGGCAGTGCGGCCAAAATCAACGAACTGCTGGCAGAATTGGGGGCGTTGAGCCAATCCCCTTTGGCCGATCCGCTGGTGGAGCGCGTCAAAGCCTGGGGCAGCTATTACGGCCAGGCCGGGATTGCCCAGGTGACGCTCATCGAATTTCAGAGCCGGGCTGTGTTGGACGAACTGCTGAAGGTGGCCGATCTGGGCAAACGGCTGCGCGCCTTCGACGACAAGCAGCCGCTGGCGATTGTGGCCGAGAAAGACGTGGCCCAGGTCAAGAAGACGCTGGAGCGTCTGGGCGTCATTATCAAAAATGGCATCAGTAAGGCAGTAGGACAGTAATCAGTAATCAGTAGAAAAGTAATCAGTAAGTCGGTTTCACTGTCCTACTGTCCTACTGATTACTGTCCTACTGTCTCACTCTCCTACCGTCGGAGGAATGAATGAACGAAGCGCGTGTAGCAATTGTCACCGGTGGGGCCGGCGGGATTGGCCGGGCTGTGGCCGAGCGGCTGTCCGCCGACGGCTGCCGGGTGGCTGTCGTCGATCTGAACGCAGAGCAGGCCGGCGTGGTGGCGGGTGCCATCGGCGGGCTGGCCATCCAGGCGGACCTCGCGCAACGGGCCGACTGTCGCCGGGCAGTGGACGAGACCGTCGCCCACTTTGGCCGGGCCGACATTCTGATCAACAATGCCGGTTTCCAGCATATCGCACCCATCGCCGACTTTCCCGAAGATAGCTGGGAAAAGCTGCTGGCGGTCCTGCTCACCGCGCCTTTTCTGCTCACCAAATATGTCTGGCCGCAGATGGCTGGACGGGGCTGGGGGCGGGTGGTGAATGTCTCCTCCATTCACGGCAAAGTGGCCTCGCCCAACAAAGCCGGTTACGTTTCGGCCAAGCACGGGTTGATCGGACTGACGCGTACGGCCGCACTGGAAGGGGGCAGCCTGGGGATTACCGTCAACGCTGTCTGCCCGGCCTTTGTGCGTACCGCTCTGGTGGAAAATCAGATCGACGACCTGGCCCGCACGCGGGGCATCAGCGCCGCCGACGTGCTAGGCCAGGTGATATTGGAACCTGCGGCCATTAAGCGGATGATCGAACCCGTAGAAGTGGCGGCTCTGATCGCCTATCTTTGCTCCGACGCGGCCGCGGCGGTCACCGGCGCGGCCTGGGACATTGACCTGGGGTGGACAGCCCGATGAACAACAACCGTATCCCAATTGTCATTCGCACTCTCAAAACGCTGCAAGATTTTTACAACTTCCAACGATTGCAGCAACTGATCTGGTCTAGCGGCGAGGATGACGTCATCCCTATCCATGTGCTGGTGACACAGGCCAAGAACGGCGGGCTGTTGCAGGGCGCGTTCGTGGCAGAGGGAGCGACGGCCACAGGCGGAATGGTGGGGATGGCCTTTGGCTGGCCCGGCTTTGACAACCACAGCCAGCCGCCCCGGCTCAAATTTTGCAGCCACATCGCCGGGGTGTTGACCGAATGGCACGGGCGGGGCATCGGTCTGGCCCTCAAACTGGCGCAGCGCGAGCATCTGCTGGCCGAGGGGCTGATGGATTGGATGACCTGGACCTACGACCCGTTGCAGCGGGTCAACGCCATTTTCAACATCCACCGGCTGGGCGCAACCTGTGCTACCTATCACCGGGACGTCTACGGGCCGATGGACGATGCGCTCAACGCGGGGCTGCCCACGGATCGCTGTCAGGTGGAGTGGCGGATGGAGAGCGAGCGGGTTCACTTTGCCCTCTCATCCCAGAAGGCGATCCCCGTCTGGGATGGATTGTCTATCGAAGTCGGCGCGACCCGCTCTTTGGGTGTTGGGTCACAGGTGCGTGTACCCGTGGAAAGCCATCTACGGCTGGATGGACGACCGCTGGCGATCCCGATCCCCGACAGTCTGGCCGCTCTGCGCGGTGTGGGCGGCGCGCTGCTCGTGGAGTGGCGGCTCTTTCAGCGCGCATTGATCGAAAGCGCGCTGGCCGGGGGGTACGAAATTGTTGATTGCGTGGAGCTTTTCGATTTGGGTACACACTATATTTGTATACCCGCCGGCACGCGCCCCTTCCCCCATTTGCCCTGGCCGTAAAAATTTGTCATTTCACAAAGGAGAAATTTCCCATGACCTTACAATACCGCATCGAAGGCACAACCCTCCCGGTCGTCACCATCACCCTCACGCCCGGAGAGCGCATCTTCTCCTCCTCCGGCGGGATGAGTTGGATGACCCAAGCCGTGGAGATGGATACCAACACCGGCGGCGGGCTGGGCAAGATGTTCAAGCGCGCCCTTTCTGGCGAATCTATCTTTATCGTTGACTATTACGTGGACAAAGGCCAGGGCGAGGTCGCCTTTGCTTCTGAGTTCCCTGGCAAGGTGGTGGACCTGCACCTGGCCGAGGGGCAGCAGATGATTGTGCAGAAGGACGCCTTTATGTGCGCCGAGAAGGGTGTGGACCTGGACATGCACTTTCGCAAGAAGTTGGGTGCGGGTCTCTTCGGCGGCGAAGGCTTTGTCCTGCAAAAGTTGACCGGCGCGGGCACGGCCTTTGTCAATTTCGATGGGGAGATCGTCGAGAAAGAGTTGGCCGCGGGCGAGATGCTGCGCGTGGATACCGGTCATGTGGCGATGTTCGAGCCGTCGGTGGAGTTCGATGTGCAGATGATGAAAGGCTTCAAAAATATCCTGCTGGGTGGCGAGGGTCTCTTCCTGGCTACGTTACGCGGGCCGGGGAAGGTCTGGTTACAGACGATGCCAATGAGCAAACTGGCGCAGAAGGTGGCCCAGTATATGCCCCAAGTGGGCGGCGGCGGTGCCAGCGGCGGCGGCAACATCAACCTGGGGCAGTTGTTGGGCGGGCAATGAAAGAATTTTGGAAAGACCCCAGCTACTACCATCTGATGATGGATACCGGACGCATCGCCGAAGAGGCGGCTGTGGAGACGATTGTGCGGATCGCGCAGATGCCGCGGGTGTCGGGATAGCAACGAAGAACCCCTTACAGTAGTCTATCCCAGGCACTTGTTTGCTGGTTACGACCCCTTCTTCTGCCCCGGTGTGACACTGCGCACCCGTGCCACTTTGCCGGGTGTGGCTTTGGCTGGCGGAGCTGCGTCGTCGCCCAGGAGGGAAGCCTGAACGGGTTCGTCAGCGGAGGGGGCGGGCGCGGGTTTGCGGCTGGGCGTGGGCTGTGGCTTCTCAACGACAGGTGGGGTTTCGTCGGCTAGCGGAGTGGACGCACGGGTACGTTTGGGCGCTGCCGCGTTTTGGCTCTCTGGCGCGGACTGGGCAGAGCGGGGTCGGCGGACGGGTTTGGTTGGTTCTTCGGGCGCAGCCGCTGAAACAGCGGCTTGCGTTTTCACAGCTTGGCTGCCGTTGGGCGGTGACGTGTCAGCCGCCTTGCCTGTGCCCCCGCCTTCTCTTCCGTTTGTGCTGGCGGGTGTGCTGCGTGTACGGCTGCGTGCGCGGCTGCGCGTTGTCGGTGCGCTTTTGGTCTGGGCAGGGGCCGGTTTGCTGGCGGATGGTCTGGCCGGGGCTGCTGCCTCCGCTGGCACAGGTTCAGGTGATGGAGATGCAGATGAGATTTCATCCCGTGCGTCAGCGACGCGCGCGACCGCCTGCGCGCTGGTAATCCGATCATTCTGCACGGGCACGGCGACCTGCTGGCCCTGGGTGCTGCGCCCGCTGGCAGGGATGTCGGCCACAGCGATTGGACGGGCAATGCCTTTGCCCGTGCCAAACACCACATATTCGCTCTCTGCGCTCAGTACAGCCGCGCCGGTGATAAAACCTGTGCGCGCGGTCAATTTGTGGGCCACAATGCCGCCGCCGTTGCGCCCCTGCACGCTATACTCGCTGAGGGGCGTGCGCTTGACGTAGCCCTCGCCCGTGACTGTCACCAATTCGCCGTTGGGATCCAGCGCACAGGCAGCCACGATCTGATCGCCCTTCTTGACTTTCATGCCGCCGATCCCGCCCGCGGCCAACCCGGCGCTGCGCACGTCCTCCTCGCGGAAGCGGATCGCCTGACCTCTGGCCGTGACCAGAATCACCTCGCCTGTGCCGGTTGTAGGGAAGACCCAGCCCAGTTTGTCCTTGCCCTCCACCCGGATCACATCCGGGTCGGCGGCGGCGGAGGCCACGAGATCGGCCAGGCTGATGCGTTTGACGCTGCCGCCGAGAGTGACCAGAAAGAGAGAGCCTGTGGCTTCCTGCGATGTCAGCCGGGGCAGGGGCAGACAGGCCGCCACGCCATCGCGCCGGGTCAGATCGGTCAGATCGGCTGCGTGTTTGGTCTCGTCCTGGGCAATCTCGTGGATGCCCACGCGCCGGCAGCGGCCATCGGTGGTAAAGATGTACAACTGCTCGCGGGTGTTGGCCGTCAAGAGCGCGGTGGCCGCGTTGGCCCCCACCTGGCGCAGGGTGCTGCTGTCGATCCCGGCGAAAGCCTGGCGACGGATCTCGCCATTTGCCCCCACCGAAATCCAGACCTTCTGGTCGGGCAGCAGATCGGTGGTGGTCAGCGTGCCCTTTGTGCGTTCCACAATCTGCGAACGACGGCGATCCCCGTGCTTCTCGCGAATGTCCAGCATCTCCTGGCGGATGACGCCGAGGATCTTCTCCGGGTGTTCGAGCAAATCCTGCAAATAGGCGATCAGCGTTTGCAGTGCGTCATACTCCTCTTGCAGCCTTTTGCGTTCCAACGCAGCCAGCCGTTTCAGCGGCATATCCAGAATGGCCTGGGCCTGGACTTCGCTGAACTTGAAATTGTTCATCAGATTGGTGCGCGCCGTCTCCACACGCTGGCTGCGGCGGATGGTGTCGATCACCTCGTCCAGGATGTCCAGCGCGCGCAGCAGACCCTCCACAATGTGCGCGCGGGAGAGCGCCCTGGCGAGATCGTACTCGGAGCGGCGGCGTACGATCTCGCGGCGATGCTCGATAAACAGTTGGAGCATCCGTTTCAAGCTGAGCGTGCGCGGCTCCCCATTGACCAATGCCAGCATAGAGACGCCGAAGGTCTGCTGCATAGGCGTATATTTGAAGAGTTCGGCCAAAACAGCCGTCGGCTCCACCGTGCGGGTCAGTTCGATGACGATGCGCATCCCCGTGCGGTCGCTCTCGTCGCGCAGATCGGTGATGCCCTCCAATTTGCCGTCGCGCACAAGGGTGGCGATGCGTTCCAACAGATTGGTCTTGTTGGTCTGGTAGGGCAGTTCGGTGACGACGATACGGCTGCGGCTGCGGCTCATCTCCTCAAAATGGGCTTTGGCCTGGACAACCAGCCGGGCGCGCCCGGTGGCGTAGCCCTGGGCAATGGCGTCTATATTCTCCTCGCCTTTGCTGCCCGCCCGGTAGCGATAAATAATGCCGCCGGTGGGGAAGTCGGGGCCACTGACGAAGCGCATCAATTCCTCTACGCTAATATCTTCGACGCGTGGGTAGTTGTCAATGACATAGAGACTGGCATTGATAATCTCGGTCAGGTTGTGGGGTGGAATGCTGGTGGCCATGCCCACTGCGATGCCACTGGAGCCATTGACCAGCAGATTGGGCAGAGCCGAAGGCAGAACACTCGGTTCGCGCAGGGTGTTGTCGAAGTTCTCGGTCCATTCGATGGTATCCTTCTCCAAATCGGTCAGGACGAGATCGCTGATGCGGGCCAGACGGGCTTCGGTGTAGCGCATAGCCGCCGCGTTGTCGCCGTCAATGGAGCCAAAGTTGCCCTGTCCATCTACGAGCGGATAGCGCAGGCTGAAATCCTGGGCCAGACGCACCATCGCATCGTAAACGGCAGTATCGCTGTGGGGATGGTATTTGCCCAGCACTTCGCCGACAATACGGGCACTCTTTTTGTAGGAGCTATCGGGCGATAGCCCCAAATCGTGCATGGCGTAGAGAATGCGGCGATGGACAGGTTTCAAACCGTCGCGCACGTCGGGCAGGGCACGGGCCACGATGACGCTCATCGCGTAATCGAGATAGGCCACCTGCATCTCGTCGGTGATGTCAACTTCCCGTATAGTACCGATGGATGGAGAGGGTAAAGTCATTGCGCAATTCCTGGCCTGAAGAATGAGAACACGGATTACAGAATTTACGGATTTGGGTAGCGAAACGTAGGTGCGATTTGTAATCGCACGTAGCCGGTAGACGTGCGGTTGGAAACCGCACCTACTTCTTCACCCCAATCGCCTCCACCTCGACCTGGCGCAGTTCGATCAGCTGGTCGCGCAGGGACGCGGCCCGCTCGAAGTCGAGTTGCGCGGCGGCCTCCTTCATCTCTTTTTCGATGCTGCGGATCAGCCGGACCAGTTCTTCTCTGGGCAGGGAAGCCGGGTCAAAGGCATTCTCCGCCGCGCCGTTGACCCGGTATTCGGCCTTGGCTTCGGCCAATACCTTCACACGGTCGGTCAGGTCGCGCACACTCTTGATGATACTCTTGGGGGTGATGCCGTGGGCGGTATTGTGGCTCTCCTGGATGGCACGGCGGCGGTTGGTCTCGCTGATGGCACCTTTCATGGCGTCGGTCATCTTGTCGGCATAGAGGATCGCCCGCCCTTCCAGATGACGGGCCGCGCGGCCCATCGTCTGGATCAGCGCGGACTGTGAGCGCAAGAAGCCCTCTTTGTCCGCGTCCAGAATGGCAACCAGCGTCACTTCGGGCAGGTCCAGCCCCTCGCGCAGCAGATTAATACCCACCACCGCGTCGTAGACCCCCAGACGCAGATCGCGCAGAATCTCCACCCGTTCCAGCGTCTCGATGTCGCTGTGTAAATACTGCACCTTTACGCCCAGTTCGGCCAGATATTCGGAGAGATCCTCGGACATGCGTTTGGTCAGGCAGGTGATCAGCGCGCGCTGGCCCTTCGCCACGCGTATCTTTACCTCCTTCAACAGATCGTCAATCTGGCCTTTGATGGGGCGTACCTCCACGATCGGGTCGAGCAGACCGGTGGGGCGGATGACCTGCTCCACCGTCTGCTGGCTGTGTTCCATCTCGTAGGGTCCGGGCGTGGCGCTGATGTAAATCGCATTCTTGACGGTCACCTCGAACTCGTCGAAGGTGAGCGGGCGGTTGTCCAGCGCGCTGGGCAGACGGAAGCCGTGCTCCACCAGCACAGTTTTGCGCGAGCGATCCCCGGCGTACATCCCTCGAAACTGGGGAATGCTCATGTGGCTCTCGTCAATAAAGACGAGCCAATCGGGCGGGAAATAGTCGAGCAGTGTCCACGGACGGCTACCCGCGGGCCGGCGCGCCAGGGGGCGGCTGTAGTTTTCCACGCCGCTGCACGTGCCAATCTCGCGCAACATTTCCAGATCATAGCGGGTGCGCTGCTCCAGACGCTGGGCTTCGAGCAGCTTGTCCTGGCTGCGAAAGAGCGCGAGCTGATCCTCCATCTCCTGCTCAATCTCCTCAACCGCCTCGTCCAGCTTGTCCTTGGGCGTAATGAAATGTTTGGCCGGGAAGATGTCAATCTCTTTGTGGTCGGCCAGCAGCTCACCGGTCAGCGTGTCGATCTCCGAGATGCGCTCGATCTCGTCGCCCCAAAAGCTGATGCGGTAGGCCGTGTCGGTGTAGGCGGGCTGCACCTCCAACACATCCCCGCGCACGCGAAATTTGGAACGTTGCAGGGTATTGTCGTTGCGTTCGTAGTGAATTTCCACCAGATGGCGCAAGAGCAGACCGCGCCGGATCATCTCCCCCACCTTTAGTTTGATGGCAACCTGTCCGTAATCCTCCGGGCTACCCAGGCCGTAGATGCAGGAGACCGAGGCCACAATCACCACATCCCGGCGGCTGAAGAGCGCGCTGGTGGCAGCCAGCCGCAGCCGGTCGATCTCCTCGTTGATCTGGGAATCCTTCTCGATGAATGTATCGGTGCGGGCGATGTAGGCTTCGGGCTGGTAGTAGTCGTAGTAGGAGACGAAATACTCGACCGCATTGTTGGGCAGAAATTCACGCATCTCGCTGTAAAGCTGGGCGGCCAGCGTCTTGTTGTGGGCGATGATCAGGCTGGGCTTTTGCACCTGTTCGATCACCTTTGCCATTGTGTAGGTCTTGCCGGAGCCGGTGACGCCCAGCAGCACCTGATGGCGCAGATCTCTCTGCAACCCTTCAGTCAATTTGGCGATGGCCTGGGGTTGGTCGCCGGTCGGTTGAAAATCACTGACTACGCTGAAGGCGGGCATAGGGACCTCGGAATGTGGACGGCGGACGGTGGACGGCGGTCTGCGGTCTGCGGTCACGATGCGAACACAAGTTCTTTTCTTGCTTGTAGTATAGCGGTTTTTGCCCGGTTTGTCCAAGAAAAGTGCGTGCGCCAGCACAAAAGCGCTCCCGGTTGTCTATCAACCGGGAGCGTTCGGTGACGCGTATGTTCTGTTGTTTCGTAGGGGCGC
>CAMDEX010000097.1 GCA_945897075.1 Litorilinea aerophila
AACACAGCAAGCCCGTCTCACAACCGCATCGTATGGCGAAGTCGAACGTGGCTTTTGGCAGTATTGCTCCTTTTGTTGACGATTGGCACAAGGTTCGTTCAATCAGACCAGGCGTTTGCGCAAGAACCCGGTGGCCTCTGGTCAGGCAGTGTAACCGATGAAAGCGGAAACCCCTTGCCTGCATCGGTTTCGATCAACGGTGTGTCAGTTCAAGTGGATGAGAGTGGAAAATTTGAGGTCAACGCACCGGTTGACGAGACAAAGCGCAATGTTGTCGATGTCGAACTCACTGGCTACGGATTGATCTCACGCATCATCAACAGTGATTCGCCCGTGCAAGGGTTGTCAATTCGGTTAAACCCTGCCCAAACCTTTGAGATTGATCCCCATCAGCCGATTGCGATCAAAGATGCGAGCGGCACGCTTGTTTCAATCCAACCCGAATCGCTGCTCGATCCAGAGGGTAACCCAGCGGAAGCGCCCTTGCAGGCTTTATTGTACACGTATAATATAGCCAACGGCGAGATCATCGGTGACCAAAGCGCAATTGCCGCGAATGGTGAACGGGTGATGTTAAAAACCTTTGGTATCTCTGATCTGAGGTTTGTTGATCAAAAGGGACAGGCTTATACGTTACGCCCTGGCGCTTTTGCAACTATCTCGATGCCTGTGCCAGATGTAGAAAACGACCCCGACACGGTTGGTTTGTGGGAGTATGAGCGCAGCACAGGTTTGTGGATCGAAGAAGGGGAGGCAAGACGAGAGGGAGATCGTTTTGTTGCGCAAACGCCAACGTTGGGTATAAAAAACGTGGATATTCCGCTGCCACTCCCACCGGCATCTCCTACTTGCCAAGCGAATGAAAAGTTGACGGTTCTTCGCGCTGGTGAAATGGATGCCTTTGGCCCAAAGACTGATGTGCCGGCTGCTACCCCCAACGCCGCATTGATTGCTCATCTCAACACCGCAAATCCAGCCGCTCCCATTCTGGGTTTTGATGAGCCAATCACCAATTGGGATTATTGGTTTGCCCATTCCTTTGATTTGACCGGGTTGTCACCGAATATTACCTCGGCATGGCTAGAATTCGGCGCAAGACCCAGCCAAAGTTGGCTCGCCAATAATGACACCGCCTGGGTTGGCTTTACCAATGCTGGAATTTGGTCTCGCGCTTTGGGTGCCGGGGTAGGGTTGCCATGGACCAATCCGAACTACCCAAGTGGTCAGGTTTTTACAACACCAGCTTTCACGGGTAGCGATGTCATCGCAATGAATCAGAAGGGATTTCTTGATTTTGTTGTTCAGGATGACACCTCTGTCGATTATGTAAATCTCTATGTCTGCACAAGACAACCCGATCTGGTCATCAACAAAAGTGCTGCACCCGTTGTTTTCCAAGCAGGTACGACAGCACAATACACGTTGACTATCAGCAATACTGGCACAGGTCCAACCACTGCTCCAGTTAGCCTAGTCGATACGTTGCCCGCAGGACTGACCTTTGTCAGTGTCTCAGCCCCTGCGCCGTGGGCCTGTAATTTTACTTCCCCAACACTTGCCTGTAGCCACCCCGGCCCGCTTGCGCCCGGTGCGACTACCGGGATTGCTGTCAAAGTGAATGTAACTGCCGCGGCCGTGCCAAGTGTACGCAATTGCGCTACTGTAAGGACTGACAACGAATCGGACTATACCAACAATGAGTCTTGCGCGCAGAATGAAGTAAAACCTGCGGCCTGCAAAGTCACCTTTGTCTCAGAGGTGTTAAGCTCGAACCGCGGTAGTGCCATGCCCAACAAGCGTATGCAAGCGGTAATTTGGTATGATGGCAGCGGTACGCAGTCAACCCTCCAAGTTGAATATCGCATCAACGCTTCAGCGACTGGGTGGATCACCATTGGTGCCAACAATCCCGGCGGCCCGATAGACCTCTTTGGCAGACAGATTGAAACGCGTGAATATCATATGTGTGAGTACGCCTTGACGGGCCGAGTCAAAGTCAATGGCGTTGTACCAGACGGCGTGATCGATGGCATGGCCTTTGGTCTTTACACGAAGAATGCTTCTGGGCAGTACGATCTGTGGCAGAGTTGGTCCAACAGCTACAAAACGACTTCTGACTACGTTGGCATGTGGCCGATAGGCGTCGGCGATAGTGACTTTGCTGCACGCACGCCGCAACTCAATGTCGCACCCGTGGCGAGTCGGGGTTACATCCGTCAAACCGCACGGATGATTCTGAGTAGTGCCAAATATCTCGACAATGGCACCTACCAGATCAATCCAGAAAGTGCCGTTGCAACCGTAAGAGACGCAACGAAAAGGCCGAACTGCGGTTTGACCTATGTTACCAATAACCTACGCTCAAATCGTTTTAGTGGATTACCCAACAACAACTTGCAAGTGGCAGCCTGGTATGATGGCAACATTACCCCAACCAATCCACCAAGAATGCGTATTGAGTACATTGACCCAAGCAATCGTGCCATCGGTTGGATCACGATAGGACAAGGATCGCTAGGCGGGCCAATCGATCAATTCACCCTGATTGAAACACGCGAGTACAATCTAGGTAGGTGTCAATTGACAGGCGTGGTAGATGTGCGCGGGAATACCCCCAATGGTATGGTTGACGGTTTGGCATTCGGTCTTTATACCAAGAATGCCAGCGGTCAATACAAACTCTGCCAAAGTCGTGCCACTACCCTCAATACAACTTCAAACTTCG
This sequence comes from Litorilinea aerophila, assembly GCA_945897075.1. Classification (GTDB taxonomy): domain Bacteria; phylum Chloroflexota; class Anaerolineae; order Caldilineales; family Caldilineaceae; genus JACQGT01. The sequence goes on from CAMDEX010000097.1 coordinate 2,726, forward strand.
TAGGCGGCTGGCCTCTCGGTTTGGATGATGGCACATTTACAGCACGAGCCACTGATGTAACTGATGGTATTGCTCGTCAACAGGGCATGACCACGATTATGAGTGCGCAATATGCGCAAGATGGACGGTATAACCTCTGTAATTACCGCGGTTACTTTGCCAATGTGGCGGCAGCAACTGGCAGGGGCGCGGGTGCAGGCGAGGGGAATACCGTTGAGGAGGAGGATGCTCTTGAGTTGATCAATACAGACGCAGACTTCTCGAATGACGATTTATTCCTCGACCCAACAGCACCAACTGAACAGGCGATCCCTTATGGCACACCAACTGCTTGCAGTGATAGCGATGGTTTCTGCAACTTTGGCGAGGCTGCACCCGATAATTCGCTAGATTATGACGGTGCGCAACTGCATAATGAAGAAATGGGTATGAACTATCGATTCTACATACCCACTCTTCACAAGTAATCTTTGGTGTCTGTAGATACTCGCCTGTAGCCAATCTCAGTAGTCCGCAGTCGTCAGTTCAAAGTCCTGGGCCAAGTCTGGTAAGAAGATGCCACCCTACTACTGGGCATCTAACGGGAGACCGCTTACCGAACAGTCTATTCCAGCCGTAGGCTATCAGTTCGCTACGCTTCGAGTCTACACAAGAACACGCCAGCAAAATTTGCTGGCGTGTTCTTGTTAGATTGCAGCCTCTCAACTCGTTTACCCCACCCTGTCACCCTGTCACCCAATCACCTTGTCATCCCCCTTCGGGCTTTGCACGTGCTGCACCAGAATACAATCCTCCACCACATCCAGCCCGTTGGCTTTGGCCCAGCGGATGGCTTCGGCGTCTTCGGCACCGGGCTGAAACCAGATGGCTTTGGCCCCCGCCTCTGCGGCCTGCTGGACAATTTCCAGGGCCAGGTAGGGCGGGACAACCATATCCACGACGGTGGGCGGCTGGGGCAGGTCGAGCAGCGACGCGTAGGCGGTGTCACCTTCCACTTCGCTCTCCCTTTTATTGATGGCGTAAACGGTATAACCGGCGGTGCGCAACGTCTTGTAGATACGGTTGCCATATTTGCGGGGATCGTTGCTGGCCCCTACCACCGCCCACACAGGCTCATTGGCATATTTGCGGATCAAATTCGGCATTGTGGTTTCATCTCGACTTGAAGTGTGAACCACAAAGTCATAAAGACACGAAGGAAAAAAATGCAGATTTATTTTTTCTTCTTTGTGCTTTTGTGCCTTTGTGGTTGTCTGTGTTCACAAACTGAACCAAAAGTATACTGTCTGCGGATCGAAGATGTCAAAGATCGCTGGCTTTCCCTGCGGAACTCTGCCGCAACAGACCCTTTGTATTGTAGGGCCATTCTCCCTTCTATTTTGACGCGCCGCGGATTGCACCCTACTTTTCAAACCGACGGACCTACGCTATACTGCTCATAACCCCAATCTAGCCATCGGTGAGCATGGCTGCGCAGTCTGACAACACTGCTTCCATTCAACCAACTGGGCCGATTTTCTTCCCAACCAGCAAGGAGAAATGCTCTATGTACGAGACCAAAACGTGGGTGAAGAATTACGAAAAGGGTGTACCTGAGAACGTCACCTACCAGGGCCAACTGATCCACGAAACCCTCAACGCGGCCGCGGCCAAGTATCCCAACAAAGTAGCTGTACGGATGCTGCTCAAGTATCTGCCATTGGGTATCGCCATCCAGTCCAAAATGAGCTACAGCGAACTGGTCGAGGCCACCGACCGCTTTGCCGCCGCGCTGCGCAATATGGGTGTCAAACAGGGCGACCGGGTCTCGGTGATGCTGCCCAACATCCCCCAGCAGGTCATCGCCTTCTACGGCATTTTGAAGGCGGGCTGTGTGGTGGTGAACACCAACCCCACCTACACCTCGCGCGAGATCGAACACCAGTTGGCCGACAGCGGGGCCGAGACGATTGTGATGCTCAGCAGCCTCTACAGCCGTCTGCAACCCATTCAGGCCAAAACGCCCATCAAACGGGTCATCATCACCGACGTGCCCGATCCGCTGGGCTTTCCCTTCAACCGGCTGGTGGAGAAGCAGGTGCGCGCCGGTGGGCTGATGGTGGATGTGGCCGACGGGCCGGGCATCTTCCGTTTCAAGCATCTGCTGGCGTCCAGCCCGGCCAAAGCGCCCGCCATCAGCGTCAAGCCGGAGGATGTGGTGCTGCTTCAGTATACCGGTGGCACAACCGGCGTGCCCAAAGCGGCCATGCTCACCCACGCCAATCTGGTCAGCAATGTGCTGCAATTGGAAGCCTGGCTGCCCAACCTGCAATGGGGCGGCGAAAAGACGCTGGGCGCCATCCCCTTCTTTCACGTCTACGGCATGACAGTGGCGATGCTCTTCACCCTCTACAGCGGCAGCGAACTGATTGTGACCCCCGACCCGCGCAAGACCGATCTGGTGCTGGAGATTATCCACAAGGAGAAGGTCTCGCTCTACCCCGGCATCCCCACAATGTACACGGCCATCATCAACCACCCGAAGGTGAAGGAATTCGACCTGCGCTCGGTAAAGGCGTGTATGTCGGGCGGCATGGCCCTGCCCGTGGAGGTGCAGCGCCGCTTCGAGGAGATCACCGGCGGCAAGCTGGTGGAGGGCTATGGGCTGACCGAAACCGCGCCCGTGGCCTGCGCCAACCCCCTCAACGGTCTGCGCAAGGCCGGTTCCATCGGCTTTCCCGTACCCTCCACACAGGTGGCGATTGTCTCGCTGGAACAGCGCGCGGATGGCGGCTACGATCTGGTGCCGCCGGGCGGCGAGGGCGAGCTGGTCATCAAAGGGCCGCAGGTGATGAAGGGCTACTGGCAGCGCCAGGACGAGACAGACAAAGTGATTGACAAAGAGGGCTGGTTTCACAGCGGCGACATCGGCAAGATGGACGCTGACGGCTGTTTCTATATTGTGGACCGCAAGAAGGATCTGATCATCGCCAGCGGTTTCAATATCGTGCCGCGCGAGGTGGAAGAGGTGCTTTATATGCACCCGAAGGTGCAGGAAGCGGTGGTGGCCGGTGTGCCCGATCCCAAGCGGGGCGAGACGGTCAAAGCCTTTGTGGTGCTAAAGGCGGGCGAGAGCGCCACCGTCGAGGAGATTCGCGACTTCTGCAAGGAAAACCTGGCCCCCTACAAAGTCCCCGTCTTCGTGGACTTCCGCAGCGAGCTGCCCAAGAGCCAGGTTGGGAAAATCCTGCGCCGGGTATTGGTGGAAGAGGAAAAGGCCAAGCAGGCCGCGTAGAAGCGGAGGGAATGCGCCGCCACACAGAAAAGGGCAGGGCGACAATTGCCCGACCCTTTTCTGTGTAGCGGCGTTTTTGTGACAATAGGCGGAAGCCGCTATTATGCATATAGTCGGACGCTGTAGAACATCTGTAGTGGCAAGGCGGGCGGGTAGATAGACGGACGCCGTAGAAACATAGTTCGGCGCAAAACAATCTCATGTTCCGAGCAAAGAAGCAAAAACCAGGTAGTGGAGGTAGAATAAATGTCCCTTAATTCGTTTATTATAGTAGTTATTATCGGCGGTATTGCGCTATTAATCGGATTGTTTGGTGGAGGGATAGAAATAAGTCAAATAAAACTTCCTCATTTACCAGGGTGGCAACGTGTTTTATCTGGATTGATTGGCGCAGTTTTGATCGTACTGGGCTTGGTTTTGGATCCATCCGTGCGAAATCCATTGTCAGTTAGCATCGATGTAACACCAACGGCTACTTCGGTTGAAGTAGCACAACTACCAACAACACCATCTTTAAAACCTTCAACAGAACCAGAGATTTCTAGTTCACCTACTGATTCATCTATCGCTATCACAAGTACGCTCGCTTTGCCTACAACTAGTAGGTATACGCCTACATCTGTACCACCGACTAACACGTTTACGCCGGTGCCGACTGTTACTAATACACCCGTCCCGTCACCGACAAATACGCCGAAACCTATCCCTCCTACAAGTACATTTACCCCTGTTCCAGCAACGACAGTTCCGACAGTACAGGTTGTATCAAGATGTGAATTGATAAAGCAGAACCTTCCGCAATCAGCAGATGGAATTGCCAATAAATTTGGTATTCCTGTAAATAGCATTTTTGATGTTATTCACGAGAATTGTGGCGACAGCATTATTGATGGATTTGTTTATCGCAGCAATCAAGAAGTCGAATTGACAGTGCCTGATGGTGGATGTATTGATGCACCACCTGACGCTTATTTTAGCGACCCAACAGGTTCTAATGGAGTTGGTGGTTCGCGGGCTTTTTCAGGAATAGTACGTGCATCTGCTATCACTTATCGTATGTTTTGTTACAAATGAGTCTTGCAAATCAAGAGCGGGCTAACAAAGCGTGTACTGGACGCTGGGGATTCTGCGCGATTTACAAGCATTTTTCTGGCTTCGAGTTTTTTCTGCTCCCAAACAGAGTTCACGCCCGCCCCAGCGCCAGTAACGTTCGGCAGATTCAGAACACAACCGTCCACCCGACCACCCGTCCTACCCTCCCTTCCTGCGCAGACTGCCCCACACATCCTTTTACGCCAATTTCCCCACAACCTACCCCCGCCAGCACATCCCCCCAACGCAATCGTAGTTCTGCCAGCGAAGATACAGACCTGAACACAGCCGTTGGTCGCTCACAGATGGCAAAAAGAAATCGCTGGAGACCGAAACTGGTGTAGAAACTGCCCAGTTTATCTGTTATAATGGGACTATCGGACAGAATGAGTTCGTTATGGACAAATGGGAAAAATATGATAATTCAAGCACAAAGATTCACACCAGCGGAAGCAGCCGCATTCGTGGACTTAAGCGAGAAGGAAATCCGAAAGGAAATTGAATATAAGGTCATTGATGGCGAGCTTTCGTCTAAGCATCCCGGCAACGGCCAGACGAACGCCGGTCAGGCGTCACCCCGCCTATCATTTGCGGCATTGGTCTATCTCTACCTGATGCGTCGTTCGTCGCTATCGCTGCGAAGCAAAGAGAGGGGCGCCATTTATCAACGCATTGCGCAATCTATGTCTCAAGACGAAGTTCCAGAGCAGATTGAAGTCGGGCATCCGTTCTACCTTCGTCTGGGCGATAGCGTAGCATTTCTTGGTGACAAAGTGAGCCGCTTTCTCACCTGGAAAGAGGATTTGACATCTGATCCAGAAATTATGGGGGGAGCGGAGACTTTTCCGAATTCCCGCCTTACTGTGCAACACATCGGTAGAATGCTGGAGCGTGGCGTGGATGCGCAGGAAATCTTGGAAGACTACCCCTATCTAGACCGTTCGGATTTGGAGTTCGCGCGTCTCTTTGTGCGGGCCTACCCTGACATCAATTACGCCAGTGCCGACACATGAAATTTCTCATCGACGAAGACCTCTCACCCAAAGTTGCTGAAAGACTGCGTAGCGATGAGGGGCTTGATGTAGTTCATATCCGGGACAGAGGGCTTCTTGGCGAGTCAGATGCGGTTGTATTGCAGAGAGCCTATGACGAGGACCGGATTTTTGTTACGGCCAATGCGAAGGATTTTCAGCGATTCGTGAAAATTAATTCACTCATCCCAAAAATATCGCGCATAATAATGTGGCTAATTGTAGGCATCTTGGTTCTAGCTACTATAGGCGCAATCTATCAGGCTATATCCACAAAATCCGACCAACGAAATTATCCTGCTTTAGGTCAACTCGTTGATGTCGGTGGCTACAAACTTCATATTTACTGCATGGGAGAAGGAAGCCCAACGGTCATTTTAGACGCGGCGGCAGATATGATGTCATCGGATTGGGCTTGGATACAACCGGAAATTGCAAAGCACACGCGAGTATGTTCCTATGATAGGGCTGGTATGGGATGGAGTGATTCGAGTAACCAACCACGCGACGCAAAACAAGTCGCTTTTGAGTTACGTACATTACTAATTAACGCGGGGATTTCAGTACCTTATATAATGGTAGGACATTCCGCAGGAGGGTTGTACGCTCGTATGTACGCGGCAGAGTATCCAGACGAAGTTGTTGGGATGGTGTTGGTTGACCCAGGTCATCCTGACATGGACACGCGTATCCCAGCACTACAAGCACAAAACGCGAGTGACGCAAGCCTAGTGAATACAATGCGAGTTCTTTCTTATTTCGGACTTCCAAGACTTCTTGGCGTCGGAAAAAATAACGCAGAAGGGCTTCCACAACAACAAGCGACTGAAGTAAATGTCTTTGTTTCAAGACCTCAACATTGGGCAACAATCCTCAATTTAATTAATTCGACTTCTGCAACTTACGATGAAGTAAGAGCAACGGGTTCATTAGGGAATATGCCACTCGTGGTTATCAGCGCAAATACCGCATGGTTTACAAAAGGCGCTCCAGCAGATGACGCTCGGAAAATCTTGAACGACCTTCAAAGTGAAATCGCTGGATTATCAACCAACAGCAGTCATCGCATTATAGATAGCGCAACGCATGGCTCACTTGTCCACAACCAAAATGACGCGCAAGCGGTTATTTTTGCAATTGAAGATGTTTTGACATCTTTACAAACAGGTCAACCATTAACCAAATAAAACAAGGCATTTTCTTGTACCGTCGCCGAACATCACATGAACCAGATTTGCCCTTGATCGGCGCGTTTTCAGAGTTTGTTGCCCGCTTTGACGTTGTTTCGTTAACAGAGTTGTGCGCCCGCAATCGGGCAAACTGGTTATGCGGGTGTTCGGCGGCCGCGAAGGATCACACGGAAAGTGCCAATCAAAGGTTGAGGGCAGCGTGACAATATCGCTAGGTTGCGGTATACCACGGGCAAAAGTCAAGTTTCGCTAGTCGTGTAAAGAGCCATAAGAGGAAGTAACCGATGCGCCTTACTTTTGCTGAACTTTCCCTGACAACGCTAAGAACCCTTGTCCAGATAAGCGAGCGTGGCATTGTGCCTGCCCACTGGGAACAGATGCAAACTGCGGTGGCGCTCAATGAACGCCAGCAGGTAGAACAGATCACAGCTTACTTATTGAATTACCAACTGACGTTGATGAATGAGGCAACGATTTGGTCGCGTGCCATCTATCCATTGTTGCTGCTCGCAGAAGTGAACTCAATTCAAGCTTGGGCCCAAATTTCATTACGGGCAGATTACCCTCGTTTTACCCTAGAAGGTTTAGTTGACGGGGTGTTGGGTCATGTGTTTGGTGGGGTGATTGATGCCCCCTATTTGATTGTGGTGGAAGCCAAGCGTGGGTTGGAGGGACAAAACCCGCAAGCACAATTGTACGGAACGATGTTAGCCGCCGCTTGGCAGAATCAACAACGGAATCGTCAGGAACAGCAAGAAATGTATGGCTGTTACACGATTGGTGATAACTGGACATTTGTTCATGGTCTTGTCACAGGGCTGGAGAACGATCTGCCGAGTCTGACAATTCAGCACTCGCGTGAATATGCAGAACGATTGGAAGCAATCACGATTTTGCAGATTTTGAAATATATTGTGCGGACTTACTTCACTGCATTGCCATCACTGCCATCACCCCTTGCGTAAGTTTTACTCTCGCCAGCCGCCGAACATTGCGTGGTGCTGACCGGGCTGATCTGTGTACGTTTTTAATATCCCTCGCCCGCTTGGCTGTTGACTCGTTGCGGGTGTTATCGCCCCATACCCGCCCGGCAGCACACGCGAGTGTTGGGCGACAGGAGCGTCCGTGGGAGCATTGACCCACCGGGCGCGAGATCCATGGATCTGGCCGACCTATTCGTGGATGCGGGCTACTGATCGCAGTGAAGCAATACGCCACGGTTCGCACGCGTAACCAAACGAGAAAAGGATATTTCCGATGACGACCGTTTCTGAAGTCATCGCTCTGCTCGACGCTGAACGCGACGAACGGGGCATGAGCAACTGGGAGAAGCTTGGCTCGAACACCGCGGGGATGAGGAGTTACGGAATTGGGCTCACACAGCTGCGCAAGCTGGCCAAACGGATTGGGCGCAACCGGGAGCTTGCGCACGCGCTCTGGAAGACCGACGTGTACGAAGCCAGAGTGATCGCGCTTCTCGTCGACGACCCCGCGCAAATCACCCGTGAGCAGGCCGAGAAACAGGTCGAGCAGTTGGCCGGCGGCATGCTGGCGTATGTGTTTGCTTCCTGCGACGCAACACTTGCGAAGACGCCCTTCGTGGTCGAGCTTGCCGACCAGTGGGTCAGGAGCGAGGACCCCGTACGCCGCGATTGCGGTTACGGGCTGCTCTATGAGGCGTCGAAGTTCTCCGGCAAGAAGGCACCCAGCGAGGCGTTCTTCCTCGCCCATGTCGAGCGCATCGCGGACACAATCGGGTCGGAGTCGGAAAAGGTCCGCATGGCGATGGGCGCGGCGCTGATGGGGATCGGAAAGCGGAGCGCCGTGTTGAACGAGGCGGCTGTGAAGGTTGCGCGGGATGTGGGGCCGATCGAGTTCACCTCCGCCAGTGGCGAGTGCGAGCCGTTCGACGTCGTAAAGCATCTGACTACTGACCGGCTGAAGGAAAAGTTGGGGGTGTAGGTGCGGCGGGAATGGCATCACTGACGGCCTCGGTCGGAGGGACAACGAGTAGGGTGTTGCGCCTCGTGAGCGTCCGGCGGGGCATTCCTAAGCGGGAATATCGAAACTTGAAGGTGAGAAATGAAAGACCAATTCTTTGTGGATTACTTAGAGCGGCTGGAGGGTCTACAGCGTTGGCTGGATAGGACGGCAGTACAGGACCTGCCGGCGGAAGCAATAGACTGGTCGCCGGGGCCGGGGATGAACTCCGTGGCGGTGCTGTTGGCCCATATGACCGGCGTTCTGCATGAGGGGATTGATATTGCCCTAAACGTTCCCCCCGGCCGGGTTCGCGCACAGGAATTTCAGACGCGCGGCGTGCCAGCCGCCGAGATGCTGCGCCGCCTGGATGCCGTGATCGACTATGCGCGCGGTACTCTGCCCCGCCTGGGCCTGGATGACCTGGGTAAAGAGCGAAAGGACGAGGATGAGGATGAGATGATCACCTGCGGTTGGGCCCTGCTGCATGCCCTGGAGCACGCCTACCTACACCTCGGCCATGTACAGTTAACCTGCCAGATCTGGAGGCAGAGAGAGAAGTAGATATGGATTGCCTGGACACCAGTGCCCGCGGCCACCGAACATACGCTGCACCTGACCAAGCGAAGCTTGGCTCATTTTCAGCGGTATTCGCCCGCTTGGGCGTTGGTTCGTGGGATCGGTAGCTGCCCGCAGTCGCCCGGCAAGTGAGCTTTAGGTTAGGTGGATTCGGAACATAACCGACCACCTGTCTTACTCTCCCTTCCTCGGCAGATCGACCCTCACACCCTTCTGGGCCAATTTCCCCACAACCCACCCCAGCGCCATCCCCGCCAACACATCCCCCACGTAGTGAATGCCCAGCGCCACCCGCGCCCAGCCGATCCACAATCCCAGAAAGGGCGCGAGCCAGCCCGCGCCGGGCCACAGCGCCTCCGCCCAGACGAGAATGACACCCACGCGCGCGCCGTGCCCGCTGGGGAAGCTGTGCTGATCCGCACCCGGCCCGTAGAGCATCTGTCCTGTGCCAGGCCGAGGACGGCGAAAGATGCGTTTGATCGCCAGTGTCACAGCGACCGCGCCGACAAAGGCCGCCACCCAGCCCGACAGCAGACTCCTGCGCGCCGGGTCGTCCCCGGCCTTGCGCCAGAGCAACGCGGTGATGGCTGCCCACAGAATGCTATCCCCCAAATGCGCGCCCACATTCGCCAGCCAAAAGAGCGGGTTGCGCCAATTGCGTTGGGATTCAGTCAGCGCGACAGCAGCGGAGAGAGATTCGTCGATGGGAGAGAGAAATGAGATGAGGGAAGAAAGTAGGGAAGACACAGACATTGCCTCGGTAGAAGAAGGGAGGAAGAGATGAGGGGGTGAAGGGATGTGGGAAAGCGCACGGATTCATCCTCCCTTCCTCCCTTCCTCCCCTCTCCCCATTCGCCGGATGCTCCGGGTGGCGGGCCAGATACTCCACCACCTGCTGCCACTGGAAGGGCTTATCCACATCCATCCCGGCCTCGGCGTAGGGCAGAATGACCGGGCCGCCGCTGATGCCGAAGACGCGCTGGGCCACGCCGAGCATATCGTCCAAAGCCAGGCGACGAAAGAGAAAGCGCAGGATTGTGCTAGGACCCAGCAGCCACAGTTGACGCACAACGCTCTTGCGGTTGGCAATGAAACCCCGCATCCTTTCCTGAATCTTCTCTGCGCTGGAGAGTTTGCCCAGGTAGAGATCGCCGCTGCAAAAGCGCCCCTCGCGCAGGGGCAGATAGCTGCGTTTGCTCTCTGGAAAGCCCTCTTTCATCACAGCTTCCGGCACAATCCCCCAATAGAGTTCCCGGTCGAAGGGCGCGCAATGCGCCACAAACCAGCGCACAATCTCTGCGGTCAGCAGGGGAATGTCGGCGGTCGTACCGATGATCAGGCGATCCGCCGCGTTGATCTCGCGCAAGCGGCGCACACCCGCGTTCTGGCTGGCCCACAGACTGGGCTGGTTGGGTACGTAATGGACGTGTACGCCAAAGTCCAGCCCGTGTTCCGGCCCCAGCCCGACGATGACAATCTCGCCCACCCGCCCGCTCTCCACAAACGCAGCCACCACATGCGAGATCATCGGCTTGCCCGCCACGGGCACCAGCGATTTGTGATCCACACCGGCCACAGCCAGCAGCGGATCAGCCTTGTCCGGGTCATAGCCAGCGGTGATGAAAAGATCAAACTTCTCTTGCATGGGTAGTTCCTGCGCTCCCGAAGCGGAGAACGTCGCTGTTGTAAGAGGCGGGTGGGGGGTGCGGTCAATCGCCAGACGCAGCCGCCCTTCCTCCGCCTGTAAGCGGGCCACTTCTGCCTGCAAAAACAAGAGCCGGTCGGCGTGCGCCCCGCTGTCGGCGGTCTGTTGGGCCGCTTCCAGACGGCGGCGTATGCCGACCAGCTCTCGAATTGTCTCATTTTTACGGGCAATCAATTCCGCCCGCTCAGTCACCGTCTCCGCCCCAGTCCATCTCCTCCGGGCTGCGCGGGGCACGCGGTTTGTAGAGAATGTAGGCCAGCCCCACACCCATAAAATAGAGCAGAATCAGGGGCAGCATCACAATCGCCATATTCACCGGATCGACAGTAGGCGTGATCATCGCCGCCACCACCGAAACCATCACAATCGCTTGCCGCCAATAGCCCAGCAATTGGGGGCCGCTGACCAGACCGATGCGCGCCAGAAAGGCGATGACGAGCGGCGTCTCGAAAAAGACGCCGATCCAGAAGACGATACGCGTGACAAAAGCGATATACTTGTCAATCGTCCATTCTTGCTTAATAACGGTGCCCAGAAAATTCTGTAGAAAGCCGATTGCCACGGGCATCATAATAAAATAGGCAAAGGCTGCGCCGGTGAGAAAGAGCAGCATAATGCCCGGCATCAAAATGATCAGCAAGCGCTTTTCGTGGGGATAGAGACCCGGCGCAATAAAGGCGACGATCTGGTAGACCATCACAGGCATAGCAAAGACTGCGCCGGAGGCGAAGCCGACCCGGAAGAAGATACCGATGGTGTCGGTCGGCCCCAGCGCTTGCAGCTTTGTGCCCACAGGCGCGGTGATGAATTGGAGCAGGGGCGTGACAAAGAGAAAACTGATCAGTGTACCAACAGTGAGGGCAGCCACAATCCAGATCATCCGGTTGCGCAGCTCGGCCAGATGTTCAAACAGCCCCATACGGGTGTTGTCAAAAGGTTCAGGGATGGGTGCAACGGCCTGGGTCATGCCTGGTCCTCCTTCACAACTGCGCTCTCGACACTCTCGGCGGCTTTGGCTGTCTCATCGCCGTTGCCATTGATAGCGGCCTGGGAGCGCGTGAGCGGCGGCGCGATGACATTTTCGGCTGCTTTGGGGATCAACGTGTTGGCGGCCGCGCGGGCTGCTGCCCTCTGCTCGACAAAGGGCGCAGAGGCGGGAGAGGTCTGTTCATCGGCGCTGCGCTGTTTGGGCAGTTGGGTCGGCGAAGGCGTTGCGTCCCCTCCCTCCCCCACTTGCCCGTCGGCTGCCACTACACCCGTAGCGGATTCTTCATTCTGTTTGGCTTCGGCGGCTTTCTTCGCCTCGGCCACTTTTTTGGCCTCTTCAGCCTTCTTTTTGGCTTCGTCGGTTTTTTTCTTGGCTTCGGCTTTTCTTTTTTCCTCAGCCAACTTGGCATCGGCCTTTTTCTTCTCGTCCTCTTTCTTCTTTTCTTCCGCCTTTTTGGCCGCTTCCTTTTCCTTTTCGTCCGGCTCGTTGAGCATCTGCTGGATCTGATAGCGGGGGTCAAGCTCACGGATGTCGCCGAATTCGTCGCCCAACTGTTGGGTGAGCGTACCCGACAACTTTTGAATCTGACGAATCACATTGGCGATCTGGCGCACGGCACCAGGCAAACGCTCCGGACCCAGGAAGATGAGCGCGAAGATCAGAATAAAAATCAGTTCCAGCGGGCCAATACCAAAGAAGCTATCCATAAGCATTCATACTCGTCACGATTCCGGGAATCGGCCACACGATCTCTTGAATATCCCTGTACGTCTGGCCGATTCCCGGAATCTGTTGTTTGTTGCTAGTCGGCACGATTCCGGGAATCGGCCACACGCTCTCCCGAACATCCCTGTACGTCTGGCCGATTCCCGGAATCAGATCGTCCAGTTGCTACGATGCCGCTGCAATCTCTTTCAGCGCCGTGCCCAGCACGCCGTTGACAAAGCGGGGGCTGCTGTCGCTGCCAAAAATCTTCGCCAACTCCACCGCTTCGTTTACGATCACTTTGGAAGGTGCGTCAGAATCCGGGTTGAGGAGTTCGAAAATCGACATGCGTAAGATGTTGCGGTCAATCACGGCCAACTGATCCACCGGCCATTCGGGCGCATAGCGGGCGATCAGACGGTCCATATCCTCGCGATGGGCAACCACACCGCTGATCAGCCAGCGCAAAAAGGCAAGTCCATCCTCTTCCAGGCGGGCCGTGGCTTGGCGGGCTTCCAGCACAGGGCCAGGCTTGTGGGTTGTCGTGTCGATCTCGTAAAGAGCCTGCAAAGCGGCCCGCCGGGCCTTGCGTCTTTGTGCGATCTGCTGGGAATAGGCGCTCTTTTGTGCGCCGCTGCCGTCGTTGGCCGGGGTGGTGTCGAACTGCCCACTCTCAAAATCGTCGGTTTCGGGCTTTGCTTTGATGGGTCGGGCCGGGTTGCGAACTTTGCCTGCCATACGATTTTACGCTCCAGCCAAAAGCCTACATCATTACGAGGCCGCCGTCAACCGACAGCACCTGTCCGGTGATAAAGCCGGCCCGTTCGCTGGCCAGGAAAGTCACAGCCCAGGCCACCTCTTCTGGTCTACCCAGACGCCCCACCGGTGTCTGGGCAATCGTGGCTGCCTTCTGCTCGTCGCTCAGCACATCGGTCAGCGCCGTGGGGATAAAGCCGGGGGCCACCGCGTTGACCGTGATATTGCGGCTACCCACCTCGCGCGCCAGGCTCTTTGTAAAGCCGATGATACCGGCTTTGCTGGCCGCATAGTTGGACTGCCCTGCCTGTCCGGCCAGACCCACCACACTGGTAATGTTGATGATGCGTCCACCCCGGCGGCGCACCATCCCGCGCAGCGCAGCTTTGGTCACGTTGAATACGCTGTCCAAATTGGTGTGGATGACCGTATCCCACGCCTCTTTTTTCATCGTCAGGAGCAGTGTATCGCGCGTCGTGCCCGCATTGTTGACCAGAATATCCACGGGGCCAAGCGCTGCTTCCACGGCTTTGACCAGTTCGGCGGCGGCGTCAAAATCGCTCACATCCGCCTGGAAGAGGCTGCACTTGCCACCCGCGGCCTGGATTTCGGCGGCAATGGCGTTGGCTCCGTCCGGGTTGCTGCGGTAGTGGATGCCCACCGCCGCGCCCTGGGCTGCAAACTCGCGGGCGATGGCCGCACCGATGCCGCTGCTGCTGCCTGTGACCAGGACGACTTTGCCGGAAAAATCCATAGAACGTTTTCCTGGAATAGAACACGGATGACGGAATTTACGGATTTCATCCCTGCCGTCCGCCATTATACCCTACACGGCGACAGAGACGAAAGCAGACTTGAAACGTGATGCGTGAAGATCAGGTGACGTACTCTCACGTTTCACGTTTCAGCAATTACGCTCATTGACCAAAACGGGCAACAAACGCCTCCACCCCCGCGGGATCGGCCACGCCGATGCGCTCACTCTTGCGCGCAATGCGCTTCATCAGCCCGGACAACACGTCGCCCGCGCCGATTTCGGCAAAGATATCCACCCCCGCGTCCACCGCGTGCTGCATGGAAGCTGTCCAGCGCACGCTGCCCGTCAATTGGGCCGCCAGCTCGCCCCGGATGGCGTCGGCGCTGGTCAACGGGCTGGCCGTGGTGTTGCCGATCACCGGGGCCAGCGGCAGGTGGACGGGGGTGGCGTCAATCGCGGCTTTCAACTCGGCGGCCGCGGGGGCCATCAGCGGGCTGTGCGCAGCAATGCTCACGGCCAGCGCCACCACTTTGCGCGCCCCCGCCGCTTCCAATCCGGCCATCGCCCGCTCCATCCCCGCCCTATCGCCGGAAATGACGAGCTGACCGGGGCAGTTGTCGTTGGCGATCTGGGCGATGCCACCGGTCGCAGCCTGGGCGTCGGCACAGACCTGGGCCACAACTGCCTCGTCCAGCCCCAAAATGGCGGCCATCAGCCCCGGACTCTTCTGGCCCGCCTCTTTCATCAGCCGCCCGCGCTCGCGCACCAGACGCAACCCGTCGGCGTAGGCGATGCAACCGGCAGCCACCAGCGCCGAGTATTCACCCATACTGTGACCGGCGAAAAATGTAGGGGTAGGCAGGCTGCCCAATACGCTCTGCAACGCGGCCAGGGCCGCTGCGCTGGTCGCCAGCAGCGCCGGCTGGGCATTGATGGTGTCGGTCAGGCTCTCCTCCGGCCCATCAAAGCAGAGCGCACTGAGGGCAAACCCCAGCGTGTCATCGGCCTCGTCGAAGATCGCTCTGGCCGCGGGGTAGCTTTCCGCCAACTGCTTGCCCATCCCGACCGCCTGGCTGCCCTGTCCCGGAAAGAGCAGTGCAAAGGGCGTTTCGTTCTTGTGATAGACGAATACTCCAGACATCTTCCTCTTTTCCTTACCGCAACGATTCAGCCAGTGGACCAGTACTACCCAGTGCAATTCTTGTTTTTTGCGCAAGAAGGGAGAAATTTTTGTAAACACGGATAGAAAGGAATACGGATTTTTTTGATCTGTGTTCCTTTCTATCCGTGTTTACAACCCTCTTTTCAATCAGCGCTCACTGATCCGCCACACAACAAATAGGGGATACGGCGTTGCAGGCCGACATCCCCTATTTGTCCGTCATTGATTTTGATTCCACTAAGCCGCCGGGGTATCGTCTATTTCCAGGACTTGCAGACGGCCCATATACGTCCCGCAGCTTGGGCAGACCCGGTGGGGCAGGGTCTTCTTGCCACACTGCTGGCAGTTGACCAGGTGGGGAATGCCAATGGCGTCGTGGGCGCGGCGGCGGTCGCGGCGGCCTTTGCTCAATTTACGTTTGGGATGCGGTCCCATATCGTTCTCTCCTTTGGTACAAAGAATCCTACAAAAGTGCGGTCAGGTTTATTATTTCCTAATCAACCAGTCAACTGTTGCGTAGTTGATTGGTTCATTGGTTGATTTTTTCTTCAGCGCTGTTTTTCTGCAGAGCCAGCAGCGCGGCCCAACGGGGGTCTACTGCGGGCTGGTCGTCGTCGTCCGCCAGATCTTCGTCGCTCTCGTCCATTGCGGACAGCCGTTCGGCAAAATTCGGACACTCCTCCGGCTGGGCATACGGACAGCGGGGGATCATCGGCATACAGAGCCAGATGCTCTGGCGCAAGACTTCGCTGATATCCAGAATGTGATGCTCGTCAATAATCAGCGCCGAATCTTCCAGTTCCTCTTCCTCCCCCTCGAACTCGTCGGGGAGAAGGTAGCGCCCGGTTGTCACCTCGGTCAAGGGTCGAAAACTCTCCTCGAAAATAGCCTCCACCTGGGCCGCAATCGGCTCCAGACAGCGGCCACAATCCATCTGAACGGTCACGTCAAAACGCCCGGTCCCCAGCACGCCGCTGTGGGTACGCAAGAGTTGCAGTGTCCCGGTCAAGGGAGAGAGCGCAATCAGCTCCGGGTCCAGACCGGTCAGATTCTCATCCAACTGGTAGGTACGGGTGGCCCCGATTGGCTCCTTCAAAAGCTGGGCAACGTTAAACTGCATGGAAAAACTCCTTTGTCGCGTTCCACGAATACAGCCGGTGTCGAGGCGTGACCCGCACCGGCTGCATATACACGCGGACAGACAGCTATTATAGAATGGGGATGATCTCCTGTCAAAACGGCAATGGGTTGAATTTCGACAGAGAGTGACAGAAATGATACAATCGTATAGTTGCTTGGGCATTGATGCAATTTTCACATTTTTATATGTGAAAATTGACTTAAAGCTTGAAACCGGTTATACTCCATTTTAGTGCTGTCTGGATCAACCTGAGTCCCCAGGGACTTGGACCGCTTTGAGGAATGCGATGACACTCGCTTTGAGCATGGACACCCAATCGCCGGCTTGGCAAATCGTCGAATATCTGCAACGCCACTCGTCTGCCACCATCAAAGAATTGGAGCAGATGTTGGGCGTTACCTCCACTGCTGTGCGCCAACACCTGAACGGATTGCAGGCCGCTGGCTATGTGGCGCGCAGCACTGTCAACGCGGGCGTGGGCCGCCCCTATCACGTCTACGCGGCCACGGATGAATCGCGCAAGCTCTTTGACTGCCATTGCGACGATTTGGCGCTGACGATGTTGGAAGAGATGTTCGAGATGGTGGGGCCAGACAATATCTCGCATCTGCTCAAACGGGTGAGTGGGCGACTGGCCAGCCGCTACGCCGGGGCAGTCAAATCACCAGTGCTGCTCAACCGGGTGCAGGAGATGGCGGGTGTGCTGGGGCGTCTGGGTGTGTTGACTGATGTCTTTCCCCAGGACAACGACACAATTATGCTCAAAACCTACAATTGCCCCTATCACGAACTGGCCCAAGAACACCGGCAGATTTGTGATATGGACCAGGAAATGATGCAGCAGGTTCTGGGCCACGATGTGGCGCTGAACGCCTGTATTATGGATGGGGCCGGGGGCTGCTCGTTCACCGTCACCAAAGATAGAACCGTTTATTCGTAACACCGCAACACAGGAGAAATAACCACCAAGACACAAAGACACAAAGAAAAAACAAAAAAATTCTTCGTGTCTTTGTGCCTTTGTGGTTGGGTTCCCTGGCAGGGTACATTTCATTTCAAGGAGTAGTATCAACAATGAGCGTCTTGGAAATTCGCAATCTCCACGCCACTGTGGGCGACACAGAAATTCTCAAGGGCGTGAACCTGACCCTGCGCAGCGGGGAGATTCATGCGATGATGGGGCCGAACGGCTCCGGCAAGTCTACCCTTTCCTATGTCATCGCCGGCCACCCCCACTATACGATCACCGAAGGCGATATTCTGCTGGACGGCGAGAGCATCCTGGATATGCAAGCCGACGAGCGGGCGCGGGCCGGTATCTTCCTGGCCTTTCAATACCCGGTGGCTGTGCCCGGCGTCAGCGTGGCCAACTTTCTGCGCACGGCTGTTTCTAATGTGCGCGGCTACACCGAAGCCGAGAAGAACGGCAATGGCAACGGCAGCGGCGTCATTGGCAGCAATTTGATGCCCATGCGCGAGTTTCGCCGCGAGCTGAACGCCAAAATGACCGAATTCAATGTGGATTCCAGCTTTGCCCGCCGCTACCTGAACGACGGCTTCTCCGGCGGCGAAAAGAAGCGCACCGAAGTCTTGCAGATGGCGATGCTGGAACCCAAATTCGCCATTTTGGATGAGTCGGACTCCGGTCTGGACATTGACGCCTTGCAGGTAGTCTCCGACGGCATCAACAAACTGGCGACGGAGAAGCGGGGTTTTCTGCTCATCACCCACTACCAGCGCATTCTGAATTACGTGAAGCCGGACTTTGTGAGCATCTTCTTCGGCGGGCGCATTGTTCTGACCGGCGGCCCGGAAGTGGCCCAGATGTTGGAGGAGCGGGGCTACAAGTGGGTCGAGGAAGAATTGGTCGGTGGGTTGGTCCCGGCGTAATGGGAGCAGTAACGTATCACCTAGCAGTCTGTCGGAGAAAGGGTGATTTGGGGAAATTTTTCGTTAAGATATAGCCTTTTAGCGTTGATTTAGGCGTTCAAATTGTCACCATTTTACGATTTTGGAGGTGAAACGGGCATTTTCAAGACGCTTTGCCCGCCGGAAGGCG
>CAMDEX010000098.1 GCA_945897075.1 Litorilinea aerophila
TTTGGTTCTCGCAAACCAGGCCATTCTACTCGAAAACTAGGCCATTCTATCGGATAAATTGACCCAAAACTGGTTCAAAATATCCATCTTCGGTTATTTTCGAGGCTTTCACAACCTCGTCAAAACCTTAACTTAATGACATTGACCTGTAATTGACGACGAAACAGGCACAGAGACGGCAAGCTGGATTTCGCTTCGTGCGGGGTCCACAATGTTGCGGCTGATGGCATTTGCCGGAAACGCGCTGCCAGGGGCCAGATTGGTCTCAATCGAGTCCTGATTCTGGTCTCTGAATTCGACAAAAAGGGGACTGTAGAAGAGTGTGAGGGTGTAGGCGGTGAGCGGTGGCATTTGGTCAACAAAGATCGTAAAGTTGGTCGATCCTCCGGTAAAAATTTTATTGGAGTCCACCCGACAGCCTACGCGTGGCGCAGGCGGCTGTGTTTGTTGTCCATAGAGCGCGATTACACCTGTCCAGGCGAGGACCAGTGTGATCAGTAGGATAAGCAGGCGACGTGGCATTGTGCAGTGCTTTTGGAAAAGCTGGGCGGCTGACTGACTGTTGCGGGCATTATATCATTCATCTGGCCTGTAGGTGGAATTTGCTCGAATAGTCCAACTCCGATAAGATTGGAGATTGGGCGTGGTATGATAGGTTGGAATTGAGAAAATACGGATAGCAACCGCACAGACGCGGTGATGAATCTCTCCGTGTCATTTTTTTTGTTTTGCTGCCATCTCATCAGAAGTTCGACTTTTGCCAAAAGTCGAACTTCTGAACCCTTGCAAAGGTGCAGATCTATGGACAGGTTCAGCGACCGCCATCTAAAATATCTGGAAAATGAGGCTATTTACGTGTTGCGCGAGGTCGGCGCCCAATTCGAGCGACCTGCCCTGCTCTTCTCCGGTGGCAAGGATTCGATTGTCCTCAGCCACCTGGCGCGTAAAGCCTTTTACCCAGGCAGTATCCCTTTTCCCCTTCTCCACATTGACACCGGTCACAATTTTACAGAGACAATCACCTTTCGCGATGAATTGGTGGCTCGCATCGGCGCACGGCTGATCGTGCGTTATGTACAGGACTCTATTGACCAGGGGCGGGTGGTGGAAGAGATTGGCCCCAATTCCAGCCGCAATGGCTTGCAGACCGTTACTTTGTTGGATGCGCTAACGGAGCTGCGGGTCGATGCGGCAATGGGTGGGGCACGGCGGGATGAGGAAAAGGCCCGCGCCAAAGAACGCTTCTTCTCCCACCGGGATGCTTTCGGCCAGTGGGATCCCAAAAGCCAGCGGCCCGAAGTCTGGAATCTTTACAACGGGCGCAAGCACCAGGGCGAACACTTCCGGATCTTTCCTATCAGCAATTGGACCGAATTGGATGTCTGGCAATATATCGCAGCCGAAGGGATTGCGCTGCCCAATCTCTACTTCTCGCACCGCCGGGATATCATCGAGCGGGACAGGATTCTGCTCGCCGCCTCGGACGTTGTGCGCCCCCAGCCGGGCGAGGAAGTGCGCAGCCGCATCGTGCGCTTTCGCACCATCGGGGATATGACCTGTACCGGCGCTGTGCTTTCCCACGCCGCCACCCTCGACGAGATCATCCAGGAAGTGGCCGCGGCCCGGGTGACAGAGCGAGGCACCCGCTCCGACGACCGCCGTTCGGAGGCTGCGATGGAAGACAGGAAACGGCAGGGGTACTTTTAGGGGATTGGGGACTGGGGAACGGGGATTGGGGAACGGCGACTGGCGACTGGCGAAGCAGTGCAACGATTTAGATAGGATTGGACCGTCGTAGGCAAGTCATTGTAAAGGAAGTAAAGATGTCGGATCGCGGTTTTGAAAACTTGGATTTCTACAAAGATGGTCTGAAATTGCTGAAAGCAGCGTATCGCTTGGCCGCTTCTTTGCCGGATTACGAGCGATATAATCTGACCGATCAGCTACGACGGGCGGTAGTCAGCATCGGCCTCAATATCGCAGAAGGATATGGCCGCTACCACTATTTGGATCGGCTACGTTTTCTTTACATAGCACGGGGATCGCTCAATGAAACGATGAGTGGATTTATCATCGCCGAGCAACTCGACTATTGTGATTCCACCCAACTCGATTGGACACGACAATTGGTCATCGGCATCGAGAAGAATCTGAATGGCTACTGCCGCTCTATACGTCAGCAACAGCAGGGCAGTGAGGAATTTGGCGTAAGGCACATAGCGGAAGAACGAGCGGCGTATACAATACCAGATGACGGGATGGCGGAATAAATTATGACTACAACTTTTTCTAACCTCCAATCCCCAGTCGCCGATCCCCAATCCCCAATCTCCTCCGATCTGTTACGCTTCACCACCGCGGGCAGTGTGGACGACGGCAAGAGTACGCTGATTGGGCGATTGCTCTACGATTCCAAGGCGATTTTTGAGGATCAGATGGAGGCGGTGGAGCGGGCCAGCCAGAACCGGGGCGATGCCTATGTGGACTTGGCGCTGCTGACCGATGGACTGCGCGCCGAGCGGGAACAGGGCATTACGATTGACGTGGCCTACCGCTACTTTGCCACGCCCAAACGCAAATTCATCATCGCCGACACGCCCGGCCACATCCAATACACACGCAATATGGTGACGGGTGCATCCACCGCGGAATTGGCGATTATTCTGGTGGATGCGCGCAAGGGTGTCCTGACCCAATCCAAGCGCCACGCCTTTCTTTCCACACTCCTGCAAATTCCCCATCTGGTCGTCGCTGTCAACAAAATGGATCTGGTGGAGTACAGCCAGCAGACCTTCAACCGCATTGTGGCCGAGTTTCGGGAATTTGTCTCCCGGCTCTCTGTGCAGGATGTGGACTACATCCCCATCTCGGCGCTGAAGGGCGACAATGTGGTGGACAAGGGCGACAATATGCCCTGGTACGACGGCGCAACGCTGCTGCATCACCTGGAAACCGTCAATGTGGGCGGCAGCCGCAACAGCGTGGATTTTCGCTTCCCCGTGCAGTATGTGATCCGCCCCAACCAGGACTTTCGCGGCTATGCCGGCCAGGTGGCTTCTGGGCGGGTAGCGCCCGGCGAGGATATCCTTGTGCTGCCGTCGGGTCGCCACAGCCGCGTCCGCTCTGTGACCACCTTTGACGGTGAGCAGGCGGAAGCCAGTGTGGGTGATGCCGTCATCCTGACCTTGGAAGATGACATAGACGTAAGCCGGGGTGATATGCTTGTGCGTCAGCGCAACCTGCCCCACAAGGCGAACCGCATAGATGCAATTCTCTGTTGGATGGATGCAGAGCCGATGGATCGCCAGGGCAGTTATTGGCTGCGTCACACCACACGCACGGTACGCGGTCTGGTTTCGGAGCTTAACTATCGCATTGATGTGGATACAATGCACCGGGAACAGGCCGAGACGCTGCATCTAAATGAGATCGGCCGGGTGCAGATTACAACAACGGAGCCACTCTTTTTCGATCCCTACCAGCTTAACCGGGAGACCGGCAGTTTCATTCTCATTGACCCCTACACCAACAACACGGTGGCCGCAGGGATGATCCGGGATCGTTCACGACAAGTGAGCGATGTGGCAGAAGCGGAAACGCAAGCCCGACCAGTGTCCGCCAATGTCGTCTGGGAGCAGACCGGTATCACGCAGGCCATGCGCGAAGAACTGAACGGACACAAAGCCGCTGTACTCTGGCTCACAGGGCTATCCGGCTCAGGTAAGTCCACTGTTTCCCGGCAGTTGGAGAAACGGCTCTACGCCCTGGGCTGCCGCACCTTCTATCTGGACGGGGACAATCTGCGCCACGGGCTGAACGGTGATTTGGGCTTTGGCGCAGAGGATCGCATAGAGAATATCCGGCGGGCAGGCGAAGTGGCAAAGCTGGCCTTCGCGCATGGCAATCTGGCCTTGTGTACTTTCATTTCGCCCTATGCTGCCGACAGGGATCTGGCCCGTTCACTTGTGCCGGAAGGTCGTTTCTTCGAGATTTATGTCAAATGTGACATTGAAGTCTGCAAACGTCGCGATCCCAAGGGTCTCTATGCCAAAGCGTTGCGTGGCGAGATCACCAATTTCACTGGTGTGGATGCACCCTATGAAGAGCCGGTACGTCCCGAATTGGTTGTGGAGACAGATCTGCGCAGCGTGGACGAGATTGTCGAACAGATTCTGGATACCCTGCGCCGGGCGGGGGTGATCGGCGATTAAGGTTTGGGGCGATTCTTCCCAATCCAACATCTCTTCCTAAAAACAGACGTGCTTCGTCAACAGACTGACAAGTTCGAGTCAAAATGGGAATTGGAGCGTTTTGTGTTTGGTTGAGAAGTTCCCAATCCAGACAAAATTTGCCGTCATTCTCCCCTGTGGTATAGTTAAGGTCGTGTTGTACAAGAAACGTATTGAATATCGGACCTACCGCCAGAAGGACAGAGGCGGCCCACAGACAGATTTTGCCCCTATGACCGTCAGCAATCCCGAACTTCCTAACCGACCAACCGCTCCCTCCCCCGACACTTGGCTGCCCGAAGACGAGATCGACCTGCGCCAGTATGTGCTGGTATTAGTGGCCTGGTGGCGCGAGATCGTTCTGATCGCACTGTTGACCGCAGTGGTAGCCGCAGCCCTTGTATTGCTTAGCCGCTTCCTTCTCTCCCCGGTTTATGCATCTTCGGCTACAGTGGCAATTGCCCGCACCCAGAGTAATATCAGTTTCGATGAGCGTTTTCAAACTACAGTAGCGCAAGGGGATGCTACAGCCAACCTTCGGGTGATCGATTATACCGCGCGGCGTTCGGCCCTGGTTGGCCTGGTTGCGAGCGGCAATGTGGCCCAGGCAGTGATCGATCAATTGGGTGAGCAACTAGACGAGGAGGAACGAGAACCCGCCCAACTGCTGGGACAGGTGAGCGCCGAACTGAGCAAACTGGAAGACAGCCCAGCTAACAGTACGAGCGACCTGATTCTGATCACGGTCGAGGCGGCAAGCGCGGAGAAGGCGGCTGCTATTGCCAATGCCTGGGCCGAGAACTACGTAGCACTGATCAACAAACTCTATGGCGAAGTCCCGGCCGAGTTGGTGGCCTCGGTGGAGATGGAGCTGGGTCTGGCGCAGACGACTTACGAGCAGGCCCAAAGTGGTCTCGAGGAGTTCATTGCCAGCAACGAGATTGCCCGCTTCGATCGGCTCATTGCAGAGAAACAGGATATTATTCAACGCCTGCAGCAGGGCAAACAGACCGCCATCACTACCCTTGTGGACGAAGAGTTGGCGGCGCGTAGCCAGATCATCTCTGCCTATATCAACGCCCAAGCCAGCAACCGCTTATTAACCTTCAACAAGGAACAGGAAGGTAAGCGCCAGTTTGTAACTACACTGATTGAGACAGAATTTGACAACCGGCTCAATGCCTTTCAGTCTGATCAGACGGCCCGGCGCAGACTCTTCGATCAATATGTGGACGTACAGACCCAAAACCAGATGCTGGCCTTGACCAAAGATCAGGAAGCGCGCCGGCAGATTTTTGCTCAGTACAGCGATACGCAGATCAGAAACCTGTTGCTGGCCTTTGCCACCGATCAAGAAGTGCGTACCCAGCTCTTCCAGCAATATACGTCCACCCAGATCGACAATCTGCTCTTGGCCCTGGCCACGGATCAAGACGTGCGCCAACGGCTCTTTAGCCAATACACCACTGTTCAGTTGGACAACCAACTCCTGGCGCTCTCCAAGGACCAGGAGATCCGGCGCAAGCTCTTCGAGGCGTATGTGGACAGCCTGGTCAGCAATCGCCTGTTGGCTGTGCAGAAGGATCAGGAAGGCCGGGCGCGGCTCTTTGCCCAATATGTCAACACCGAGATCGAGAATCGCCTTAAAGCGTTGAGCCAGGAACAGACTGTCAAGAGCGGGTTGTTCCAGGCATATGCCGATGCTGACCTCAGGGCAAAGGTGACTGTCTTCAATGAGCAAGTTGAAAATAAACTGGAGACACTGGGCCAATACTACGAAAGTCGGCGCAAATTAGAGCGCCTGCTCAAAGATGCCGAGGGACTGTCCCTGCAGACCAACCTGGCTGGGGGTGCGGGCAGCGCCAGCAACGGGTTGGCGTTGATGCTGCTCAAGGCGGAGGTCTTTGCATCTTCCAGCGCTCTGCCCGTCAACCTGCAATTGCGGTTGGACAACACAGATCTGGGCAATGCGGACGACACTACCCAAGGCGCGGACGCGAGCGCATTGATTTCGGTCATCAAGGCGCGCATGTCCGAAATGGACCGTCTGATTGCTGTTCAGGCCCGCTCGGTCCTCAACAACGAAGGCTACGATCTGCTCGCTGTCGAACGCCCTGTGGATGATCCCCTCTTTGCCGCCTTGCAGCAGCAATACCAAGACCTTTTCGAGGTCGGCTCCCTGGCTAAAGCGGCCGATGAGACCGGCGATAGTTCCCTGGTCGCTGGGATCTTGCAGAAATATGAATCGCTCTTTGCTGTGGATGCCCTGGCCCAGTCTTCCGATAGCGTCTGGCAGGAGAGTGAACTGCTGAACCAGGCATTGACCAAATATCAGGAACTGTTCAAGACAGGCGACTTTGCGGCCCAGTCCGGCGCTCTGCCCCAAGACCTGACCAATGCGATTGGTACCCGGTATCAGGAACTATTCCAATTGGGCAGCTTGAGTTCGTCGGCAACGATTACGAATAACAACCAGTTGTCCAACGCCATTCTGGCCAAATACGCCGAATTGTTCAGCCTCGGCGAGCTGGTTGCCCAATCCAGTCTACCCGACCAGACTGAACTTTCCGCTTCTATCTTGACCAAATACCAGGAGTTGTTTGCCCTGGGCGATCTGGCAACCCAGTGGGAAGGCACGACGCAGAGTGACCTGTCCAACGCGATCCTCTCGCGCTATGAGGAATTGTTTGGTCTGGGCGCATTGGCCTCCGCATCTACAGTCTTTTCCTCCACCACGCCTATCTTCGAGTCAATCCAGCGCCAGTACCCCGACCTCTTCGACACCGGCGCGCTTTCGGCCTTGACCGAACAGATGGCGATCGGTGGGACGCCTCTGGCCCTGCTCAGCGAGGAACGGGCTAAGGAATTGCTGCAGTTGCAGGGGCTGGAAGATGTGCCCAACTATACGGCCAGCGCCGAACCGCTATTGCAGGCTATTGATAAGTTGGAGAAAGAGATTCAATCTTTGACGGCGCAACGGGAAGGTCAAACCGCACAACGGGATCAGTTGATCCGGCGGCGTGATCTGGCCTTAAGTACGTTGAATACCCTGCGCAACAAGAGCGCTGAATTGAACCTGACGCGCACGGTTACCAACAGTGAGCTGCGTTTTGCATCGCCCGCAGTGGAGCCACTGGAACCGGTGGAACCGGTGGCGCGGTTGGGGCTGATCACAACCACCGCACTGGCCGGAATCGTGGGGCTGATGCTGGCCGTCTTTGTGATCTTTTTTGCCAACTTTATGGGCGCTCAGCCCTGGCTGGGCAGAAGAGAACCCGGATTGCAAAATTGATCTAACGCAAGCTTTTGCATTACGTCTGGACAAGCTGACAGCTTGTATTACACAAAAGGAGTATCTGCTATGTGGCGAATGCGTTATTCTGTTTTCGCGCTGGGTTTGGTCCTAGCGCTGGTCCTTCTAACCTATGGCCGTTTTGTTCCACCATCTGCGCTGGCTGCGCCGGCCCAGCAGGGCATCAACCAGCTTCCCCTGGAATTGTATATCCTGATGAACCAACCCGGCCCCCTCTGGCTGGCACGTATCGATCTGGAAGGGGTGGACCTGGGCGGATCACGCCTGACCAGGGCCAACCTGCGCCAGGCCCGGCTGAACTCAGCCAACCTGAGCGGCAGCAATCTGGTGGGGACCAACCTGGAACGGGCCAATCTGTCCAGCGCTAACTTGTCAGGTGCCTCGTTGCAAGGGGCCAATCTGACCAGCGCATCCTTGCAGAATGCCGACCTGCGCGGGGCCGACCTGACTCTGGTTGATCTGACAGGGGCCAATCTGACCGCAACCAAATATGACATCGCCACCATTTGGCCGGCTGGCTTCGATCCCGTAGCGGCCAAAGCGACGCTGGTCGAACCCACCGCTACACCCACGACGGTTCCACCAACACCAACACCTGTGCCGCCTACATCCACACCGCTACCGCCCACACCTACGCCAGCAGCCGAAGAGCCGACAGCCACGCCCACACCCTGATTGTGGGGCATCAGGCGGACGTAGATTTTGATGACGTAGTTTGGGAGCGATATCTCTTTGAATTGTCCCCGGCACTTTGATGGATCCGAGAAGTGCTGGGGACATTTGTTACCTTCCCATTGGTGCCGGTATCGTGGCTTTCACCCGCCGGTGTGCGAAACTACGCACTGATCGCCAATCGTCAATCTCTGATCCCCTACCCATGCAACAGCCCCCCAACCACGACTCCCTCTCCTCCAGCAGAATGCCCCGCGCCTTTTGGGTGATGATCGGCATCTCCACTTTGTTGGCTGTGGTGATCATCCTTTTCCTCATCCTGCGCGGTATCCAGGACGGGCGTCTTCAGGACGAAGCCCAGCGCCGCCAACAGATCGCCATCTTTTTGCAAGAGGCTTCGGATTTGCGCGCCGAGGGCCACCCGCGCGAGGCACTGGTGCGCTATCAACAGGTGCTGAAATTGGATGGGGAGAACGAAGATGCCATTGCCGGGATTGGCGAATTGTTGGATGTACCCCTGAGCGATGCGCCGGCGGTCGTTGTCACCCCAACCCCTAGCCTACCCACCCCAACGCCGACTGCTCTGAACTCGCTGGAATCGATTTGGGCTGATGCCCAGGCGCTTTACAACGCGGGCCGCTGGGCCGATTCCATTGCCCGTTTGCTGCAGGTGCGCAGCGCAAGTGAAACGTTTCAGGCGGCGCAGGTGGAGGAGATGCTCTATACCGCCTACGTCAGCCTGGGCACCGAGAAGAGCAACAGTGGCAGCCTGGAAGAGGCGGTGAACCTTTTTGACCGCGCCCTGGCTCTGCGCCCCAACGCAGTAGAGACCCGCACATTGCGCGATCTGACCGCCCAGTACGTGGACGCCCTCACCTACTGGTTTGCCGACTGGCCGAAGGTCATCGAACTGCTGGAGAATCTCTACCAGCGCAACCCCAACTACCGGGATGTGCGCCAACGGTTGCAAAAAGCCCACACCGAATACGCTGACAGCCTTTCCCGTCAGGACGACTGGTGCGCGGCTGTCGAACAATTCACCGCTGCCATTGCCGTACAAGACGGGCCGGGGCTGGCCGAGAAGCAGGAGCAGGCCCAACTTTTGTGCGATAGCGCACCCACGCCATCCGCTGCCGACGGGACGGGCACTCCGCCGGGCGGCACGCCCCAGCCGGGAGTGACGGGAACGCCTACTGCATCCACCGCACCCAGCGCACCCAGCGCGGGTGGGCTGGGCGTTGGACGCATCCTCTACTCGGCCCAGGACGCGGTGGACGGGCGCGAGCGTGTCTTTGCCCAACCAGTAACGGCCAGCGTCAAACCGGTGGTGGTGGTGGAAGATGCGAACCAGCCAGATCTGCGCAGCGACGGCCAGCGCCTCGCCTTCCGCAGCACCCGGGGCGATCAGCGCGGGTTGGGCAGCTTTGACCCCGCCAGCGGTCTGCGTCTGCGCTTCACCAATTACAGCGAGGACGTTCTCCCCAGCTGGAACCCGGAGGGCAATCGGCTGGTCTTTGCCAGCAACCGGGAAGGCGATCGGCTCTGGCGCATCTATGCCGCCTGGGCCGATGGCAACGACAGCGGCACAGACCTCGGACTTGGGCAAGACCCCGAATGGCATCCCAGCGCGGATCAAATCGTCTACCGGGGCTGTGACGACCAGGGCAACCGCTGTGGCCTGTGGCTGATGAACAGCGGCGGCGGCGATCGTCGTCCACTGACAAGCGTGCCCGGCGACGCCCATCCAGTCTGGTCGCCGGATGGTCGCTTTGTCGTCTTTATGAGCCAGGAACGGGATGGCAATTGGGAGATTTACCGGGTGGAGGTGGCTACAGGCACGATCGTCCGCATGACAAACGCTCCCGGCATTGACGGCGTACCCTCAGTCAGCCCAGACGGCAGCCGCATTGTCTACCTCAGCAACCGGGATGGACCCTGGAAGCTCTGGATTAAACCATTGGCGGGTGGGCCAGAGCAGCCCCTGGCCGAGCCAGGCGGGGATGTGGGCAATTGGATGGAACAGAAAATACAATGGGTGCGTTAGTAGTTTGATTTTTGGCGGATTTTCCGTTACAATAATTTGGTGAAGTTGACCCCGGGGAGTAGCGCAGTCTGGCAGCGCACAGCGTTTGGGACGCTGGGGTCGGAGGTTCAAATCCTCTCTCCCCGACTATTGCGGGTGTAGCTCAATGGTAGAGCTCCTGCCTTCCAAGCAGATTACGCGGGTTCGATTCCCGCCACCCGCTCTGATTGGTTGATTGGTTCATTTGTTGACTGGAAACCGCTATCTGCGTACTCCTGCCAGTCAACTGATCAACCAGTCAACCAATTTTGTTTCAGTCAAAAAACCGAATTTTTCCAAATCAAGCGATAATCACCCAATCAACCAATCAACTTTCTTGGATCGGTAGCTCAACGGCAGAGCAGGGGGCTCATAACTCCTTGGTTACAGGTTCGAATCCTGTCCGATCCACTTTGAGTCAGTAAGACAGTCACTGATTCACTGTCCCACTGATCTACTGCCCTACTGATTTACTGTCCTACTACGAAAAGAGACTGCGATGATCGTTCGTGAGATTATGACAGCGCCGGTAATCACAATCACCCCGGATGCGTCGATCCAGGAAGTGGCGCGCCTGATGCGGGAACATTCAATCAGCGCACTGCCGGTGGTGACAGATGCGGGTAAGCTGGTGGGAATCGTGACCGAGATCGATCTGATCACCCGCCACGCGCCGCCACGCCAGCCCCAGTATATTCCCCTGCTCTGGGGTCTGATCCCCATGCGGCTGGACGATTACAGCACCTACAAAGAGCAGGTGCGCCACATCCTGGCTGTCTATGTGGAGCAACTGATGACCAGTGACCCGGCCACTGTACTCCCCACCGACACGATTGAGCACGCCGCCGAGTTGATGGTCAAACCGGGCCATCGCTCCCTGCCTGTGCTGGAGAATGGCAAGCTGGTGGGCATTGTCACGCGCACCGATCTGGTGCGGGTGATCGAGGAATTGGAGATGGATGAGGAGTGACAAGGTGAGCGGGTGACAAGGTGAGCGGGTGACAAGGTGAAAAAGGTCACCGGGTGGTTCTTCTGCATATACAAAACAAAAAGGGCGGGGCCGGTTGTCCAAAACCGGCCCCGCCCTTTTTGTTTTGCGCCGCATTTTCGGCGGTCTGCGGTCTGGTGTCCGCCGTCCGCGGCCACCCGCTTACATCGAATGTCGCCAGCTATAAGCCCGGCGGTAGCCGTAGTCTGTGCTGAAGCTGCCGAAGAGCTTCTTGCCCGCCATATTGAACGGGTAACGGCGCAGAGAGCGCAGACCGCGCAGGGCAATTTGCGAGGGGCTGTAGATTTTGCGGCAGAGCCAGTCGTAGGCGTCGCGCAGTTCGTCCGGCGTGAAGTGTTTGGGGATAAATGTCACATGCGCGGTGTCGAAGTGGCTCCACGGCACATCCAGCAGCCGGTTCTCCGCGATCACCTGATCGTAGAAGGGGGTGGACGGGTAGGGGGTGAGAACGGTCGTGCTTACGCCGTCCATCTCGCTGGTGCGGATGAAGTCCCACATGGCCTGGAAGGTGGCGGGTGTGTCGTGATCAAAGCCCATCACAAAGAGACCGACCACACCCATCCCGGTTGCGTGGATGGCTTTGATGGCCTCGCTGGTCTGCATCGCCACACCTTTGGACTTGCCACCCAGCGAAGAACGATTGTCCGGGTTGACACTCTCGAAACCGATGAAGTGTTTGTCCAGATGGGCGGCCTTGCCCATTTCCAGCAGTTCGGGGAATTTGGCGATGCTCATCTCCGACTGGCAGGTCCACCCCTGCAAGTCCAACTTCATCAGCGCCTCGAAGAGTTCCACGCAGTAGTCGGGGTCGGTGGAGAAATTCAGCCCGAAGTTGTCATCGGTGAGGAAGAAGCGTTTGATCCCGCGCCGCTCGATCTCATCCACCACCTCTTCCACCGGGCGCAGACGCATTCGCCGCCCGCTGACCCGGATGGCCGTGCAGAAATCACAGTTGCGCGGGCAGCCGCGGGTGATCTCCATGTAAGGCGTCCAGTAGTTGTTGTTCTCGTCCACCATCTTGATCACCCGATCTGTGATGGGGGCGATGCCGGCCAGGTTGGCCCAGCTCTCATCTTTGTATTCGGGTTTCAGCCCCTTCACACCGCCCGCGGCAAAGTCCTGGATGGCCTGCGGCCAGGTGTAGTAGCCTTCACCGACAAAGGAGCTATGGGCAAAGGTCTGGACGTGTTCGGGCAGCAGTGTGGAATGGACGCCGCCCACCACCACGCCCGCGCCCTGTTTGTGGGCCAGCCGGGCCAGATGTTCGGCCCGTTCGATGGTGATGGTCATGCTGCTGATGCCGACCAGATCGCCTTCGCCCAGCATGTCCATGGGCAGATCGCGCAGGTTGTCATCCCAGATTTCCACCGGGATTTCGTCGGGCACGAGCGAGGCCAGCCGCATGAGTGTGTAGGGCGAGCCGGGCGCTTTGCCAAAGACTCTCCCATCCCGTTTAGGCTGAATCAGAATGACACGTCGCATGAACTTTCTCCTCTGTCTGGCTGCCAGAATTGCGCAAAGTTTGTCTATCCTATCACAAAGGGGAGGAGCGAACAAATTTCTCAAAGATTTTTGAGAAAAATAGGGGCACGGGGTGGGGCGGGCAGATCGTTTGCCTTCGCCAGCACATCTCGTCCCGCCCCACCCCATGCCCCTACTGGGCAAAAAGGGCAAACCAGGAGAATGTGTAGGCAATGCCGATCAGCGCGCCGACGATGACTTCGACGGATGTGTGGCCGATCAGCTCCTTCAATTCTTCTTCGCTCACCGGCTGACCGCTGAACAGTTCGCGGATGATCTGGTTGAGGACTTTGGCCTGCTTGCCCGCGGCCTGGCGTACACCCGTGGCATCGTACATCACAATCACAGCGAAGATGACGGAGAGGGCGAAGACGTCGCTGTTGGTGCCCGACCTGTGTCCCACAGCAGAGACCAGACTGGTGACCATTGCCGAGTGGCTGCTGGGCATCCCACCGGCGCGGGCCAACACCCGCAGATCGAAATCCCGGTGCCGAATCCACTCGGAGAGGAATTTGTAGAGTTGGATGGCAACGGCTACGCTGATAGGCAGCCAGAGCGCTTCATTGGACCAGACCTGCATGGCGTGTTATTGGGTATTGGGTATTGGGAGATTGGGGTATTGGGGGATTAGGGTATTGGGGTATTGGGTGGCGTGTCGCAACTGCGTAATACCCAATCTCCTAATCCCCAATCCCCAATCCCCCAATCTCACTCCTCAAAAGGAGTGGTGCTGTTCTGTTCCTGCCAGCGGCGCACAGTCAATTCGGCTTCTTCCAGTCTGGTCGCGCAGTGGGCGGCCAACTGCGTGCCCTGGGCGTAGAGTTGCAAAGATTCCTCCAGCGGCGTATCGCCACTTTCCAAGCGGCCGAGAACCTCTTGCAGACGGGTGTAGGCTTCCTCGTAGCTGAGTTCTTGCAGGCTGTCTGCTTTCTTTTTTTGCGCCATTCGTCTACTCCGTGGGCGTCTATTATTCGTCAAGAAGAAAAGGACGCAGATAGATCTGACTTGACAATAGCGACTGGGGACTGGAGATCAGCGACTGGGAATTGCGGTCCGCCGTCTGCACTCCCTATTTTCATTGTTGATTGTGTCCCGCAAGGGTATGAACACTGAACTGCGCTGAACTGCGCTGATTGGACAGGCGTACAAAATACAAGTATAGCAGATGGCAATCCAGGAGTGAAACTCTTGGCAAGAACTTTGACCCGGCTGTTGGCTATGCTAGACTGGCAGCGTAGGGGCGCTGCTTGCTGCGCCCGACACACAGCGGGCGCAGCAAGCAGCGGGCGCAGCAAACAGCGGGCGCAGCAAACAGCGCCCCTACAGATTCCGGGAAGGAAGATGCCGTGCAAATCAGTCTGGGGTTGGCGAACAAAGGAACGGATGAACCGGCTGCTGGCCCGGCGGTTGTCGTGCTGGCCGACGATCTCTTCTTCGTCACCCGCCTGACCGATGTGATCCGCCAGGTGGGTGGCCGCCCAATCGTCGTGGAGAATGCCGACGAATTGGTGGCCGTGCTGGACCTCCACTTCCCCGTCCTCGCTCTGCTCGACCTGAAGACACCCGGCGACTGGGAGACGGCCATCCAGCGCTGCAAACTTTCGCCCCAGAACCGGCAGATTCCCCTCTACGCCTTTGGCAGCCACGTGGACACGGAGACCCTGCGCCGGGCACGGCAGGCTGGCGCCGATCACGCCTGGGCGCGCAGCCGGATGATGGAAGAATTGGTGGCGGTAGTCCAACGCTATGTCCAGCCAGCGGCGCGGGAGGTGGAAGGCTGCGCTGATCCCCTGAGCCGGGTGGCGGTGGCTGGGCTGCTGGAATTCAACCGGCGCGATTTCTTCGAGCAGCACGAGTATTTGGAACTGGCCTGGAACGAAGAAAGCCGCCCGGTGCGTGCGATGTACCAGGGCATTTTGCAGGTGGGGTTGGCTTTTTTGCAGATCGAACGGGACAACTGGCGGGGTGCGCTAAAAATGTTTCGTCGCGGGCTGCCCCGGCTGCGGGAGATGCCCGCCGAGTGTCAGGGGGTGGATGTGGCCGCTTTGCGCGCCGCCGCAGAGACAATTCACGCCGAAATCACCGCGCTCGGCCCGGATCGCCTGCACGAATTTGACCGCAGCCGTTTTCCCACCATCCGTTTCCAGAATCCCTACGGGGTCGAGGAGATTGAGGCGTTGGGGATCGGTTTGCCTGACCACTGATAAGGTTTATGCGCTGACAGCCAGAACGAAAAGAACAACAGGGATGATAACAATGGCAAAGCCGATTACGTAGGTTAGCAGGCCCTTCCACCACGCAAACCGGTGTACTTCGGCCATCGTTTGAACGCTTATAAACGCCTTCCAAATTACCAGCGGCAGAGCGACGACGAATGCGTAGAAGACGGCGACCACTGCCTGTAGGCTGGTAAGTTCCGCTCCCACATCAGCACTGGTGAATCCTTCCCGCCCTAGAAACGCTATGTAGGGGATGAACAACAGGAGAAGGATGCTATCAGGCACAGAAGACCAGGCCAATGCGGCGCGGACTTCTGCGCCCGTGGCCTTGCCTCCGATGATCTTGCCAGACAACTGAAAGAGAAATCTGCCAACAAAGAGCGCGAGCAGACCTGCAATCGGCCCTGCGATGAGTGCAATCAAGCCTATTTCGATCAGGCCCATTGAGTCGCCCGCGCCTTGTTTGATCAGTCTATCTAGCGTCTGGTAGATTCCAGAAATGCAGGCCAGGAGAATGATATTGCGCCGGGGATTGGTTTCAACAATCGAACGGATGGTGGCTCGTGGGTGGAACCAGATACTCATAAATAGCTGAAAGAAACTGGTCTTTTTCTGCGGTTGTGTTTCCATTTTATACTCCATATCCAGTCAAGGTATCCTTTTACGGATTGCCAAAACGACTTGCTGTCAACGGATCGGCTGCGGTAGAAGTCTACCGGCCTGCAAATATGCGTCCCCGATCGGTGAGCAGATAGGTGGCCGCGGGGAATTTTTGATTGCTCTGGATCAGTGCGGCCGCAGCTAAATCGTCCACTACGCCATCCGCTACTTCGGCAATCTCGCCGGTCAGCGCGTGCAGCCGGTACGCCTTTTGCCCGTCCAGCGTGCGATGGGATTTGAGCGTCCAGCCCTCCAATAGGGCAGCCAGAACCGCTTTTTGTGGATCGGTCAGTCGGTTGCGACGGAAGCGTTTAAGTAGGTGGGGAACGGCATTGAGTAAGTCACGCATTTGAGATTCTATCCGCTCCCATCCGCTCGATCCGTGGCATCCGCGTTCTATTCTTATACCCACTACAGGAGAAATCTCGATGGCTACAAAATATGGCGTGGGGCTGCTCGGCGCGGGCTGGGTGGCCGGTGAATATGTCAAAGTATTCCGGGATCACCCGCTGACCGAAGTCATGGGCATCTACAACCGGACGCCGGGCAAAGCGACCCGTCTGCTCCAAACCCACGGCGTGGAGGGCACAGAATACGCGACTCTCGACGACTTCTTTGCCGATGAACGCATTCAGATTGTCGTCTCCTGCACCCACCCGGACGTGCGCGCTGCGCATTGCATACGCGCCGCGCAGACGGGCCGCCATATCGTCATCGAGAAGCCGGTGGCCCTTTCGCGCCAGGAGACAGCGGCCATCCGCGAGGCTGTCTTCAAAGCGGGCGTGAAGACCGTCACCAGCTTTGTGCTGCGCTGGAATCCCCAGTTTGTGACGGTGCGCAAGCTGATTGACGACGGCGTGCTGGGCGATCTGATCTACGGCGAGGCCGACTACTGGCATCCGGCCCGTCGCGCCCAGCCCGGCAGCCCGTATATGCGCAAAGACGTGGTGGGCAGCGCTTTTCTCAGCGGCGGCTGCCACGCCGTGGATATGCTGCGCTATCTGGGCGGCGAGGTGCGCCAGGTCTCGGCCTTTGCCGCGCCCCCCAAGCGCGTCCACTCCTTCGAGTTTGACCCGGTTGTCGTCGCCTCGCTCCAATTCGCCAACGACGGCGTGGGCAAACTCTCGGCGCTGCTGGACGGCGACACGCCCTATCGCTTCAACTGCCGGCTCTTTGGCACAAACGGCTCCATCCAAAACAACGAAGTCTACTCGTCCACCAACTACCCCGGCGCGCGCGACTATTGGAGCTTCCCGACGATTTCGCCCAACAGCGGGGATGTGACCCACCACCCCTTCAAAGCCGAGATCGAACACTTTGTGGCGTGTATTGAAAGCGGCGTAGAATCCCACGCCTCGATCTACGACAGCTACAAATCCATGGCGATCTGTTTTGCCATAGACGAATCGGTGGCAAAGGGTGGGCAGCCGGTGAAGGTGATCGGGGATTAGGGATTGGGGATTGGGGATTGGGGACTGGCGATTGGAGATCGGCGACTGGGGACTGGGGATTAGGATGTCATCCGCTCCCCAGTCTCCGCTCCCCAGTCCCCGCTCCCCAGTCCCCGCTCCCCGCTCTACCCCAACAGATGCGCGTATTCCTGCAATCTGCGCTGGTTGATCTTCTCGAATTGCTCCGGCAGAATCTCCGCCATCTCCGCCTCGCTCAGACGGATGCGCAAAATCTCCAGCGCGTCCTCCGGCGATTCGCCATAGCCCAGCTTTTTCTTGCCGTTGCGCAGGTCGAAAAGATACATATAGTGTGGGTTGCTGAAGCTGCTCATTACGCATTTTGCCTTTCGTCTGCCGGACTTGGAGTAACTAATACTTTATCCACGCGGCGTCCATCCATATCGACAACCTCAAAGTACAATTTACCCCATTCAAAGCGTTGCCCCACCAACGGGATATTGCGAACTTGTGCCATCACAAAGCCGCCGACAGTTTGATAGTGGCTCTGTTCTTCATCGGGCAATTTTTCGATGTCGAAAATTTCCTTGAGTTTATCTATAGGCAAGAGTCCATCAAGCAACCACGAACCATCCTCGCGGCGTGTGGCTTCTGGCTCGGCAGGCGAGCCAGCCGAGTGAATGTATCCCACAATCGCTTCCAGAATATCGTTATGCGTTACCATCCCCTGAATACCCCCGTATTCATCCGTCACCAAAGCAATATGTGTGCCTTTCTGTTTAAATAATTCCAACACCTTTAAGGCCGACATATTTTCCGGGATGAATAGCGGGGGATGCAACCACGCCATCAAATCGAGCCGTTGATTGGCGAGACTTTGCGTTAGTAAATCTTTGGCGCGTACTATGCCAAGCACGTTGTCCAAACTATCCTGGATCACCGGGAAGCGCGAATGTCGGCTGTTCGCAATTTTACGCTGGATCTCTTCCGCTGAGTCTTCGATGCCAAACCAGACAATCTGCATCCGGGGGGTCATGAACGCGCCGACGCGCCGTTCGTTTAGCCGAAGCACGCTTTCTATCATGTCTTGCTCGGCTTCTTCAAATACGCCGCTTTCTGTGCCTTGCTCAATCAGGATCTTTATTTCTTCCGGGGTAATGGATGGCTCGGTGGATGGCTTGACACCCAACACTCGAATGACGACATCCGTCGAAACATTCAATAGCCGGACGACGGGCGCAGCAATGGCCGATAAGGCTCGCATCGGAGCGGCAACAGCCGAGGCAATTCGTTCGGCATTGTTCAGCGCCAACCGTTTGGGTACCAGTTCGCCAATGATCAGCGAAAAGTAGGTGAGACCGAGAACAACGATACCAACCCCGACGATTTCACTGTAAGGCGCTAGGAATGGAACAACGCTGAGGCGGGCCGCTATTTCTTCAGCGATGGTTGCTCCGCCGAAAGCGCCCGCCAAAATGCCAACGAGTGTGATGCCAATTTGAACAGTAGCGAGAAACTGGTTTGGGTGAGTCGCCAACTCCAGCGCGGCGCGAGCTTGCGAGTTGCCAGCCTCGGCTAACTGCTGGAGACGCGCTTTGCGTGCTGAGATGATAGCCGCCTCAGACATCGCAAAAACGCCGTTAGCAACGATTAACAGAAAGATAATCAGAATTTCTAAAGCAGGATTGCTCACAGCAGGTTATTCTTTCAATCGTCGTAACTACTCAGGCATCGGTTTGCGCCTCCGGGAACGCCGCCATCCCTGGCGGCTGCACACTTGCCGCCAGGGATGGCGGCGTTCCCAGTTGAGCAGTTACCAATCGTCAGCGTATCGCCTTGTTAGGCGGCTTTCCCATCGCGACGTTCTGCAAGCAAGGAGCCTACTACCCCGGCAGTCAGGATCAGAAGTATCACTCCCAGCAGGTAAAAGTTGAAGTTGCTGCCGAGCATCTCCTTGAGCCACGCTGCTATCAGCATTTTTACGCCAACAACTATCAACACCACCGCCAGTGACAGCTTGAGGTATCTGAACTTGTCGAGCATGCCCGCCAGCGCGAAATAGAGCGACCGCAGACCGAGGATCGCAAAGACGTTACTCGTGAAAACCAGGAACGGATCGGCTGTAATAGCGAAGATCGCTGGGATCGAGTCCACCGCAAAGAGCAGGTCCGTAAACTCGACCACAATCAGGGCCAGGGCCAGGGGCGTAAGCATCCACGTGCCGGGCCGGGCCTTGTCCACGGCCGCATCGGGGAGGGCGGCAGTACCGGGAAACTCGCTCTCGTAGGAGGCAGGCGCTCCAGCTCGAACGGCGAAGTGCTCTCCGTGGAAGCGCGCGGTGATCGGAAAGAAGCGCCGTGTCAGCCGGACGATGATGTTCTGGTTGGGGTCCGCGTGATCCGTCTTCAAGGCCAGCATCTTGATCCCTGTAAAGATCAGGAAAACACCAAAGACGTAGAGGATCCAATGGAACTCAGCGATCAGCGTGGCGCCCAGTGCGATCATAGCACCGCGCATCAACAAAGCGCCCAAGATGCCCCAGAACAGCACTCGATGTTGATAGAGCGGCGGAACTGCGAAGAAGCCGAAGATCATTGCGATCACGAAGATGTTGTCAATGCTCAACGACTTCTCCACGACGTAACCCGTGATGTACTTGATCATCGCCGTCGTGCCATCGTTGATCAACCCGTCGGCCGCATCAATCGAATTACCCAGACCCAGCCAGTGGCTCTCGTACCCGTAGTAGACGAACACGGAGAAGGACAACCCCAGCGCGATCCAGACGGCGGACCAGCTGAGGGCCTCTTTCACCGTTATTACATGGGCGTGACGATGAAAGACCCCCAGGTCCAACGCCAACATCAGTAGTACAAAGACGATAAATCCTACCCAAAGCCAAATCATTTGATACTCTCCTCTTTTGTGGGTCAAGCCGCCGAACGGTTGGCTTCAGGCGCAGGGCGGGTATTTGCACTTCGCTAGAATGAGCGCAGTGTTGGCCCCGTCGCCTGCCAGTCGGTGTTGGGCCGGTGCTTGCTTACGTTACTGAGACTGCGAATTGAATATCCACGCGCGGCGCTGGTAATCCGCGCAGTAAGCCTTCGACACTAGCGATCCCCGGCGTCAAGTTTGGGTGTATCGGTTTGTGCCATCGCCATTCTCTGTTGTGGGAATCGGTTTTGATAGTCGGTTAGATCACAAATGTTATCGAAAACGCGGAGAGAGTATCCGCAGATGCGGCTGAACAGACATCTGAGGATACTCTCTCCTCACCGAAATTGTGATCTGTTGAGGATAGCACACGTAGAACGTTTACTGGCTGACAATGGCTGTACCCCGGCCACGCAAGACATATTTTTGCACTTTCCCCGTCGCGGTTTTGGGCAGATCATCCACAAATGTGACCCATTGGGGCATTTTGAAATGGGCGAGTCGGGCGTGTACAAACTCTTTCATCTCGTCTTCGCTGGCCGTCGCGCCCGCACGCAAGACCACAAAGGCGTGGGGCGATTCACCCCAGCGCGCATGGGGCATCCCCACCACGGCCGCTTCCTGCACAGATGGGTGATGCAACAAGACGCCTTCAATCTCCACCGAGGAGATATTTTCGCCGCCGCTGATGATCACATCTTTGAAGCGGTCACGAATCTCGACATAGCCATCCGGGTGTACCACAGCCGCATCGCCCGAGTGAAACCAGCCATCCCGCATGGCCGTGGCGGTGGCTTGCGGGTCGTTGAAGTAGCCCTTCATCACCACATTGCCCCGCACCACAATTTCGCCCAGCGCG
>CAMDEX010000099.1 GCA_945897075.1 Litorilinea aerophila
TGACGAGGTTGTGAAAGCCTCGAAAATAACCGAAGATGGATATTTTGAACCAGTTTTGGGTCAATTTATCTGATAGAATGGCCTAGTTTTCGAGTAGAATGGCCTGGTTTGCGAGAACCAAATCCTTAACTTAATGACATTGAGTTGCGAGTGGCGACTTTCCACTTGCCACCTGCCACTTTCCACCTGCCCCCTGCCACTTTCCACCTGCAACCCACCACTTCTACAACTGCTTATCGAAATCCACCCCGGCGGGAATCTCCACAAAACCGAGCATTTTGTTGATGCCCAGCATCGGGTTGTTTTCCTCGTTGTCTGTGCGGATGGCAGTTCCACCGTTCTGAATGGCGAATTCGATGGCCCGCAGTTTCATTGCCAGGGCGATGCCTTTGCGGCGATGGCTGCGCAGGACACCGGTCAGCCAGGTGTTCAGGCGCTGGGGCATGGCCGGGTTTTTCGCCAGCATACTCACCCCCACATATTCCCCCGACGGCCCATTCACATCCAGCGTCGGGTCTATAGCCATAAACCAGCCCTCCGGCCAGAAGTTGGGGTTTTCGTAGCCTTTGACGTACTCGTCGTATGGCTCCTTCACCGGCGGATCGATGTGGGGTACATCCTGCTCGATCTCCCAGAACATCTCATAGAGCTTTTCCATCCAGCGGGGATCGCCCTCACGCACTTCGGCCAGGGGGACAATTTTTATCCCAGCCGCAGCCACCCGATCCTGTGCGCCGTTGAAGCGGCTAAAGTCGAAGTTGGTGATGTCCAACTCGGAGACGGGAAAACGCATTCTGGCGACAAAGCCCTGATCGGCCAGCCACTTCATCCGGACGGTGCGATCCTCTCGGGTATCCGTGCCCAGAACCGTCGGTTTCCGCTCGGCCAACTGGGCCAGCACGTAATCGTAGATCGTCTGGTGCAGATCGGTCCGTTCCTCATAGGCGGGCAGGGGCGAATAGCCGTAGACATATTTCCCCGGCACGTTGACCCAAAAGGGTTGCATATATGCGCCCTCTGCGATCATCTGGCCGTCACTTTCCACCACAAAGCGCTGGCGCAGTTTATCCTCCGGCCAGCGGCTCTCGTGAAAGCGCCAACTGGCCGTTGTGGAAAGCTCATCGGGCCAGGCCGCGTTATATACCGCTACCAACGCGGCGTAGTCCTCCTCGGTAATCGGTCTGAATGGTCGTATAGTAAACACGCTGATTTCTCCTTTGGCGTATTACAACGCCTTTTCATAGCCAACCCCTGCGGGTATCTCCTCAAATCCAAGCATTTTGTTGATACCCAGCATTGGATTGTTCTCTTCGTTGTCTGTGCGAATGGACGTGCCGCCATTTTGGATGGCAAAAGCGATGGCCCGCAATTTCATTGCCAGGGCGATGCCTTTGCGCCGGTGGCTGCGTACGACACCGGTCAGCCAGGTATGGATGCGTTTGGGCATTGCCTGGTTCTTGCCCAGCATACTGACGCCGACGTAAGCCCCTACCCCGTCATCCCCCAGCGCAGGATCGATTGCCATCTGCCAGCCTTCCGGCCAGAAGTCGGGGTGATCGAAGCCCTTCACGAACTCCTCAAACGACTCCCTTTGGGGTGGATCTATCCGGGGGACATCCTGCTCGATCTCCCAGAGCATCTCATAGAGCTTCTCCATCCATTTCGGGTCTTTCTCCCGTAGTTCAGAAAGCGGTAGAAGAGTCACTCCCGCGGCCGCCACCCGCTCCTGCGCGCCGTTGAAACGGCTGAAGTCAAAGTTGGTGATGTCCAACTCGGATTCAGCAAAGCGCATCTTCTGGACAAAACCATTGGCCTTCATCCACTCGACACGGAAGGTGCGATCTTCCCGGATGCCTGTGGCGAGACGGGTCGGCTGTCGGTCGGTCAATTGCTCCACAACAAAGTCGTAGACCAGCCTGTGCAGATCTATCTTCTCCTCAAATTCAGGCAATGGGGAGTAGCCATACTGGTACTTGCCCGGCGCGTTGTCCCAGAAAGGCTCAAGATAGACCCCTTCGGTGATAAAGTGCCCGTTGTTTTCTACTACAAAACGCTGGAAAAGTTTCTCCTTCTGCCAGCGGTCGTCGTTAAAGCGCCAGTTTTCAAGGGTTCCCGGTTCGTCCGGCCAGGCCGCGTTGTGGACATCCAAGAGCATCCGGTATTCCTCGTCGGCGGTTGGCCGAATCGGTCGAATCGTATACATCTTTCTCATCCTTCCTTTGCTACTCAATCTGTTTGTGATAATCCGACCAGGCTGGCCGGGGCATAAAACCCAGACGCAGATTGATCTGGTACATCGGGTTGTTCTCCTCGTTGCCGGTGTCGATGGTTTTGGCCGCGTACTCGCGGGCAAAGGCGATGGCCTTCAGCTTCAGGGCCAGGGCGATATGGCGTCGCCGGTGGCTGCGCAGCACACACGTAAAGCCAGTCTCCAGATGATCCGGGCGGGCCAGGTCTCTCTCCAGCCCGCTTAACCCCACATATTCGTCTCCATCCAGCGCAATGAAACATCCTTCGGGCAGAAAATCCGGCCCCTCTAAGATGCGCTGAACGTACTCTGCAAAAGGGAGCTGCGTTGGTGGCTCCGGCGACGGCTCGTCCTGTGTGCCAGCCCAGTCCAGGTCATACAACTTCTGCTGCCACTCCCCATCGCTGTGCATTAGTTCAGCCAGCGTGCGAATGGCAATGCCGCTCGCCTCTACCCGCTCGATCAGCCCGGCATAAGGAGCGAAGTCGAAGACGTCCACCTGTAAACGGGAGTTGGCAAAGCGCATGACCGGCGTAAAGCCCCGCGCCGTAAGAAAGCCGATCTGGTCGGGCTTGTCCTCCCGCGCCCCGGATGTGAGCAGAACAGGGGCCGGGTCGCGCCCAGATAGAACCGTCACCAATTCGTCGTACAATTGGCTGCGATTCTCTGCCCCTTCAAAATCAGCGTGAATATCGATACTCAAGTGATATTTACCGGGGCGATAGGACCAACTGCTCTCCATCGCGCTGGCAACGGCCACGGTGTACTCCCCTAACCTCCCAACCACCCGTCGGTAATAATAGGCGGGGTTGCGGGTGGCGTCCCGGTGTTTAACCGCGGCCAGTGTGGTTGGATCATCCGGCCACGCCCCGTTGTGGACAGCCACCAGCGCGGCATATTCTTCTTCAGACGGTATAAACTCGCTAATTGTAAGCATTTCGCTCTCTCCTCCGGGCAAACAAAAAAAAAGGCCACGGGCGCAAACTGCGCCCGTGGCCGAGAATCTCAGCAGGTAAGTCGGATCAGCCTATGGCTAATTCCGGGCGCGCAAAAAGAGGACAGATACCAACAAAAGACAGACGAAGCATCGGGACCTCCTTTCACGCGCAAAAATTGTTGTAGATGGCTGCAGGCTAGTGTACCACGCTGTCGGGTTGCTGTCAATACCCGACCAACGAAAATTTGTGATATAGTTGTTCAGATATTTATCGGTAGGGGCGCTTGCTTGCTGCGCCCGGTACACAGGAGAGAGCTATGACCGACTTCCCCCCG
The DNA here is from genome assembly GCA_945897075.1 of Litorilinea aerophila. GTDB lineage: Bacteria > Chloroflexota > Anaerolineae > Caldilineales > Caldilineaceae > JACQGT01. The sequence continues at coordinate 3,521 of CAMDEX010000099.1, forward strand.
TCTGACCGCAACCGGGTGCGCCGCCTGCCCGCCCGTGCCCACTACGACGCCGACACCATCTATCCTATCCTTGACGAGGCGCTTATCTGTCACGTTGGCTTTGTGGCGGACGGCCAGCCTTTTGTCATCCCCACCATCCAGGCGCGCCTGGGCGACACAATCATCCTGCACGGGGCCAAAGCCAGCCGCCTGCTCAAACACGCGGCCGCGGGCGAACCGCTCTGCATCACCTGTACGATTGTGGATGGGCTGGTACTGGCCCGTTCGGTCTTCCACCATTCGATGAACTACCGCTCGGCGGTCGTCTTTGGCCGCGGACGGCTGGCTGAATCCGCGGAGGAGAAGTGGGCGGCGCTGGAAGCCATCACCGAACACGTCATGCCCGGTCGCTGGGCTGATGCGCGCCTGCCCAACGAATTGGAGATGAACGCCACTTCGGTTGTTCTGGTGGAGATCGACGAAGCCACAGCCAAAGTGCGTTCCGGCCCGCCGGGGGACGACGACGAAGATTACGCTTTGCCCATTTGGGCCGGTGTGCTGCCCAGCCACCTTCAGTTCGGCGCGCCGCTGGATGATCCGAAGTTGGGCGCGGGGATTGAGGTGCCGGGGTATGTGGGGGCGTTTTGGCGGAAATAGGAACGCAGATTGCGCAGAGACAGCAGATTTTCGCAGATTTTATCTCATCGCATAAAAAGGCCGAGCGGCTCTTATTGACCCGCCCGGCCTCTTCGCAATTACGTTTTCTGGTCTTTCACTGGTTCACGCACTACGCACTACGCCCCTACCCCTCCCACCTCTTAAACGCCACCACCACATTCTGCCCGCCGAAGCCAAAGGCCTCGACCAGTGCGATCTGCGGATCGAGCTTCTGCGCCACATTGCCCACAATATCCACGCCCAGCTCCGGGTCCGGCGTGTAGTTGATCGTCGGCGGGACAATGCCTGTCTCCAATGCCCGCACGGCGGCCAGCGCGCTCTGTGCGCCGGCCGCGCCCAGTGCGTGGCCGAGCATACTTTTGATGCTGGTGACTTTGGGCATACGCGCCCCTTCTGCACCAAAAGCCCGGCGGATCGCCAGCGATTCCACCTGATCGTTGAGGACTGTTCCCGTGCCGTGGGCCAGAATCAGGTCCACGTCGCGGTTGGTCAGGCCGGAATGCTTCAGGCAGCGGCTGATGGCGCGCACGGCACCGTCGCCGCTGGGGTCGGGCGCGGTGATGTGATAGCCATCGCCGGTGAGCGCACCGCCCAGCACCTCGGCGTAGATGTGTGCGCCCCGTGCTTTGGCGTGCTCCTCGGTCTCCATCGTCACCGCCACTGCCCCTTCACCGCTGACAAAGCCGTCCCGATCCACCGAAAAGGGGCGACAGGCAGTGGCAGGATCATCAGTCCGTTTGGAGAGCGGCCCCATATTGCCAAAGGCCGCAAAGGTCAACATAGAAAAAGTGGATTCGGAACCACCGGCGACGATGAGTTCCGCCTCGTCCCGCTGCAAAAAGTGATAGGCTTCGAGCATCGAATAGTGGCCGCTGGCGCAGGCCGCAGTGCTGGTCATAACCGGCCCTTTGGCCCCAGTCTCCATCGAGACGAGACAACTGACCGCGTTTGCCATGGCGCTGGGCACGACGAAGGGGCCAACCGAACGCCAGCCCTTCTCCACCATCACTTCTGTGGCGTATTCGATCTCGTTGATACCGCCGCCGCCGGTCGCCATCAAGACACCCACATCGCCACCATTTTCCGGCGTTATGACAAAACCAGAATCAGTCAGGGCCTGTTTGGACGCAGCAATGGAAAACTGCGTTGTGCGCGCAATCCGCCGGGCCATTTTGCGGTCCATGTAGTCCTGGGGGTCGAAATTTTTGACCTCACAGGCCATATCGTAAGGCATCCCACGCGGGTCGAACAGAGTCAATCTGCCCGCGCCCGACTTGCCCGCCAGCAGATTCGCCCAGAAACTCTGCGCGTCGTTGCCGATCGGTGTAATGGCCCCCAATCCGGTGATAACAATCCGTTTCATACCCTCTCCCCACTGGAATTGTGTTGCGAATTGCGAGTTGCGAGTTGCCCCCGCTTCAACGCTCCCCCGATTATAGAGGAGTAGCTTTGTCTTCGTCAAACTATAACCCGAAAGTTCCCCACTCGTTGCGACTCAGGCTACCCCGTGCTATACTTTGGTAGGAGACTTGCCTATTTTGCACACAGCAATCAGAAAATAGTAATCAGTAGATAGATGTAACTGTCGTCTGCTGCTCACTGCTTACTGCTCACTGCCCCACTACCCAACGATACCTACACATATGCCTGACAGAACGCCTTCCCTTCTCACCACCTATGACTTGACGAACGTCCAGGCCGGCGCGCTGCCGCCAGAGCTGCGCGACCAGCTACTCGATTTTATTGGGCTGTGGGGCACGCCCGCCGAGACGCTCTCCCTGCTCGCCGTCTACTGGGAACTGCACGGCCCCCTGTTGGCCTTTCTGGACCGGGAGGCCGAAGCCCATTTTGCGCTGGGCGATCTGCCCAAAGCGCTGGAAGCCATCGAACGCCGCCAACGGCGCAGCACGACAATCCTCAGCCAGGCGCTGGAGAGCCGGATCGCCCTGGCCTCTGGTCATAACGCAGCGGCCAAAGCGGTGGCCGCCGACATCAGCCAGGCGCACCCTCTGTACAGCGCAGCAGTCAACGCGGCCGCGGCGGTCTATGCCGAATTGGGCGAACCAGAGCGGGCACAGCAACTCCTCGACGCATTGTTGGTCGCCCGCCCTGGTGATATCGACAGCCTCATTACTTCCGCTCACATTGCCCTGGCCCAGGGTGATCGCGAGAGCGCCCAACAAATGGCGGCCCGGCTGGGTGCGGGTATCCCATCCGGCACAACAGTCCCCCAACTGCGCGCCCTGCACAAACTGCACGAAATTCTCGGCAACCAGCAGAGCGCCAACGCAGTTGCCCTGGAGATCGAGCGCCAGCGGCTGATCCAGCAAGAGGCGCTGCAAAAGGCGCTGGCACCCATTATCGGTCTGGTGCAAAAGGGCAGCGATCTGGGCCAGGTCTACGCGGCCCTGAGCGGGCCAGAGCGTATTGCCGTCAGCAGTAGCGAGGCACGCCAGGTGAAGCTGGCCGCCATCCGCAACTTTGGTTTTGGCAAACTGCGCCCCGGCCAGCCAGAGATCATCGCGTCGGTTCTGCGCGGGGAATCGGTGTTGGCGGTGATGCCCACCGGCGCGGGCAAATCCCTCTGCTACCAGCTACCCGGTCTGGAACTGCAACACGCCACCCTCGTCATCAGCCCCCTTATCGCGCTCATGAAGGATCAGGTGGAGGGGCTGCCCGCTGTGGCCCAGGCCAAAGCTACCTTCATCAACAGCAGCCTGGACGACGAGGAACTAAAGCAGCGTATGGAAGGGGTGGCCGCGGGGCGCTACAAACTGGTCTACGCCGCGCCCGAACGGCTGCGCCAACGCCCTTTTCTGCGTGCGCTGCGCGATGCGGGCATCAGCCTTTTTGTGGTGGACGAGGCCCACTGCGTCAGCCTGTGGGGGCACGACTTTCGCCCGGACTATCTCTTTATTCAGGAGGCGCGCGCCGAGCTGGGCAGCCCGCCCGCGCTGGCAATGACCGCCACCGCGCCCCCCCAGGTGCGCGACGAAATTTTGGACACGCTCAGCCGCAACGGCGATGACGCCTTGCCCCACCCCGCACGTCCGCAAGTCGTGGCCCTGGACATCTTCCGCACGAATCTGCACCTCTCCGCCCTTCAATTTCACAACGACGAGGAAAAGCTGGCCGCGCTGCTCAAATTTGTCAAAGAGAGCGCTGGCAGCGGCATTGTTTATGCCAATTCCCGGCGCAAATGCGAGGCCCTGGCCCTGCGTCTGCGCAGCGAAGGGGTGGCCGCCGAAGCCTATCACGCCGGGTTGAGCGACCGGGGCGGTGTGCAAGACCGTTTTATGAAGGGGGAGAACCGGGTGGTGGTGGCGACGGTCGCTTTTGGCATGGGTATTGACAAGGCCGACATCCGTTTTATCGTCCACTTTCACCCGCCGCGCAGCCTGGCCGCCTATTACCAGGAGGCCGGGCGGGCCGGGCGCGATGGCCTGGCCGCCCAATGCACCCTCTTTTTCAGCGCCAACGACTGGTCCAATCTGCGCCGCTGGGCCAAAGCCGATGAATATAGTCTGACATCCTTGCAACGTCTCTACGCGGCCATCGCCAGCCAACTGGGGATGGAGACGGAAGAAGGCGCAGAGCCGGCGACCGCGGCCGGCCCGGTCAACATCCACCGCCTGGAACAGGTGCTCAATTCCGACGAGACCGAAGTGCGGGTCGGCGTGAGTATACTGGAGCGGGCCGGTCTGCTCAGCCGGGGCTTTGACCTACCCAGTGAGATCGAAATCGGCCTGCCCGCCCGCTCGCCAGCCGGCAAAAAAGTGAGCAACAGCCAGGAGTTGGAGCGCTTTTTGCGCAAAGTGGCGCTGCGCCCTGGGCGCAGCGCAGCCTTCACCGCCAAAGACATCGCGGGAGCGATGGACTGGCCGCTGCTCAGCGTCGAGGCCCGTCTGCTGGAATGGCACTCGGCCGGGATCATCACATTGCTGGGCAGCAAGCGCGAGATGGCAATCTATCTGCCCCCCCGCCCCCCGGATCTGGCCGAACGGATCGAGCGGCTGCTGGCCCAATCGCGTGCCCTGGGCCAACGGCGCATTGACGATATTGTGGGCTATGCCACTGGCGAAAGCTGTCGCCACGGCTATATCAGCGCCCATTTTGGCAGCCCACCGCGCATCCGCTGTACAGTCTGCGACAACTGCACGGGTATCCGTCCGCAAGTGCCAGAGGTGGTGCGCCCGGACATCCCCCTGCCCGACGACGCCGACATCGAGCCGATGCTCCTCGACTGTCTGATCAGCTTGCCCAAACCGGTGGGGCGCAGCGGCCTGGCGCGCATTCTGGTGGGCCATCTGCGCGCGCCGGTGGCCGCCAACGAATGTCGCCATCACGGGCGTCTCTACCAATTGGGCGAAAGCACAATTATTGAGATGCTGGATGAACTGCTCGAACGCAAGCTGCTGCGCCAGTACGAGCGGCAGGGCTATCCTGTGCTGGCCGTTACACTGGCGGGGCGGGTTGTCGGCGAGGATTGGCTGGCTGCCCACCCGGAGATGGCCGACCCTACGGCGGAGGCTGCGGCAGTGGTGGAAGGCGAGGAAGCAGAGGAGACAGAAGCCGCAGTCGAAACCTACACCGCGCTGCAAAAGGTGCTCTACGGCTGGCGGCGGCGCACAGCCGACAGCCAGGGCATCCCCACCTACGCCATTATGGACAACGAACTGATGCTGCGCATCGCCGAGAGCCGTCCCCAGCATCTGGAAGAGTTGGCCCAGTTGCCGGGAATGGGTGCGGCCCGTCTGGAAAAATATGGCGGGGTCATTTTGGATCTGGTGAAGCTGACCGCCAGCAGCGCCGACGACGAAGCGATGCTTGTCGCGCAGCGGGAAAATCCACCCGAAAAGAAGCTGACACCCGGCGCGCCGCCTGCCGCGAAACGGATTGATCCCAGAGTGGAGAGACAACTTTATATGAAGATGCAGGAGCTACGCCAAAAGGTGGCTGTCGCCGAACGGGGCAAGTCCTATCTCATCGCGGGCAACGGGCTGCTCAAAGAGATCGCCAAGACTGCGCCGCGCAACGCCGAGGAGCTACAAGCTATCGTCGGCTTCCGCAGCAGCGGGCTGGCCGGGAAGGAGTCGGAAATTTTGCAGGCAGTGGAAAGTATATTCGAGAAAATGGGGGTAACAGAGCAGTGAGTTCTACGTCAAGGAAATCCGAGCGAAATTCTACACGAAACGACAAATCCGCTCGTCCGGCGAAAACCAGCCGTCGCCTGCCCGCGCAGGTAGACCTTTCAGGATCTTTGCAGATTATGGCTGAAGAGTTGGGGAAACGGTCTTCTCGTGTCAAAGTGGTGGCGAATGTTCCCGGCGAAGAAAAGATGTCTGCTGTCTTGGGCCATTTTATTGAACCATACGTCCATTTGACAAAAACCGGAAAAGCGTACGAAAGCCTGGTAACGGTGGCTGCCGTAGCCTGGAATACTACCCTATTCAGCCCGGAGGAGGGAGAGGAGCTTTTACGCAAAACAGAGAAGAACTTACCCAAAGATTCACGTCAGGGATTTCACGATCTGGTTACAGAGATGATGGAGCGTAAAAGACGCTATTTCGCCGACAATCAGTGGATGATTTTGAGCTACGAGATCACCGTATTGCCGGGTGAATATCGGCTGGCCGTTCTCTCCGCTTTACCAACGGAAGGCAAAGAGAAAGCCATAGCTTTGATAACCGGCTTACCAGCCACCAAACCCAAGAAGCCGTCTTTCTTGGCCCGCATTCTGGCCTTTTTCCGCCGCTGAGCCAGTCTACCCGTAGGTTGGGTTCTCGCCGCCGGAGATCACCGAATGCGATTGGGGATTGGGGATTGAGGACTGGGGATTGAGGACTGGGGATTGGCGATTAGGGATTGGGTGTTTCGTTGGGTTCGATTCCAGTCCCCAATCCCCGCTCCCCGCTCCCCAATCCCCAGTCCCCCATTCCCCCGAAACTTCCCAAACACAATTCCGTAGTATACTGTGTGTGACCGACAGCATTGCTTTTCGTTTCAACCCAGGAGGAACCAAACCCTATGGCAAGTCTACTTGAAAAAGTAAGCACCCTTATTTCCGCCAACATGCACGCTCTGGTGGATGCGGCCCTACAGAGTAACAGCCCGGCTGTGATTGATCAGTACATCCACCAGGTGGAGAACAATCTGGCCGATTTGGAAGATGCCGCGGCGACGGTGGGCGGCGAAGCGCGCACCCTCAAGCGCAAGGTGAAAGAGTACGAGAACGAGGCGGCCGAGCTGGACAAGGCCGTGGACGCCTTTCTGGTGGAAGGCAACAATGCCTACGCCTCTGCGGCCCAAGCCAAACTCAACAGCACCCAACGACTCGTCGAGACCTATCGCGAGCAGGCGACCCGCCAGGAAGCCGAGTCCAAGAATCTGCTCAGCGCCAAAGTGAAGTTGGAAGCCCGCCTGCAGATGATGAAGCAGGAACGCGAAGAGCTGGTGGCGCTGCTCGAACTGGCCAAGAGCAAAGAGATGACCGTCAAGACGATGAAGAGTCTGGACGATCTGATGGGCGTGGGCGACAGCGACATCAGCCGCATTGCCGAGAGCATCCGCTCCCGCTTGGACAAGGCCAGCGCGGCCAGCGAAATGCGCGCCGCCCGCCTGGACGAGGAGATGGATCGCGTGCTGGAAAGCAGCGTCATTGACGGCGCTCTGACCGAACGACGCAAGAAGTTGGGGTTGACGGAGTAACAGGTTGCAGGTGGCAGGTGGCAGGTGGCAGGTGACGCCCATTCGCCATTGACTAGCGCCGGTTGAGTAGGCGAGTGCTGTTTCTCGCCGTATCGAAACCAAGCGGGTGGCAGGTTTCACCGGTTTGCCATTGACTAGCGCCGGTTGAGTAGGCGAGTGCTGTTTCTCGCCGTATCGAAACCAAGCGGGTAAATTCGTTCAGACTCACAACCCGTTCGCTTGATTTCGATACGCCTCGCAGACTCGGCTACTCAATCTGCGCTCACTGGACTTGGTTCGTACAGTTACGATTTTTTTCACGAGTCCGTGTCCTTTCTCATCAATCGTGTGGACAGACTATGCAACGTGCAGAGCAGATAGCTTCCCCCTGGAAGAGCCGGATTTTTGTCATTGTTTTTGTGATCATCCTGGCGCTGATCGTGACAGCCTTTGTCTGGATTGTGCAGAGCGCCAAGACGACGCTGCCCCAGACAGACGAAGTGATCACTCTGCAAGAGGCGGCCAGTCGCATTGACAGCGGCACTGTCGAGCGGATTCTGTTGCAGGGCGAACGGGACGTTTTCCTCTATCTGCCAGGACAGCCCCGCCCGCTCTACACACGGCTGGAATTGGGCAAGAGTTTTACGACGACGCTGGAGGCGCTGGGAATACCGGCAGAGCGTTTTCCGCCCCTGACGGTAGAAAGTGACTAAATCTGATTCCGGGAATCATCGGTTGATGACCTGACGGAATCCGCGGTATGAGGAGATGATTGCCAGTGAGAGTTTTGGGTTATCGCATTCAACTTCAGCGTGAAGCAGAGCCGGGCACTGGTTATACTGTGACCGTTCCCTCGCTGCCCGGATGTATCACCTGTGGTGCCACCCTCGATGAGGCACTTGCAATGGCAAGAGAGGCCATCGAACTCTACCTGGAAAGTCTGGTAGCTCACAATCAACCGATCCCGGCCAAAGATGACATTTCAGAGCATTATCTAAGAGCACAGGAAATCCTTTCATCTGTGAAAGGCAACCTGTCGGACCTCCTTCTTGAAATGCGCGAAGACCGGATTTGAACGACCTTCCATTGGAAAGTTAGACTTCCCGATGAACCGAACCCGTCTTATTTTTATCTCAATTATCGCCGTCGCCCTGCTGATCGTCGCCGGATCGCTGATCTGGCGCGCAGCGACGGGCACGCCGGTGGACGCCGGGCTGACCGTGGCGCGCCCGCAGAGTGTGACTGTGCGCGTGATCGTCGCCCTGCCCGTGGAACCGTGGGTGCGCGCCGCGGCCGAACGCTTCAACGCGGCCAACAAACTGGTGGAGGGCAGCCAGGTGCAGGTCGAAATTATTGCGATGGACGGGCTGACCGCGCTGGGCCGCTGGGATCGCAACGACTTCGGCGCGCTGGCCGCGGGCGTCACCCCGGACCAGATCAGCGAAGCCGAGCGGGCCGGGCTGGTCAACTTCCCCACGGCCTGGATTCCCGACAGCCGCTATCTGGTCGAGCTGGCCAACGCTTCCTACAAAGAGCGGCTGGGGCGCGATGTCTTTTTGACCGACGGTCAATACCGGGCGCGGCCCATCGCCATCAGCCTCTTCACCTGGGGCATCTATGCCAGCCGCGCCGATGTGCTGCAAAAGTCTCTGGGCGAGGTAAGCTGGGCAACGATCCACGAGGCGGCCACGACCGCGGGTGGTTGGCCCGCACTGGGCGGCGACCCGGCCTGGGGCTTCTTCAAGCTGGCCGTGCCCGACCCCAGCAAAAATGTGGGCGGGCTGGCCGCGATGATTGCTGCGGCGGGCGAGTATTACGGGCGCACAGAGATCAGTGTAGAGGACGTGACCAACCCGGAATTCCAGAAATGGCTGGGCGAGTTGATGGGCGCGGTGACAAATATCAGCGGCGGCAGCGCCTACACCGCCGAGGATTTTGCCCTCTTTGGCTACAGCGTGGGCGACGGCGGCCAACTGCTGGAGAGCGACCTGCTGCAAAATATGCAGGGCGTCCTCACCCGCTGGGAAGAGCCGCTGGTCATCCGCTACCCGCAATTTGTCACCTGGTTTGACTTCCCCTTTACGGTCTGGGTGGGGCCAGAGACCAGCGCGCTGGAAAAGAACGCTGCCCTGGAGTTCCAGCGCTATCTGCTCAGTGAGGGCGAACAGGCCGCGGCCCTGGCCTACGGGCTGCGCCCGGCCAACCCGGACGTGGCTGTGACGGCCAGCGCCGACAGCCTCTTTGTCAAATGGGCGGATCAGGGCGTGCAACAGGTGGTGCCACGCACGACGGCTATGCGCAGCCCGGATCGGGATGTGCTGCTGGCCCTACTGCGCTGGTACGAACTCAACGTGACGAAATAGGGGAGGAAGCCAGATGAGCCGATCTCCCGAACGCAGACGCCAGAATCCGGCTGGTCGCCGCAGTCAAGGCCGAGGCTTTTTGTTTTTCATTCTCTTCGGCTTGGTTGTCTTGATGGGTTGCGCTTTTCTCACCGTTTCGGTGGGCCAGCGCATCTGGGACGCCCTCTTTCAGAGCGAACCGGTGACCGAAAACGCGGCCATCTTCACTTGGCCCGCGGACAGCGCCCAGTTGACCGTTGCCGTCGCGCCGGTGATGGCCCCCACTTTGGCCCAACGCGTGGAAGCCTTTAACCGCCAGGAAAGCCGCACCGCGGACGGCCAGACGATGCAGGTGGCGCTGACCACCATTGCGCCAGAAAAGATGGTGGCAACCAGTCTTGGCCAGCCACCCTTCCAGGCCGTCGTCCCCGATAGCTCGCTCTGGCTAAATCAAATTGACCAGCGCTGGGCAGCAGATCACCCCACGGAGAGCGGCGGCCTCGCATCCCGGCGCGTGGGCGACCCGACGCGCTTTGCCATCAGCCCGATTGTGCTGGCCGCCTGGGAAGAGACAGCCCGCAGTCTGGGCTGGCCCGACAACCCGGTGGGCTGGGCGGAGATTCAGCGTAAGGCGACCAGCGATTCTACCTTCAAATGGAATCACCCCAACACCCAGCACGCGGCCGGTCTGCTGGCCACGCTGGCCGAATTTTATGCCGGCGCGGGGCTGACGCGTGGGCTGACCGCGGAGATCGCCAACCAGCAATCTGTCCTCGATTACGTGCGGGATGTGGAAGCGACGGTGCGCTTCTATGGCGAGGGCGAAGATGTGATTGTGCAACGGCTGGAGGAGGAGGGGCGCAGCTTTCTCGACGCTTTTGTGGCCCAGGAACAGACGGTCATCCGCTGGAACGATAGCCACAGCAGCGGGGATCGGCTGATCGCTCTCTATCCCAAAGAGGGGACGCTGTGGACGGATCATCCCCTGGCCCTGTTGGAATTGAGCGCGCCGGGCGAGACGGCTGTAACTGACAACCAGCGGCGCACCTTCCAAGCCTTTGGCGAATTTCTTCTGAGCAATGAAAGCCAGCAGGCTTTTCTGGCCGCGGGCTACCGTCCGGCGGATGTGGGGATTGACCTGACGACTGCGGGCAGCCCCTTTGCCGGGAGCGACGCGGTGGACCCCAGCCAGCCTAAGACGACGCTACAAATCCCTTCGGCGGCGGTGGTGGAGGTGGTGCAGAATGTCTGGTACTACACCAAACGGCCCACGAATGTCTATCTGGTGGTGGATACCAGCGGATCGATGGCGGGGGAGAAGATGGACCTCACCCGCACGGCGCTGCAATCTTTCGTCTCCCAGATTCAGGGCGACCGTGACAAAGTGGGTCTGGTGGAGTTCGGCTCCGGCGTCAAGCGTTTCGAACCGTTGCAATCGCTGAACGAAGGCGGGCGGGCGCAGATGGTGGAGATGATCGCCGGGATGGAGGCGGACGGCTACACGGCGCTGCTGGATGCTGTATGGCAGGCCCAGGAGGATATACAGACAGTGGCCGACGCCAACGCCATCAACGCCATTGTGGTGATGACCGACGGCCAGGAAAACGACAGCTATCGCAGTATGGACGATCTGCGCCGGGCTTTTGAGAACTCACGCACGCCGGTGGTTGTCTTCACCATCGCCTTTGGCAGCGACGCCGACGACGCACTGCTGCAAGAGTTGGCGCGCATCGGCGGCGGTCAATTCCGCCGGGCCGATGAGACGGATATTGAAGAGTTGTACCGGATTCTTTCGACGTACTTTTAGGTGATTGGTTGAGTAGTTGATTGGTTGAGTAGTTGATTGGGCCATCGTGACAGTCAACCAATCAACCAATCAACCAATGAACTAATCAACCAATGAACTAATCAACCAATCACCCAACGAACCAATGAACCAATGAACCAATGAACCAATCAACCAAACGCTCCGACCTCCAAAAAGAAGCCAAATCCCTTCTCCTTCAATACGCCTTCTTCCGCTGGGAGAATGCGGTGGTGATCGCAGGGGCGCTGGTGCTGACGTTTGTCTACCGGCGACCTGTGCCTCTCTGGCCGGCCTGGGGCTGGATCCTCCTGGGTGTCATCGGCGTAGCCGCTATCGTCTATTCCAGCCTGACGGATGCCAATGCCAACGCCAAAATTCTCACCGACCTGATGCAGCAGGAGTTCAACCCCAAAGAGCTTCGGGACGAGAAGCTGCGCCAGGATGTGGAAAAGGGGATGGAGTATCAACGGCGCATCGAGCATCTGATCCAGAGCCAGCGGCCCGGCATTCTGCGCGACCGGCTGGAAGATACCGCGGGTCAATTGACCGACTGGGTGGCGAATATTTTTGCTCTCGCCAAACGGTTGGATGCCTACAAACAGGACGGTCTGCTGGCCCGCGAGCGTGCCACTGTGCCCAAAGAGGTGGAGACGCTGGAAGCCCGCCTAAAATTGGAGGGCAACGAACAGATTCGCAAACAGATGACGGAGGTACTGGCGGGCAAGCGCACCCAATTGGAGGCGTTGCAGGCGCTGCATACCCGTATGCACCAGGCCCAATTACAGATGGACCAGAGCCTGACTGCACTGGCGACGGTCTACAGCCAGGTGCGGCTGGTGGATGCCCAGGACATTGCCAGCGGCCAGACAGAACGTCTGCGTTCGGATATTCAGGATCAGGTCAAGCGGCTCAACGATCTGGTGGCGAGCATCAACGATGTGTATAATTACCGTACCGAGGGGTTGGGGTAGATGAGACAGAAGTTCGACTTTTTCTGAAAAGTCGAACTTCTAAGAGGAGGCGAAGATGACACTGACGATTTCATTGCCCGCTGAGGTGCAGGTAAAGTTGGAGAAGCGCGCCAAAGCCATCAAATGGTCTGTGGAGAAGATGGCGACCCATCTGCTCGACGAGGCATTGGACGATTCCTTTCCTTCGCTCGAAGATGTTGTCCAACGGATTCGCAACTTGCCTCCCGGCTTGGTGCTTGAGCCAACTTCAAGTATCTCTTTGGCGGAGGCGCTGCGCAACGCGCCAGAAGACCCGGAATTTGACGAAGCAGAATGGACAGCTCAGTGGCAGGCAGTCGAAGCTGAAATGAAGGCCATTACGCGCGCCAATGACATAGCGGAAGGGCACGGATAAGCAGAAATGGCAACTTATCTGCTCGACACAAACCACCTTTCACCGTTAGTCACATTGAGTCATCCATTGCGAAGACGCGTTCTCACGCAACAAGAATCCGGGGATACTTTCGCAACTTGTGTCCCGGTTGTCACCGAAGCACTGTTCGGTCTGCGACTGCTGCCCCGAGTTACACAAAATCTGCAGGAGTGGGAGAGGCTAAAAGTTACGTTCCGCTGCTACGTCCCTGATTTTCAAGATGCAGAGCAGGCAGCAGAACTTCAGGCGATGCTCCGACAGCGAGGCTGGCAACTCGAAACAGTCGATGCACTACGGTTGGCAGCACTCGAATTTATGCGGCAGGTGATGTATGGCTACGATCCAACTACCGCCCGACTTCAAAGAGTTCTTACAACTGCTGAATGGCCAACCGACTTAGAGGACTTGCAGTAAGGGGTAGAGGAGGAAAGAGCGATGACACTTACAATTTCGTTGACCGGTGATGTGCAGGTAAAGTTAGAGAAACGAGCCAAAGAAATCCAATGGTCTGTAGAGCAGATGGCGACCCATTTGCTTAATGAGGCGTTGTCAGTAACAGCCAAACCTAGCAAAGATGAATTAACACCGGAGAAAGTCGTAGCACGCATTCTATCTCTGCCGCCCAAGCCTCAGAACGTTCGTGCATCCGTCGGTTCCCTTTCGGATGCATTGCGCGAAAGCAAACCAGACTACACTTTCGATCTTGATGAGTGGACAAAAGAGTGGGCTGCGGTAGAAGCGGAAATGAAGGCAATCGAACAGGCAGATAGGCTTGCAGACGGGCTGGAGTAGAATTGTGGCGCGCTATTTACTCGATACAAACCACCTCTCTCCTTTGGTAACGACCGGTCATCCCTTGCGTAATCTTATTCTTGCTCGCCACATCGACGGAGACGAGTTTTTCGTTTGTGTGCCTGTTCTCATTGAATCAATCTTTGGGTTCAGCATTTTGCCACGGGGCAAAAGCAATCGTGCCGAGTGGGAACGGTTGAAATGGCGATTTCCCTGCGTGTTTATTGACGAGGAAGACGCTGAAGCTGCGGCTGATCTTCGAATCACTCTGCGGGCGCAAGGAAAACAACTGGAGGCTATGGACGCGTCTATCGCCGTAGCCGCATTGCTTCACCGCCTTACACTCTTGACAAAAGATCGTGACTTTTCGGCGGTCCCGGCGTTGAAAACGGAAAACTGGCTACAATAGAACAAGGAAACATACAACAGGTCGATCCATTATGCAGATACGACAGCGAATACTATTGTTATTATTATTTAGCTTATTCCTCGCCGCCTGCGGAGGAGGCAGCAGCCAACCCAGCAAAGGCGATGTGATCGTCTATGTGGCTGTGCCGTTGAGCGGCTTCCAGGCCAACGGCGGGCAGACTGTCCTGGGCGGTGTGCGCCTGGCCGCGGAAGAGGCCAACCGTAGCGGCGGTCTGCTGGGCTACCGGGTGGTGGTGCGCCCGCTAGACGACGAATCGGACAGCGACACCGCGCTGGCGAATGTGGATGAAATCCGCAACGCCATCAACGGCGGCGAACGGGTGCTGGGTGTCATCGGCCATTTGAACAGCGGTCAGACCGACGCCACCCTCGCAGCGTATGACAGTTTGGGATTGATCACCATCACCCCCACTGCGTCGGAAGAGAGTCTGACCGCGCGTGGCTTCACGAAGTTCTTCCGGGTCAACGCCAACGACGCGGTACAGGCGAAGGTGGACGCGCAGTTTTTGGTGGAGCAGATGAAGGCGCGCAACGTGGCGGTGGTACACAACGACACGGAGTACGGCAAAGGGCTGGCCGCGTCGTTGGCGAATGCGCTGGGGCAGTTGGGCGGCGTGGAAGCCGTGCGCGTGCAGGTGGCCGAAGGCGAGAGCAACTACGCGCCGGTGCTGGCGCAGCTGCAAAATAGCGCGGTGGACGCGCTCTTTTATGCGGGCTACGAGATCGAAGCGCCCTATCTGGCCGCGGCTTTGGCAGATGCGGGTATCAAACTGCCCATCCTCGCCAGCGACGGCGCATTCCTGGCCGCCACGATTGACGAAGCCAACGGCGCGGCCGAGGGGATGTACGTCAGCGCCTTTGCCCCCAGCCCAGAGAACGCCGCCGATCCCCAGTGGATCGAAGCCTATCAGGCCGTGGAATACCGCAACCCCGACACCTATTCGGTCAACGGTTACGTGGCGATGCAGGTGTTGGCCGCAGGGGTGAAGGCAGCCGATTCGCTGGAAGCCGACGACATCGCCGCAGCCCTTCGCAACAGCGGGATTTCTACCGTCCTCGGCGAGATGCGCTTTGACGCAAAAGGCGATCTGGCGAATCCACAGATTTGGATCTACCAGGTGGAAAAGAGCGAATTTCGACAGGTAAAGTAGTCGGTAGACCGCAGACAGCAGACCACCGACCGGGTGGTAAGAGTAATCAATTCTGCGCCTGCTCCCCAAAAATGGGAGTAACGGCTCAAATCAATTTCCCCTTTTTGGCTTTACACTATATGATAACACCGCTTACATCGGCTTGTCTCTCCCGATGCGAGACACAACGATGCGCAATCGTCACAAAAAAAACGAGATAGAATACGGAAAGGAAGTTCCAAATGGCTCTCCCTGAACAGTCCGAAAATGTAGACCGCCAGCTACGGGGCAGTAATTACTCAATCTGGACGTTTATGGCCCTGTTTCTCGTCGCCTTCGCTCTTGTCTTTGCGCTCTCCGAAACGGGAAATGCCGCGGTAGGGCAACGTTTGCGCTTTGACTCACCGCCGCCGTCACCGATCGATCCTCCGCCAGTGATCGAAGATGTGAATCCAAGCGCAGGGGTAACGGACAGACCGCATCAGATCAACATTTACGGTAACCACTTCCAGCGGGAGGCGGTGGTGCTGATTGCCTGGGAGAGCAGCCGACAGGCAGCCCGCACAGACGATCCATCCGGCTCTATTCAATTGGATACAGCTTTCATTGATTCTTCACATTTGTTGGCAAAAGTACCGGCCAACATCGCCAGGGGTCTTTACGGTGTTCAGGTTATCAATCCAGACGACCAGAAATCCGCGATAGTACACGCTGCCTACGAGGCCATCAGCGCAAACCCACAAGAAACGGACGATCTTAAATCGCGTGGCGAAAACCTGTGGACAACGCCCCACGCATTGGTGGCGGGCGAGTCTGTTTCGCTTGGGTTGACCGTCTTTCGGGTTGGCGGTATCGGGGGGCTGCCGCCCTTTGCCGTGGATTTCTATGCGGACGAAATCGATCCAGACCATTTCATCGGGCGCGGTGTTCTCCCCGGGATTAGCCCAGACAGCAGTGCTTCCACATCTGCCGTGGCTTGGACACCAACAACCTACGGCGAAATCAAGCTGATCGCAGTGATCGATGCCGATGAAGAGATTGACGAGAGTAACGAACACAACAATGTAGTCAGGCGCAAAGTAGATGTTCATTACACGCCGCAGGCTGATACAACACCACCCGTGGCGCAGAAACTCCTGGTCAACGGAGGCCAGGAGCAGATTTCTTCTCCCAATGTCGCTCTTAGCGTGGAAGCATTTGACCCAGAACCCAATCCCACAGGCATTCTGAAAAGTTATTATGTGGAGTTGCAGTGGGCCAGTGGTGTGGGCAGCGGTGGGTCATGGATTCCGGTGAAGTGGACCAGTTGGAACGATTTTGCCAGCCAGCCCCACGCCTATGAGACAATGCCCAACAGCGGTCTTCGTTATCTACAAGCCTGGGTAGCCGATGGGGCCAACAATATCTCGGCCAAACCGGCCATTCAGCGGGTAAATTACGTGCCCACGACCGATTCTCTCTTGCAGGGTGAGATTCGGGTATTCCGCCCAGCGACACTGGCCGGGCAATGTTTACGGGTGCGGGTCGAACCGGCCGCGGCAGGGATGGACCCGGACCTCTATGTCTGGCCGCCCAATCACACAGCGGGCAGCACTCCGGCAGGCTTCAGTATTCAGCCCGCTGGTCAGGTGGACGAGGTGGTGATCCAGCCAACACAGGCCGGTGTCTATCAGGTCGAGATCGTTGCTTTCACCGACACAACCTATACCCAGCGCATTGAAATTCTCGACACCTGCCTAACCAGCCGCAACAACAGACCGGCTGCGCCAAGCGCCAAGCAGCCCCGCACAGAGCCGTCCATTCCGGTGCAAGATGTGCCGCTGGGCGACGAGACGCAGCCGGAAACAATCAAACAGTTCCTCAGCTTTATCAGCTTGACATCCCAGGCCACCGCGCAAAACGCGGTCATCAGCAAAGTATACCTGCCTGCGCTCAACCGGTAGCAGTTGTTGGATGGTTTGACGAAGAACAAAAAAAGACGGCGCAAGGGTCTCTTGCGCCGTCTTTTCTATTTTTTGCACTTTCTTGACTTACACCGATTACGCTTTGTAAGGAATGGCGCTCTGCTGGCGCAAACGCTCTGCGGCCTGTTC
>CAMDEX010000100.1 GCA_945897075.1 Litorilinea aerophila
AAAAGACCAAAAAAACTGCCAAATCTGGTTAGTTTTGGCTCTTTTTCTGACTTTTAGCTTGCTCTCTTGCAAAACTTTCCGTCTTTGCTTGTTTCAGCCTGCCCTCGAACTGCTTTTTCTCTCCAAAGCAGGCTCTAAACTCAAGTCAATAACCGTCACAGTTCATTGCATTCCAAAATTTTGGATAAAAATTAGCCCGCCAGGTGAACTAAGTTATGGAATTTCGGCAGAACTTATTGGATCCGGTCATTCATTTTTGACAATTTTTGCACGCTCACACCTGATTGTGCAAACAGTATGCCTAAACAAATCTAATTTTTGACGCGTCAACCCCATCTCTTGTTAGCAATTGCGGTGTATCTGTTTCTCCAGGACGGTTGGCAAGTCCGATTTCTGCACATCCGAAACGAAATGCCGACGCGACGCTCTTCCCTGAAAACAGAGATATATAAAATCCCCGCGTAAATTTAAGTGCTGCATCATCAGTAATAGAATTACCCATACTAACTGAACACTCAATATCCTGACAAACAGTCGTTGCATGTTCATATGACGAACATGCATTAAAAACCACTAGCCTTAATACTGACGAAAACTCCTTGAGTAATCGCCCTAACGCATCCGGTGTAATGGGATATTCTTCATCGTGTTCATCTTCGAGCAACAAATCGCCGGTGTCATTTGTATGTACAGCGAAATGCACAATTTGTGACTCGTGACTCATCAAATAGCCAGAAAGGTCAAAATAGCGTACTGCTCCATGTTTTATGAGTTCGAAGCCTACTTGATTAGATGTACTTTTTATCATTTCTTCAAGCGTTTCCATCTCTCTATTAATGCGTAAAGTTTCGGTTCCTTTTGGATTCGCCCCTAGAAACAAAATTCTTTTAGTCTTAATAACCTTAATCTCCGAGGGTAGAGATCGCTTAAATAGAAGCGGTTCAACCAACTTTGGATCGAAGAAACGGTGGAGACGAGTATTAGCAACAAGTACAGGTGCGGCCCAATCAAAATTAGTTGATTGAGATTGATAAATGTCTGTTTGAGCTGCTATTAATGCATCCCAGATCGATGATCGGACAAGAATGTCAGAATAAAATTTACTCAACCACTGTATGTCCATTTGCTGATTATGAAACTGACGCAACCCAATCACTATTGGTCGATTTAATGACAGAGCTATCGTAGTTGGATCGCCGCTTGCTAAATGTAGGAATACCATTTTTGTCGATGGAGTACTCGTCAAAATTTCGTTCACATCTCGAATAAATAAATTGGTTTGCAAAAATCGGAGACTTGGATTTACTTCATTTTCCGTCAATGCAATGCCACAATGATGCCACAAATGATAGGGTTCCGCTCGAAGATTCGCTTCATCAAAGCGATTTACTAATCGTGCTGGCGAAATGTTTTTCTCAACCGTTACATGAACAAGAAGTGGATGCGCTGTTTCTAATTGTTTAATAATACGTATATCTTTCTCTAAATACTTATCAATTAATGCTGATGTAGTCAGTAGAATACGCAGAGGAGGAGAACCCAACTGCAAACCGGATAAACCTACGTCTTTTTGACGTATTCGCAAGAGTGCAATTCCTCGGGTAGGAAGAACAAAGGTAGAATTGTCATTTAAGTACTCCCATTTTAATCGAAGTAATAGGTCATTGTCCGACAAAATCACCAATTGCTTAACATCGGGTTTTTCAAACGGTGTACGTAATTCACTATCGAAGAAAAGATTAAATAAATCTTTACCACTAAGCGGTGCCTCAACCCTGGAGATTTGATGAATTACATTAAGGGAAATTTCTTTTTGGAACGCAGGAGCATCGGGGCTGTCGACAACGCAGTGATCTCCCCGTAATGATAAGCGTAAAGTAAAGATGTAAGCCATATCTATCACCTCATGCTTTACGGATCAAGATGTTATAGAGCGAATACACGTCTGTGTGAAGCGATATAAAAGGAGGCGAGGATTGGGTAACAATGTTACCGAAACAACTAATCTGTATCTTACAGGAACATGCTTGTTATGTCAAATGGTTTACGAATCCAAACGAATCAACGAATCCTTCCTATGCAGTTCACGCGCCCGCCAACACCCACTTTGATGTGAAAGAAATCTACGGCAAAAACGCCGGGTCGAGAATCGCTTCCAGCGCGTAAGGACACTCTGCGGGAAAAGCACTTGCATCCAGGCCAGTCTCATCCTCAGCCAATAGCCGGGCACGTCCATAGGCTCGGTCGATGTAACTTTCCAACTCGACGGCCAGGCTGGGGCTGTCTTCCAGCAGATCGGAGAGTTCGCCCCGTTGCACAGTCAGCCTATTGCGCCAGCTACGCGAGCGCTGGGCCGGTTGAAACTCCCACTTCAGCAGATGGGCAAGCAACACCGTCAGGCGGCTGATCACTTCCCGGCGCTCTCGCTTGCTCATCGCATCCAACTCCTCGGCGATATGTTCGGTGTCAATGTCGCTCAGTTGCCCCCAGCGGATCGCCTCTGCATTGGCTGTCAGCCAGCGGTGATAATCCTCAGTGTACATTTCGGCCAGCGCGTTTTGCATACGATTCTCGCTTTCTTCATGCGGCTCTACAGGTCTGCCATTCTACCCATTTCCCACATGAACGATCAACTCGACCCCTCGCCAAATTTCCTCGCCCGCGGGCGCGTCATCCCAGAGCCGAAAGTGGGGGAACATCACCTCCTGCCAATCAGGTGGGGTGTTGGTGGTGGTGAGCTTGCCGATGCGGGGTGGCGATTCTACGACTTGCGGATATTCCTGGTAGAAGAAGAGAAAATTTTCGTGGATGGTAATCAGGCAATACTTGTCAAAGTTGCCTGGCTTCTCCTCCTGCAACTGGTAGTGGTAGAAGATGTAGCTGCTCACCATCTCCGGCTGCAAATGGGTGATGCGGGCGCGCACCTCTGTCGGCGGGGTGGCGCGTCGCCAATACTCCTCGCTGCGCGGTTCGCCGCAATGATAGATGTCCATCATCGGCACAAAACGCCGCCCTGCCGCGCCGCCCGGCCAGCTTTCCAACAGATCGTCCATCTCGCCGGCCAGGGTGTCGGGGAGCAGGGAGGGATTCACAGTTTCGTAGTAGAGGAAAAATTGATCCCGAAAGGCAAAGACGCTGGCAGTCAGAACGTGTCTGCCCGCTTGCCGGGTGCGCAGAGATTCTTCCCGGGCGCGCCAGGCCGCAATGGTTGCTTCTTCCTGGCCGGGGCGGCACTGGGCGCGATAGACAAAGCGGTGGATGGGTTGGTTCATTGGGTTGTCTCCTGTGTGTATTGAGCGAGCATTGCTTGGGGGATAGCATTGGCTTTGGTTATAGCGGCGTAGACCGCAGCGCTGGGCCGGGGCGTGCGTTCCTGGGTGACCGGGTTCAGGGCAAAGAGGCCAAAGCGCAGCCCCCAACCCTCGGCCCATTCAAAATTGTCCACCAGCGTCCAATGAAAATAGCCGCGCACATCGCAGCCGCTGGCGATGGCCCGCTGCAACGCGGCCAGATGGGTTACCAGCCAACGGGGACGCTGGTCGTCGTTGCGGTCCGGCAGCCCATTTTCGGTAATATAAATGGGCAGATCGGGCCGAAAACGGCGCACCTCCTGGCAGACCTGATAGAGACCTTCCGGGTCGAATTGGCTGAAGGGTCCTTCCCGCCCGGAATCGGAATGTTCCGCGTCGGGCAGATACTCCGGCTGGCCGAAAAGCTGGGTTGGATTGGGCGTGAAGCGGATGTGATCCCGGGTATAGTAGTTGATGCCGACATAATCGATTGTTTTGATCAGCTGCGCATCCCGTCGGATGAGGGAGAGAGGCGGACGCAGCCAACCGTCGTTGGTGGCTGCCACCCAAATGTGCTCAAAGAGCCAGCGGCGCAGACCGGCAGCGTAACGGTCCAACCGGTTGCCCCGGCGCCAAGGGGTAAAGAGGCGTACATGCACAGCATAGCCCACCCGGGCTTGGGACTGGTGGGCGTGGATGGCGTGATAGGCTTCGGCGTGGGCAAAGAGCAGATGGCGCATCACCCGCATGGCCAGGGGAAAGTTGCTCTTCTGCGGCGGCCAGTTGCCCAGAAACCAGCCCTGGGCGATCAGCACCAGCGGCTCGTTGATGGTGGCCCAAAAATCGCACAGATCGGCCAGGGCGCGGGTGACGAAGTCCACATAGCGGCGGAAGAAACTGACGCTGGCCCCGTTCTCCCAGCCACCCATGCGGGTAAACCAGAGCGGCTCGCTGAAGTGGTGCAGGGTGACCAGTGGCGTGATCCCCCGGCGACGCAGACCGTCCAGCATCTTCCGGTAGCGGTCAATGGCTGTGGGATCAAAGCGGCCCGGCTCCGGTTCGATGCGGCTCCACTCCAGGCTGAGCCGATGGGCATTGAGTCCCAGTCCGGCCATCCGGTCGAAGTCCGCCTCGGCGTTGGCCCACCAGTCGCAGGCCAGCCCGCTCTTGTCCCCGTGCCAGATCGCGCCGGGCTGCTGCTCGAAGGCCCACCACTGGTTGTTGGTGTTGTCGCCCTCCACCTGGTGGGAAGCAGAGGCTGTGCCCCAGAGAAAGTGGGGTGGGAAGGGAGCGTCAGTAGTCATTGGTGTTCCAAGTGGGAGATTGGGAGATTAAGAGATTGGGTGATTCGTCGTGACTGCCAGATTGCCAGTCTCCAATCCCCATTCCCCAGTCCCTATTGCTGCGGTGTGTAGACAGTATCCGCGCTGCGCTGCCGGGGCAGGTGTTGCAGTTCAATGCCAGCTTCGCCCAGAAAGCGGCGGCTGTTTTCGTCGGGATAGTTGCCAGCGTAGACAACGCGGCGGATGCCGGCGTTGATGATCATTTTGGCGCAGGTCAGGCAGGGCTGGTGGGTGACGTAGACGGTGGACCCCGCGCTGTTGACGCCGTGCAGCGCAGCCTGGATGATGGCGTTCTGCTCGGCGTGCAGGGTGCGCACACAGTGGCCGTCAATGATCAGATGGCCTACCTCGTCGCAGTGGGGCAGGCCAGCGGGAGCGCCGTTGTAGCCGGTGGTCAAGATGCGCCGGTCGCGCACGATCACCGCGCCCACATGCGCCCGGTCACAGGTGCTGCGCTCGGCCACGCCAAAAGCGATGTTGATGAAGTAGTCGTCCCAGGAGGGGCGGGTAGTGTGGGACATTTGCGGAAAATCCTTGTCACTGCGTGCTGGAGATTGGGGATTGGCGATAGGGGATTGGGGACTAGGGATTGGAGACTGGGGATTGGAGATCATGCAGTGTCGTAATCCGCACTACTTAATCGCCAATCCCCAATCACCAATCCCTAATCCCCTGTCTCCAATCCCCAACCCCCTACCCGTGCAACGTGCGCCAGGTATCCTGGGGGTGCTTTTTGACTACGCCGTTGCGCGAGCGCTGGCTGGCCACTTCGGCTGCGTAGCGGTCGTAGAGCAGGTCGGCCAGAATCGCCAGCGCATCTTCCCGCCGCGGGCAGGCCAGATAGCAGAGTTTGCGCACATCCTTTTCGGGCTGAAACCAGTTGCGCCGGGGCAGATGCACTGTATGCGCCACGACCAAACCGGGCAAATTTTCGCTGCCAAAACGGATTTCACCCCAGCGAATCTCTTGCACGGCTTCCGGTCGGAAGAAGCAGTACCACATCCCAAGCTGATTGGCCGGGGAGTGACCCAAACCCAGAAAGCTGCTGGGCTGTTTCAGACAGATGACCGCGTGTTCCCGGCTGGGGAAGGTGCGGTAGAAGCCCTGTAGCCAGGCGAAGTGCGCGTGCTTGTTCTCTACGCTGAAGTAGCCGCTGGCCCGGATGGGCAGTTTGGCCGCGCTGGGCAGCGTGGCGGGCGTGACCAGCGGTATCTCCGCGGGCGTAAACTCCACAAAGTCCCTGGCCTGCCAATAGCGTTGGCCCGCAAGCAGCCCGCCAAGCAGCGCCAGGGCCAGACCCGCGCTAAACCAGCCACCAGGCACCCAGCCCAGGGCCGCGGCCGCGCCAATGGCAAAGAGAGCGACCTGCAGCCAGCGCAAAAAGTGGAGACCGGCGAATTCGTGATGGAGTAGTTGATAAAAGAGTCTACCCACGCTTGCTCTCTCTGGTTGACTGGTTGATTGGGTGACTGGGTGACTGGGTGAATCGAAGCACCTATCAAAAAGAGCCTCACCGGGTCCGGCAAGGCTCTGTGGTATACGGTATTGGGTAATGGGTATTTGGAAGATGTGTCGTACCGACCTACTACCCAATACCTACTATCCAATACCCAATCAGGCTGGCGCGGGCAATTTGCCGCCCAAGTCCAGTCCCTTGTCCTCGCGCTTGCGCTCGTCATCGCTGAGACCGGGCTGGGTGCGTCCGGCGCGGCTCTTGGCTGGTGTCCCGCTGGCTGGCTTCTCGACGATCTGCTCGCCGCGCATAATCGCCTCAAATTCGGGTGCGTGCAACGTCTCCACTTCCAACAGGCGCAAGGCCACCGCGTCCAATTTGTCGCGCTGGTCGTGCAATATCCGGTGGGTAATCTGGTAGGCGTCATCCACCAGGCGACGAACCTCTTCATCAATCTCCTGGGCCACTTTGTCGCTGTAGTTGCGGCTCTCGCCCAGGCTGCGCCCCATAAAGATCATCTCGTCGCGTTCGCCGTATTGGATCGGCCCCAGCTTTTCGCTCATGCCCCACTGCGTCACCATCGAACGGGCCATATCAGCCACCCGCTCCAAATCGTTGCTGGCCCCGGTGGTGATGTCACCAAAGCGCACCTCTTCGGCCACCCGCCCGCCCAGCAGCGCGGCCAGCTGGGCGCGAAATTTGCTGCGGCTGGTCAGATAGGACTCTTCTTCGGGGATGGGCATTGTGTAGCCACCCGCCATGCCGCGCGGCACAATCGTCACTTTGTGTACCGGGTCGTGTTCGGGGAGGGCGTACATCACCACCGCGTGGCCCGCCTCGTGATAGGCGACGATCTCTTTCTCTTTGGGGGTGATCAGACGGCTGCGGCGCTCTGGCCCGGCGATGACCCGCTCGATGGCCTCTTGAAATTCGGCCATGCCGATGGAACGGCGGTTGCGGCGGGCGGCCAAAATCGCGGCTTCGTTGACCAGATTTTCCACGTCCGCGCCCACAAAACCGGGCGTCTGCTTGGCGACCACATCCAGATTGACGTCGGTTGCCAGGGGCTTGCCTTTGATGTGGACATTGAGGATGGCGCGCCGCCCCTTCACATCCGGCGCATCCATCGTCACCCGCCGGTCAAAACGGCCAGGGCGCAGAAGCGCAGGATCCAGAATGTCGGGCCGGTTGGTGGCGGCGATGAGGATGATATTTACATCCGTGTCGAAGCCGTCCATCTCGACCAGAATCTGGTTGAGGGTCTGTTCGCGCTCGTCGTTGGAACCGCCCAGACCAGAGCCGCGGTTGCGTCCCACCGCGTCGATTTCGTCAATAAAAATAATGCAGGGCGAATTTTTCTTGGCCTGCTCGAAGAGGTCACGCACCCGGCTGGCCCCCACACCCACAAACATCTCGACAAATTCCGAGCCGGAGATGCTGAAGAAGGGCACACCTGCCTCGCCGGAGACGGCCTTCGCCATCAACGTTTTGCCTGTGCCGGGCGGCCCCACCAGCAGCACGCCTTTGGGGATGCGCGCGCCGAGCGTGGCGAATTTCTGGGGTTCTTTGAGAAATTCGACAACCTCTTCCAACTCCTGCTTGGCCTCGTCACTGCCCGCTACGTCGGCAAAGGTGACGGTTGGTTTGTCGCCGGTAAACATACGCGCCCGGCTTTTGCCAAAGCTGAAGGCCTGGTTGCCCGCGCCCTGGGCCTGGCGCAGGATAAAGACAAAAAAGACGGCAATCAGCAGGATGGGGAGCAGACCAAAGAGGATACCGCCATAGGTTTCCCAGCCGCTTGGCTCTTGTACGACCAGGTTGATGGCGGCAATCTGTTCGTTGGTCACGTTCAGATTGTGCAGCATCTCCACAAAGCTGACGCCCGTTTCCTTGCGGGAACGCAGCTCGCCCTCTGTTTTTTCCGTGACAAAAATGTCGTCGTTGTGAACTTTGATCTCCGAAACCTGGCCGTTGCGCACCCGATCAGCCACTTCGGCGATGGAGACGGCTTTGGCCTCTGTGCTGCTGCGGTTGCCAAAGACGGTGTAGAGAAATGCGCCCAGGGCCACAATCAACAGAAAGTAGATCAGCCCATTGCGAAATTGTTTGGAATCCATTATGGTTACTCGGTTGCTTGGGATGTGAATAGACGCGACAGATGCCTCTATTGCAGTGTTTGTCCGCTTCCTTTTTAAGAGGCTGAAGCGTTCATTGTACAGTGTAGCACAGGGCGCTGGGTACGTCAACATACGCGCCAAACTTGCCCTGTGCTGTCTGCCATTCGGCTATTCTACAGATTGGGCAGACAAAGCGCAGTAGGGTGGCTTCCAGGCCGCAGGGAGAGTGAACAGTGAACAGTGACTTACGAACTCAACTGATTACTGTTCACTGATTACTGTTCACTCTCCCCGCTCTCGTCAGCGTGAAGCGTAAAAATCGTAATCTCCGGGCGGCAGTTGAAGCGGAAGGGCAGCGGCCAGACGCCCAGCCCCCGGTTGGTGTAGACCTGGCGCGCGCCCACTTTGTAAAGACCGATGGGGTAGCGTTCGCCGAAGCGGGGCAGAAGCGGGGCGCGGGTAAAAAGCCCCACCCCGTCGGGCGTGGCGGACGGAATGCGCACCTGCCCGCCGTGGCTGTGACCGCTGAACTGGACCGCCACCGGCGCCTCGGCCTGCACCACCCGGTCAAAGAAGTCCGGTTCGTGGGCCAAGAGCAATGAGACAGCCCCCGTCGGCGCGCCGTCCAACGCGGCGCGGATGTCGGGCCGCCCGCTCCAAATGTCGTCCACACCGCCCACGAAAAGACCCGCCAGCGCCTCCTCGCCCCGGTTGACAAGCAGACGCACGCGCGTCTCGGCCAGAAAAGCGGAGACAGTCGTGCGGTCGGTCCACAGGTCGTGGTTGCCCAGGATAGCGTAGGTGGGCGCGTCCAGAAGGCGCAGAGGCTCCACCAGCGCCTCGCCCTGGCCTGCGCTGCGCGTCACGTAGTCACCGGTGAGAAAGACCAGATCGGGGGCCAGGCGGTTGACCCGTGCCACCGCGGAGAGCAGCTTCTCCGGCCCGGTGTATTGGCCCAGGTGGATGTCAGAGAGTTGGGCGATGCGTCGCCCGACCAGATGTGCAGGCAGGTGGGGAATGGCGAGGGGCTGCTCCACCACCTCCACCCAATTGGGTTCGAGCAGACGGGCATAGCCATAGCCGGCCGCGCCCGACAGAGCCAGGCCAGCGGTCAATTGCAGAAAACGACGGCGGGTGAGGAGGGGAATTTGCATGTGAGAAGAACGATAGCGGCAGCGCATATGTTCCTGGCAGGTTGTAGCCACACCCAACCCCAGCCACAGCCGGGTATTTCGCTTGCCCCAGAGGTTTTTGTGTATTGTAAGGGGTGCGCAGCAACGCATTGACAGATTGCGGCGTGCGCGGTACAATGCGCAGAGCAAGCTATGGGCCAGGAGTACAGTGGGCCAGCCACGAAAAGAGACCAGGGAGAATGGAAATATGAAAGCCGCAGTCTGTTATGAGTTTGGCAAACCGTTGGTGATTGAAGAGATCGAAATTGACCCACCGCAGGCGGGCGAGGTACGGGTGAAGGTGGTCGCCTGCGCCATTTGTCACAGCGATGTCCACAAGATTCGCGGGGACTGGGGCGGCAAATTGCCCACAGTGGCCGGGCACGAAGCCGCGGGGGTGGTGGAAGCGGTCGGGCCGGGCGTGACGCTGGTCAAGCCGGGCGATCACGTCGTGATTTCGCTGTTGCGGGCGTGCGGGCGCTGTTTCTTCTGCAACCAGGGCCAGCCCCATCTGTGCAGCACTGAATTTGCGCTCACCACAGAATCCCGTCTGCACGCCGCCGATGGCACTTCCATCGAGCAGGGCATCAAAGTGGCTGGCTTTGCCGAGTATGCTGTAGTGGAGCAGTCCCAACTGGTCTCCATCCCCAAAGATATGCCGCTGGACAGCGCCAGCCTGCTGGCTTGCGGCGTCATCACCGGTCTGGGCGCGGTGGTCAACACGGCCCAAGTGGGTCCCGGCCAGAGTGTGGTTGTGATTGGAGCAGGGGGCGTCGGCCTGAATGCCATCCAGGGCGCGGCGCTATCCGGTGGACATCCGATCATCGCGGTCGATCTACTGGACAGCAAGCTGGAGTCTGCCCTCTCTTTTGGAGCCACCGACGCCGTGAATGGCCGCAACGGTGCAGCCGTCAGCGAAAAGGTACAGAGTCTGACCGGCGGGCGGGGCGCTGACTACGTATTCATCACCGTTGGCAGCCCGGCCGCGGTGGCGCAGGGCATCCCCCTGACGCGGCGCGGCGGCACACTGGTTCTCGTCGGTATCCCCGACGACAAAGCCACCCACCCGCTACAGTTGGCGCAGACGGTCTGGCGCGAGCAACGGATACTGGGCAGTTCGATGGGGTCCACGCGTCTGAGTACCCAAGTGCCCCAGTTGGTCTCTCTCTATCTGAGCGGACGGCTCAAGCTGGATGAGCTGATCTCGGCCCGCTACCCGCTGGAAGAGATCAACGAAGCCATCGCCTCTATGGAAACCGGCCAGGCATTGCGCAATGTGATTATGCTTTAAGTGCATTTACATACCGCCTGCGCGCGTTCTTGCCCGAAGGACTATTGACGAGACCGATTTCAAAACTGTCTTGCTGCGCCACAGTTCTGAAAAAATCCCCGGCACTTCACGCATTCGGGGAGAGAAAGTGTCGGGACTTTTTCACATACCTACCCAACTTTGCATTAATGTAGACAATTCGCAAACAATTTGCCCCTTGACATCCATGACGCAGTGTGTTACAATCTCAACGTAACGCACTGCGTCATTTGTTTTCAGAGAAGCACCGGCCTCTGCCGGATACACAATAGGAGAATCACAATGGAAGTCAAACTGGATGTACGCAATATAGACCTGCGCAATACGCAGGAGATGATGGAAGACAACCTGAAACTGGTGCAGAAGAGCGGGCGCAAAGTGGCCTTGACTTATGCCGGTCTGTGGGGGATGGCCTACGACGAGGCCAAAGCCATCCTGGAACGGGGGCGCAAGATGGTAAGCGAGGCCGAGAGCCGCGGCGAAAAGATGGAAGCCGCCACCCTACGCCAGATGAAAGAGGCCCGCCGCGGCGTGGAGCAGCAGGTGAAGAGCGCGGAAAAGGGCGTCGAAAAGATGCAGAAGCGCTTTGCCAAACAAGTGCGCCGCTCCGAGGCCCAGGCGGGGAATGAGATCGACAGCCAAGTGGAAAAGGTGCTGGAGCGCTTGGGCATCCCCAGCCGGGATCGCATCGTCAAGTTGAGCGCCGAGATCGAAGCCCTGAGCCGCAAAATTGACCAGGAAGTGGTGCAGGTCGCGATGGCCGAGCGGGTCGAGATGGATCTCCCTGTGGCCGGCTACGATTCCATGACCGCCCGCGAGATCGTCGCCCTCTTGGACGGTATGAGCCTTGTCCAGTTGGCCGCAGTCAAAGCCTATGAAATGGCCCACGACAACCGGGTGACCATCACCCGTGAAGTGGAGCGGCGTCTGGAAGTAGACGTCGAGCAGAGCGAACTGGTCGTTGCCTAGGCCAGCAGCCCGTCGCTCCATAGAAGATGAAACCCGCAAAGAGCGGAGCAGCCATACGGCTGCTCCGCTCTTTCTGATTGGCTCCCGAAGTCCGACTTTTCGGAAAAAGTCGGACTTCGGCTTAAATCCCAAACGAGTTTTCATTTATCCCAAAAATAACCCAAATCAGAGGTTGCATTTTCAAACAAATTATGGGACAATGTGGGGGAAAGTGGGACACACACCCTATATTGATCAATTCCGAAGCCCAAAGTGGGACACAAAGAACATTTGTTCTACATATTCGGTCAATTTGTCAAAAAAGAGTAGCAACAATCCGTAAATTCCGTAATCCGTGTTCTCTCTTTGGCGACAATCCGTCAATTCTGCCATCCGTGTCCTCTCGTTTAAGACAGTTCAGCAAAATTGCGTAAGCAAACCCCGTCCACACAAAGAGGTTCTCTGTGTTTCTCGGCGAATATAGCCACAACCTGGACAACAAAGGACGGCTGACCATCCCTGCCAAATACCGGGAGCAGTTGGAGCCGGGAATGGTGGTGACGCGCAACCCGTCGGGTAGCTGTCTGTTGCTGATGCCGATGGACGAGTGGGAACGGGTCTCGGCGCGTGTGAGCGCGCTGCCTTTGACCGACCCCCGCTCTGCCCTGCTGCGCCGGGCGATCTTCAGCGCCGCCGAAGACCTGATCCCGGACAGCCAGGGACGCATTCTGATCAGCCAGCGTCTGCGCGACTTTGCCCACATCGAGACGGAAGTGGTTGTGGCCGGGATGAACACCCACATCGAATTGTGGACTCCCCAACTCTGGCAGGAGCAGGTCTTGGCTCCGCTGGAAGGTGACGAAGTGGGCGCGGATATGTTTGCGGCGTTGGGGGTCTGATGCTGCCCACACCCGCTGATCCCGAAGGCGCGTCCCATCTACCTGTGTTGCTGGCCGAGTGTCTGGAAGGGCTGGCAGTGCGTCCGGGCGGACGTTACATTGACGGGACAGTGGGCGGCGGCGGCCACACAGCGGCCATTTTGCAGGCTTCCGCCCCGGACGGGCAGGTGTTGGGGCTGGATGCCGACCCGGCTGCCATCCGCCGGGTGGCAGAGCGGCTGGGGGTGGAGATCGCCCAGGGCAGGCTGCGTCTCGTTCATTCAGCTTTTGACCAGATGTCGGCGGTGGCCGCACAGCAGGCATTTGCGCCGGTAGATGGCATTCTGCTCGATCTCGGCCTGAGCAGCTTTCAGTTGGAGACGCCGGAACGGGGTTTTGCCTTTGCCCACGACGGGCCGCTGGATATGCGTTTTGACCCCACCCGCGGCGAGAGCGCGGCCGATCTGCTCAACCGACGCGACGCCGACGAAATCGCCGATCTGATCTACCTGTACGGCGAGGAGCGCATGAGCCGGCGCATCGCCCGCACGCTTGTGGAGAAGCGGCCCATCACCACCACCAGCCAGTTGGCCGCTCTGGTGGAGCGGGCGGTGGGCGGGCGCAAGGGGCAGCGCATCCACCCGGCCACCCGCACTTTTCAGGCCCTGCGCATTGCGGTCAACGACGAATTGGGCCAGTTAGAGCGGGTACTGGCCCAGACGCTGGACCTCTTGCGCCCTGGCGGGCGGCTGGCCGTCATCAGCTTTCACAGCCTGGAAGATCGCATTGTCAAACTGTGGATGCGCGAGGAGGGCAAGGATTACGTGCCCGACCCGACCAGCATCTACGGCGGGCGGGCCAAAGAGCCACGTCTGACAATCCTGACCAAACATCCGCTGGTTGCCAACGAGGAAGAAAGCGCCCGCAACCCGCGCAGCCGTTCTGCCAAACTGCGCATTGCCGAGAAGAGATAAAGAGTGGCAGGTAGCAGGTGGCAGGTAGCAGGTTGCAGGTGGCAGGTGGCAGGTTGCGAGTTCCGCAACCCGCAATTCGCAACTCCTAACTCCTAACTCGCAATCCGTCAATTCCGTAATCCGTGTTCTCATCCGAGGAAAACCAGATGTTCCAGAACAGCGCGCTGCCATCTGTCTCTGCCGATATCACACGCAACATCGCCGGATCGCTGCCCCGTCTGCACGGCTGGCAGGGGCTTGCCCGCATCGAGGCGCTCCTGCCGCTGCCGCGCACCTTCCGCGAATATCTATTCTGGCTGCTAATGATGGCTGGGGTGATGGCGCTGGCGCTGCTTCAGGTCCGGGCTAGTCTTCAGATCAGCCAGACGCAGGTCGAATTGAATCTCCTGCGTAATCAATATCTGTTGATAGAGCAAGAAAACGCCGAACTGCTCTGGGATATCAGCCAGTACACCACTTTGGAGCGGGTAGAGGTGGAGGCTGCCAACGCCGGCTTTGTACCCGCGCTGAAACGCCGCTATGTGAGGGTAGAGCCACGCGCGGCAACCTATTCGGCTCTGCCCCAGACAGCGGCAGCACCGGAAGTTGCACAGAATTCTGGCTGGTCGGTTGATGCCCAGGCCGAGACTCCGGCGTTCGTCGCTGCACTTTCTGGCTGGTGGGAACGGTTGCGCCAAAGTGTGGGGGCCGCGGGTGGCGCGGCGCAACAACAGATGCTGAAGATCGACATTTCTCAATACCTCTGGATCGGAAAAAGGTAGAAACCGAGTTTCTCAGAAGAAACTCGGTTTCTTACACTGGAGTCACGAATAGGACGACGCCAATGGCAGCCATCAGCAAACGCAAGCAGAGCAGCGCGACGGGTGGACACCCCCCGCTCGCGCCGTCGCCTAGTGAGCCAGCCGCGCCTGCGCAACCCAACCAGAGCAGCAACGACTTTTCGATAGAGGGTTCCTGGCGTTTACAGGTGGTGATTGCGGTTGTTGTGCTGTTGGGTGGTCTGCTGGTTCTCCGTCTGATGGATATGCAGGTGCGCACATGGAACACATACACGCCAGCGCGCGGGGGCACGGACGCCCGCTACACCGTAGACGACACGACACCTTTGGGCGTCATCGTTGATCGCGACGGTGTCTTATTGGCCGGGGACCGCTTCATCTACCGGGTGACAGCCACCCCCAAACAGATTCCCCCAACAGAGTGGGAGGCGCTGGCGCAACGGCTGGCGCAGGTGGCCGGCATCCCCGCCGAACAGGTGTGGAACCGGCTGGCAGCCAACCCGAGCGCTGAATATGTGGTGCTGGCCTCGGATGTGCCTTTTCAACTGGGCCGGGCGCTGATTGACGAGAAGAAGCGGGAAGAGGCGAGCGCCAGCCAATCCCAGGATACGAGTCTGCTGCCTTTGGGCAACGTCTTTGTCCATGCCCAACCGCGCCGTTTCTACCCCCAGGCCAGCCTGGCCAGCCAGGTGATCGGCTTTCTGAACGCCGAGCGGAAACCGGTGCTGGGGTTGGAGCGTTATTACAATGGCTTTCTGCCCAGCAGCGGTGTCGGTCTGCCCAAAGGAACGCTCTCGCCGCGCACGGTGTTAACAGAGCAGCAGCGCAAATTTCTGCCCGGCGGCAGCGAAAAGGGGCTGGTGTTGACGCTTGACCGCACCATCCAGTGGATCATCGAGGAGGAGCTGGCTGATGGGGTGCAATTTTACGGGGCCGAATCCGGCTCGGTAATTGTGATGGATCCCAAGACCGGGGCCATTTGGGGGATGGCAAACTTTCCGACCTTTGATGCCAACCACTACGAAACCGCGAATCCAGCCAGTTTTACCAACGCCACCGTCAGCGCCCAATACGAGCCGGGTTCCATCTTCAAGGTGATTACAGTCGCCTCGGCGGTGGATGCTGGCGTGGTGGAAGCCGGCACGATCTTTACGGACACGGGCACGATTGTGATCGGCCAGCGCACGATCCAGAACAGCGGGCGCAACGCAATGGGCCACCTGGCCGTCGCCGACGCCCTGGCCCAATCCAACAATGTGGTCACAGTGCAGGTGGCGCAGACGCTGGGCGCAGAAAAGTTCTACGAATACATCGCCCGCTTCGGCTTTGGCGCGGATACAAACATCGATCTGACCGGCGAGGTTCCCGGTCTGGTCAATGTACCGGGCAGCCTCGCCTGGAGTCTTTCCGATTTGGGCACCAACAGTTTTGGGCAGGGCATCGCAGTCACACCCATCCAAATGGTCAGTGCGGTGGCGGCCATTGCCAACCAGGGCAAACGGATGCGCCCCTATCTGGTACAGGCGCGGGTACACGGGGAATCGGTGTTGCTCACTCAACCGACTCTGGCCCAACAGGTGATCAGCCCGGAGAGCGCCGAGCAGATGAAAGAAATGATGGTACATGTGATCGAGACCGGCAACCAGGCGGCGCGCATTCCCGGCTATCTGGCGGGCGGCAAGAGCGGCACCGCCGACATTGCCACCGCCGAAGGTTATGTGTTGGAGCGCACGATTGCCAGTTTTGTCGGTTTTGCGCCGGTGGACGACCCCCAATTTGTGATGCTGGTCAAGCTGGACAAGCCAGACCCGAAGATCAGCCGCTGGGCTTCCAACTCGGCAGGGCCAATCTTTAGCCGCATCAGCAAGCGGCTGCTCGATCATCTGAATATCCCGCCGGACAATGTGCGTCTGGTCAGCAATCCGTAGGTCTGACTGTCAGTCCGACCGCAAACACACAAATCGCAGGTCGGACTACCAGTCCGACTTACAAAGGATGATGTGCGTCTGGCCAGCAATCCGTAGGTCGGACTGCCAGTCCGACCTACAAATGGACAACCGTTATGGCCGAACGCCCCGTCGTTGAGACACTCATCACCCAGCATACCATCTGGCAGGCGCTGACTGGCAGTGTGCCGCCGCTGGCAATGGCGGCTACCCCCGTCTCGCCCGCCGTCCTGGACAGCCGCGACGCCAAAGCCGGTGCGCTTTTTGTGGCCTTTGCTGGCGAACAGACCGACGGCCACCGCTATGTCGGCCAGGCCATCAGCAACGGGGCTGCCGTCGTTATCTGTGAAGCGCGGGGCTTGGAACATCTGGGGGAAAGTGACGCACGGGTGATTGACTGCACGCCCGGCGCGGCGACCAGCCCAGAACTACAATTTGCTTCCTCTGCCCAGCCGCTGGTCTATGTAGTGGAAAGCAGCCTGGAAGCCATCCAGCGGCTGGGTGCGTTTCAGCGGCTGCACAGGACGAATGCGGCGCTGCGTGTCATCGGCATCACCGGCAGCGTGGGCAAGACCAGCAGCAAAGAGTTGACAGCAGCGGTCCTTGCCCAGCACTACGCCACCCACAAAAACCCCGGCAATCTCAACAGCGAACAGGGCCTGCCCCTGGCGCTGCTCGGTCTGGGCGCAGAGGCAGAGCGTTCGGTGTTGGAGATGGGGATGTACGACATCGGGGAAATCCGCCGTCTCTGCCAGTTGGCCCGTCCCAGTGTGGGTGTGGTGACGAATGTGGGGCCGAGCCATCTGGAGCGGCTAGGCTCACTGGAACGCATCACCCAGGCCAAGTCCGAGCTGGTGCAGGCGCTGCCCTCAGCCGCGGATGGCGGGGTTGCCATCCTCAATTGGGACGACGAGCGCGTGCGCCCGATGGCCGCAATGACAGACGCGCGCATTTTTCGCTATGGGTTGACCCCAGAGGCCGATCTGTGGGCCGACGAAATCGAGAGCGCGGGGATGGAGGGGATTCGTTTCCGCTTCCATCACACAACGGAGCGGGGCAAAGACGAGACGCTTTACGTCAAAGTGCCGCTGCTCGGCCGCCACAGCGTACACACCGCGCTGCGCGCCGCCGCCGTGGGGCTGGTGGAGGGGTTGACCTGGAAGGAGATCGCCACGGGTTTGCAGCGCAGCACTGGGCAGTTGCGACTGGTGCTGGTGGCCGGCATTAACGGCAGCACACTGATTGACGACACCTACAACGCCAGCCCGTCCAGCACCCTGGCTGCGCTCAATCTGCTGGAAGATTTGCGCAACGGCAGCGGGCGGCGGCGGGTGGCTGTGCTGGGCGATATGCGCGAATTGGGCAGTTTCACCGACGAAGGCCACCGGCAGGTGGGCATCCGGGCTGCGGCTACCACAGAAGTGCTGGTGACAGTGGGTGGGTTGGGCCGTGTGATCGGGGAAGAGGCGCTGGCCGCGGGCTTTCCAGCGCAAAATTTGCATCAATTCGACGGCCCGGACGAAGCGATCCGTGCGCTGCGCAGCCTGATTCAGCCCGACGATCTGGTGTTGATCAAAGGCAGCAGGGCAGTGGGGATGGACAGAATCGTCACTGAAATCAGCCAACGGGAGTGATGCGTGAAACGTGCTGCGTGCTGCGTGAAAACAGACGGTGAACTCACGTTTCACGTTTCACGCATCACTCCTCACGCATCACTCCTTACGTTTCACGCATCACTCCTCACGTTTCCTGGCACAGTTATTGCAAAGGCAGAAGCTATGGAATTTCCGCTGACGCTGGGCACAATCAGTTTTTTCATCGCGGTTGTGTGGGGACGCCCGCTGATCCGTCTGCTCAAACGCTGGAAGATCGGCAAGCAGATCCGCATCGAAGGGCCGGGCAGCCATCTGATCAAGACCGGGACGCCCACAATGGGCGGTATTCTCTTTGTGCTGCCGGTGCTGCTGATTACGGGCATCCTCAATCTGGCCGATCTGGTCGGCTTCAATCTCATCGGCACGAGTACGCTGCTCCTCTTTTTCTGTGTGGCTGCCCACGCGCTTCTGGGTGGTGTGGACGATTGGCAGGGGATCAAAGGCATCCGGGGGCGGGGCGAGGGGATGAGCGCCCGCGTCAAGAGTCTTGTGCAGATTGTGATTGCGGCGATTCTGGCGGGCGTACTCTATTTTGGCCCGCCGGATCTGGACTACGTGGGCATTCCGGGTCAACCCGAATTTTTCTCTCTGGGGATTTTCTTTATTCCCATCGCCATTTTTGTGATTGTGGGCTTTAGCAACGCGGTCAATCTGACCGACGGGCTGGACAGTCTGGCCGGCAGCACAGCCACAGTCGCCTTTGCCTCCTACGGCGTCATCGCTTTTTTGCAGAAGCAGACGTATTTGGCCGCCTTCTGCTTCACAATCGTCGGTGCGCTGATGGCCTTTTTGTGGTTCAACGCCCATCCCGCCGAACTTTTTATGGGCGACACAGGCAGTCTACCGCTGGGCGCGACACTGGCTCTGGTGGCCCTGATGACCGGTCAGTGGCTGCTCTTGCCGGTGGTGGGGCTGGTCTTTGTGGCGGAAACGGTCTCGGTGATGCTGCAAGTGGCTTCGGCCAAACTCAGTCGGCGCTATCTGGGTAGAGATATACGTATATTTAAGATGACACCTCTGCACCATCACTTCGAGTTGATCGGCTGGAGCGAGACGCAGGTGAAAGAGCGCTTCTGGCTGATCAGCGTGCTGAGTGGGATGCTGGGGGTGGCGTTGGCGTTGTTGTGAGATTGGGAGAGCGGGAGATTAGGAGATTGGGAGATTGGAGAGCGCCGATCTTCCTAATCTCCCAATCTCCCAATCTCCCAATTTCACACTCTCCCACTTCCTGAAGGATGGGTTCGGATATGTTCAACTTTCAAAACCGCACTGTCCTAATTTTGGGGCTGGCCCGCCAGGGGTTGGCCCTCTGCCGCTATTTTGTGGCGGCGGGGGCCAATGTCACTGTCAGCGATGCCGCGCCGGCCGAGAAGCTGGGCGCGGAGTTGGCCGCGCTCAATGGCCTGCCCGTCAGCCTGGCCCTCGGCGGCCACCCGCTCTCCCTGCTGGACGGCTGCGATCTGCTCTGTCTGAGTGGCGGCGTGCCTGCCCAACTCCCGCTTGTCCAGGAAGCGATCCAGCGCGGCATCCGCCTGAGCAACGACAGCCTGCTTACCCTGCAACTTGCCCCCTGCCCCGTCATCGCCATCACCGGCAGCAGCGGCAAGACCACCACCACCACACTGGTGGGGGAGATGCTGCGCCACACTTTTGCGGGTACAGGGCGCACAGTCCATGTGGGCGGCAACATCGGCACGCCGATTTTGCACCGGCTGGGCGGCGTGGGCGAGGACGATCTGATCGTTCTGGAGTTGAGCAGCTTCCAACTGGAGATATTCGACCCCGCCATTGCCTACGGGCCGTTCGAGGAGATGGGACCAGATGTGGCAGCCATCCTCAACATTACGCCCAACCATCTGGATCGCCACCCGTCCATGGCCGCCTATGCCGACGCCAAGTTCAATCTCTTGCGTCACCTGAAACCGACGAGCCGGGTCATCGTCAGCGCGGACGATCCGGTGACGCAGAAGTTGGTGAGTGGCGAGTGGCGGACAGCGGACGGCAGACGGCAGACGGGGGACGGCGCGCTGCCGGCAGATTGGGCAATGGACAATTTGCTGGCCGCGACAAACGCTCAACTCATAACTCATAACTCGCAACTCCTCTACTTCAGCCGCACCCAAACGCTTGCGGCGGGCGCGTGGCTGGACGGCGATCAGCTTGTCTACAACGGTATCCCCTTTTGCCGCCGCGACGACGTGCGTCTGCGCGGGGATCACAACATCAGCAATCTGCTGGCAGCCGCGACCATCAGCGGCGCAGCCGGCGCGACGGAGGAAGCAATGAATGCGATCGCAACGACCTTTACCGGTGTGCCCCACCGCCTGGAAGAAGTCTCGCGGCTGGGTGGCGTGACGTGGATCAACGACAGCATCGCTACCGCGCCGGAGCGGGCCATCGCCGGTCTGCGCGTCTTTGCGCCGGGGGAGCAGACGCTTGTGTTGCTGGCCGGGGGCAAAGACAAAAACCTGCCCTGGGACGATTTCGCCGAGGAGACGCTACGTCGGGTCAACTTCCTCATCGGTTTTGGACAGGCCGGCCCGATGATTATCCAGAAGGTGCGCGATTGGGCCACCTTTCGCCGGGTGCGCCCGCCGGAGTGTGCCACTGTGACCCGGCTGGAAGAGGCCGTGCGGCTTGCGGCCCAGCTTGCCCAGCCCGGCACCGTCGTGCTGCTCTCCCCCGGCGGGACGAGCTACGACGCCTACAAAAACTTTGAAGAGCGGGGCGAACACTTCCGCCGTCTGGTGGCACAGATGCAGTTGCAGCCAATCTGAGTACACTTCCGTAGGGGCGC